>NZ_JBHWLR010000016.1:0-111544 GCF_042731755.1 Promicromonospora sp. NPDC059942
CTTTGAGCCAGCTCAAAGCGAAGAAACCCGGGCCTCAAAGGGGAGGGGCGGCCAGGGGATGTCGCGGCTCTGGCCCAGGTCCCGGATCAGCTGGCCCGGCTAGTCCAGCTCGCGGATCAGCACGTTATCGAACACCGCGCTGACCGCGGGCGACGCGCCGCCGCCCGCGTAGATCCCGATGGCTGGGTCGGTGTCGGCGGGCAGCGTCCAGGTCGCGCCGAACCGCCAGTGGTCGCCGTCGCGGGAGGTGGCAGACCGGTACCGGTGCTCGCCCGTGGCCGGGTCGGTGGTGTGGAACAGCCGCAGGTGCATGGTGTCGGCCACGGGTCCCGAGACGAAGCCGCCGAACCGGACAGCGCCGTCGGCGGTGAGCTCCTTGCCGAACTCGACCTGGCGGGTCCGACCGATCGCCACGGAGCCGAGCCGCAGGAAGTCGTCGTCGCCCGCGTGCACCAGCAGGCCCGCCTGCTGGAAGTTGCGCACCGTGTCCTCGCCCAGCGGCAGGCGCACGGTGGCCTCCAGCACGTAGTCGCCGTCGGGCGCGTCGCGCAGCAGCACCGGCGCGTCGTTCCGGGTGCCCACCAGGTCGTGGCCGGTCAGCGGCCAGGTCAGGGCGCCGTTCGCGACGTCGACGGCGGCGGGGGAGTGCTGCCAGCGCCAGCCCTCGTCCAGTGCGCCGTCGAACTCCTCGGCGAACGTGACGGCGCCCGCCTGCGGCTCGGCGACCCGCTCGGTCACCGGCTGGTGCGCCGCCACGACGGTCAGGTTGTCGAGCTGCGCCTCGGCGCCGTCGGCCGTCAGGCGCACCGTCGCCTTGCGGGGCAGCGGCGTCCGCGGCTCGAACCGCGCCTCGGCGTCCACGTCGCCCAGGCCGCTCGACGACAGCCGCGCGGCGACCACGCCGTCGCGCGCCTCGACGCTCAGCACGTGCCACGAGGTCAGGTCCGTGTTCGCGGGAACCGTCGTCCGCACCTGCTGCCGCCCCTGCCCGACGACGAGCTCGCGCTCCTGCGCGTCCAGCCGCACCGACACCCCGGCCGACCCGGGACCGCCGACCGTGACCGTGAACGACCCCTCGGCGTCGGGCAGGCGTACGTCGGTCTCGACCTGCACGTCCCGCGGGGCGGCCTTGGTCTGGATGACGGCGGCGTGCCGCCGGTCCGGTACCAGCCGCGCGATCGCGCCGGCGTCGCCGGCGTCGTCCGCACCCCGGGCCAGCGTGCCCGTGACGCGCCGCAGCGCGTGCCCCGAGGCGGGGTCGGCGCTGACGATGCCCAACTCGCTCGCGGCCGCCGGCGCCGTCTGCGCCCCCTCGCTCGGGCCGGCGCCCGCGTTGACCACGGGCCAGCCGTCGATCCAGTCGAGCCGGTCCAGCAGGGTCGGACGCCGGTTCACGCCGCCGGGCTGGTTCAGCCACGCGTTGTCGCGGTCGATGCCGTGGTAGAGCATCCAGTCCTGCCCGGACACGTCGGAGAACACCGCGTGGTGCCCGACGCCGATCCACCTGTTGCCGTTCTGCGCGACGACGAGGGTGCCGCCCACGCGGGACTCGTTCATGCCGACGCCCTCGTGGTCAGTGAACGGGCCGAGCGGCGAGCGCGACCGGCCCGCGTACACGCTGTACCCGGTCACGGGGCCGGAGCAGCAGTTGGCCGACGACCCCATCAGGTAATACCAGCCGTCCCGCTTGACCACGAACGCGCCCTCGTAACGGTCCGCGACGGTCACGCGCGTGGGCTCGCCCACGGCGCGGGTGCCGGTCTCGTCGAGCTCCGTGACCCAGATGCCGCCGTTGAAGCCGCCGAAGTAGAGGTAGCGCGAGCCGTCGTCGTCGGCGAAGAGGGCCGGGTCGATCGTGTTGAGGTAACCGCCGCCCGGCGCCGGACGCGGGTCCAGGACCGGACCGCCGGAGTCGGTCCAGGGGCCGGTCGGGGTGGGCGCCGTCGCCACGCCGATCGTGTAGTCCCACGCGTCGGGGTTCGCCGCCGTGTCCGTGACCGTGTAGTACATGACGTACTGGCCGTCCACGTACCGGATGTCGGGCGCCCAGAAGTAGGACGCCTCCGCCGCCCACGCGGGCCGGTTCTCGCCGTCGAAGATGGTGCCGACGTACTCCCAGCTCGCCAGGTCACGGGACTTCGCCACGTGCATGTTGCCGAACGGGCCGCCCGACACCAGGGGATCGCTGGTCGCGTACAGGTACCACCAGCCGTCCTTGCCGCGGATCACGGCCGGGTCGGCGTAGGTGTCCGAGAACGGGTCCGTGACGGGGTTGGTATAGGTGGTGCCCGACGCCGGTGGTGCGGCCTGGTCGGCGGCCGCCCGGTCGGTGGCCGCCGCCGCGGGCGGGGCGCCTCCCGTGCCGGGCAGGGCCACGGCGCCGGCGACCAGCGCGAGCGTGGCGAGGGCGGCTACGAACCGTATCTCCATGGGTGATCGTCCCTTCGGGCGGCCGCGCGCCACGTCCTCGATGACGTGGCCGTCGCTCCTTTACAACGGATAACCACGCGCGAAGTTACAACGGATAACCTGCGGTCGGCAAGGGGCGGTGAAGGGTTCGGAGGGGCGCCGGCCGGGAGTGGTCAGTCCAGCGACAGCTCGTAGAACCGCCACAGGTGCTGGAGCTCGCCGGGGATCTCGGAGCCCGGGTAGGGCGTGCGCTCGACGAACCCGCGCGACTCGTAGAGGCGGTGCGCCCCGGTCATGAAGCGGTTGCTGTCCAGCCGTACCGTCCGCGCCCCGAAGTCCGCGCGCGAGCGCTCCAGCAGCCAGTCCAGCATCGCGGAGCCCACATGCTCCCCGCGGTGCTCGGGGCGCACGAACATGCGCTTGATCTCGACCACGCCGTCGTCCTGCGCGCGCAGCGCGGCGACGCCGGCGGGTGAACCGTCGACCTCGGCGAGTCCCATCAGGCCGGTCGGCCGGCGGAACTTGTCCAGGTCGGCGCTCGTGTGCCGCGCGTCGAGGCCCATCGCGAAGCCGTAGGTCTCCTCGAAGGTCGCGAGCGCCCACGTCATGTACTCGGTCATGAGCTGGAGCACGACCGCCTCGTCCTGGTCGGTCGTCTCGCGGACCTGGTTGCGTTCCACTGCTGTTCCTCTCCGGGCTGTCACGCCGGCGCGGCCCGAGCGGGCGCGCCGGTGCGAGGCTAACCCCGCGCGGCGGGCCACCCCGCCGTCGTCCGCCGTCCGCCTGGCCACCGCCCGGCCGTCAGCCCGGCGGGACCTGGCAGTGGTCTAGCCTTGTCGGAGCAGTGTCCCGACCCGCACGGAGCGCTGCTCCGCCGGGCCGCGGGGCGCGGGCGGATCGAGTTCGCGGCCAGGTCAGGGGCTATCTGTGAGGGTGACGTTGCGCGACGTGGCGGAACGCGCCGGGGTCTCGTTCAAGACGGTGTCGAACGTGATCAACGGGCACCCGAACGTGCGGCCGGAGACCCGGGAGCGGGTCCAGTCCGCCATCGCGGAGCTGCGCTACCGCCCCAACACGTCGGCGCGCAGCCTGCGGCACGGGCGGGCCGGGTTCCTGGCGATCGCGCTGCCCGAGCTGACGTCGCCCTACTTCGCGGGCCTGGCCTCCGAGCTCGCGGCGGCGGCGCGGGCGGTGGGGCAGTCGGTGCTGATCGAGGAGACGTCGGGCGACCTGGCGGGGGAGCGCGCGGTGCTCGACGGCCTGCCGAGCCACCTGGTCGACGGCGTCGTCTTCAGCCCGCTGGTGACGTCGGTGGCGGAGGTCGCGGAGCGGCGGGACGGGACGCCGCTGGTGCTGCTGGGGGAGTACGGGGAGCCGGCGGGCGTGGACCACGTGGGCGTGGACAACGTGGCGGCGGCCCGCGACGTCACGCGGCATCTCCTGGGCCTGGGCCGACGTCGGATCGCGGGGATCGGTCTGCAGAGTGGTGCCGGGACGGGGCGGCTGCGCGGCGAGGGCTACCTGGCCGCGCTCGCCGAGGCCGGCGTGGCCGTGGACCCGGACCTCGTGGTCGAGTGCACCGACTACCACCGCGCCAGCGGCGCCGACGCCGTGGCGCAGCTCATCGCCCGCGGCGTCGACTTCGACGCGGTGTTCTGCTTCAACGACCTGATGGCCCTGGGCGCGCTGCGCGCCCTGCACGACGGCGGGCTGCGGGTGCCCGACGACGTGGCCGTGGCCGGCTTCGACGGCATCGAGGACGGGGAGTTCTCCGTGCCGTCGCTGACCACCGTGGCCCCTGACCTGCCCCGGCTCGCCGCGGAGGCGGTGCGCCTGGTGATGCGGCGCATCGCCGAGCCGGACGCGCCGGCGGAGCACGTGGTGGTGCCCCACGGGATCACGGCGCGCGAGAGCACCCGCGGCGGCCCGCCGCCGGCGTCGTCCCCGGCCTAGACTCTGTGCCATCCGCAGCGGGTGGTACCGGACGCGGCGGGAGACCCACCGGAGCGACGTGAGGATCGAACGATGACCGACGAGTGCACGCATCTGGACCAGGTCGCGGTCCTCGAACCCGACAACCGGGAGGGCTGCCCCGAGTGCCTGGCCCTCGGCGGCACCTGGGTGCACCTGCGCAGCTGTCTGGTGTGCGGGCAGGTGGGCTGCTGCGACTCCTCCCCGGCCAAGCACGCCACCGCCCACTTCAAGGACTCGGGGCACCCGCTCATGCGCTCCGTCGAGCCGGGCGAGGGCTGGGGCTACTGCTACAGCGACGACGCGATGATCTCGTCGACCACCCTGGGCACCCACAAGTACTGACGGTACGGTCGAGATGACTGGTCCTCGTCCTCGGAGGCATCGATGAGATCTGGCCTGATCGTGGCCGGCCTGGTGCTCGTCGCTATCGGCTGTGTGTTCACCGTGCAGGGGCTCGGCTACCTCGCCGGCAGCCCGATGACGGGCGTGGCGCTGTGGGCGATCGTCGGGCCGATCCTCGCCGTCGTGGGGATCGTGCTGATCGTCGGCGCGATGCGCACGGGCCGCTCGGGCTGAGCCGCGTGCCGTCGGCCTGGACTGAGCTGGGTTCAGCAGGCCCCGGGCGACCGTTACCGCTGCGGAAGCGGTCGCCCGGAGCCTGCTGAACCTTCCTCAGCAGTGGGTGGCCTGGCCCTGGTTCAGGGGAGGGCCGCCGCGAGCAGGCGGTCCAGCGCCGCGTGCGCCTGCGGCGCCGACGCCGCCTGGTCCGGCTGCTGCGCGACCCAGAGCGCGGCCTCGTTCATGGCGCCGGAGAGCTGTGCGGTCAGGGCGTCGAGCAGGTCGTCGGCGATGCCGACCTCGCGGAGCGCCTCGCGCAGGTGTGCCGCCGAGTTCGCCTCGTCGAGCCGCCGCCACTCCGCCCAGCCGACGACGGCCGGGGCGTCCACGAGCAGCACCCGCAGGGCCGGACCTGCGGTGATGGCGTCGAGAAAAGCGTGCGACCCCGCGCGGAGCTGCTCGCGCGCGTCCTTGCCCGCGCCGTCAGCGGCCGCGACGACGGCATCGGCTACCTGCGCCTGGAGCCGGGCCGCGACCGCCAGGAACAGCCCCTGCTTGTTCCGGTAGTGGTGGTAGACCGCGCCGCGGGTGACCTCGGCGGCGTGCGCGACGTCGTCGAGCGAGACCGCGGCGAAGCCGCGCTCGGCGAACAGGTCGGTCGCCGAGTCGAGCACCTGGCGGGCGGTGTGGGCAGCGGCTGCCGCGGAGGCACGGGGCACGGCTCTTCCTTTACGTACGGAGCGTATGTATCGTGGGTCTCGTTACATACGCAGTGTACGTAAAGGAGCGTCCGATGTCCGTCACCAGGCTCTACCCGGTCCTCATGGCGCAGGACGTCGCCGCCGCGGCGGCCTTCTACCGCGACGCGCTCGGGTTCGAGACCACCTACGAGTCCGACTGGTACGTCAGCCTGCGCCTCGGCGCGTTCGAGCTCGCCGTGGTCGCCCACGACCACCCGACGGTTCCCGGGGGATACCGCGCGCTCCCGCGCGGCGTGCTCGTCAACGTCGAGGTCGACGACGTGGACGCCGTGCACGCGCGCCTGACCGAGCACCTCGGCCTGTCCCCGGTGCTGGCGCTCCGGGACGAGGACTTCGGGCAGCGACACTTCATCGTGCCGGCGCCCGACGGCGTGCTGCTCGACGTCATCCAGCCGATCCCGCCGAGCCCGGAGTACGCGCAGGCCTACGCCGTCTAGCCCCGTCGCCCCGCCCCACCGGCGGGGCGGGCCGGCGAACGTAGGGTTGGTCGCACTCTGAGCGCTCAGAGTGCGACGGTGCCTACGTTCGTCGGGCGCCGTGGGCCGGGCTCTCAAGTGTGTCAGTGGCGGGTGGCATGGTGTCCGCCATGTCGCAGCAGATCACATCCCCGAGCGCCGAGGTGGCCGCCGTCCTGGCCGCCGTCGAAGCCTTCGACTGGACCACCGTCTCGCACGCCTACGGGGAGGCCACCGACCTTCCGGAGATGCTCCGGGCACTCGCCCTCGACGTCGCCGCCGGGACCGACAACGCCGCTGGTGACCTGTGGGGCTCGATCTGTCATCAGGGCACCGTGTACTCGGCCTCGGCCGCGGTGGTCCCGTTCCTCGCTCGTCTCGCGGCCGCGGGTGCGGCATCCAAGCAGTGCATCTGGCTGCTCGGCGCGATGGCGGCGAGCGATGACACAGCCCCCGGCGCGGAGGAGGACGTGCGCGACGCCGTCCGCGCCGAGGTCGGCCGCCTCCTACCCTTCGCGTCCCACCCGGACGTGGACGTGCGGCAGGCCACCGTGCACGCCATCGGCCAGGCCCGCACCCCCGACGTGCTGCCCACCCTGCGAACGGTGCTGGAGCGCGACTCGGCTGAGCTCGTACGTGCCGAGGCGCTGATCGCCCTGGTGCGCTGCGGTGCGCCGGGCCGTGAGGCGCTCATCACGGCAGCCCAGGGGGACGGCGCCGACGCGGTGCGCCTGGCGAGCGTCTTCGCCGCGCTGGACGCCGGGCTGCCGTGGAACGACCGCACGCGGGAGGCGCTCCTGTCCGTCAGGGACTACACCGGCATCAGCGCGCGCATGCTCGGCATCGACCGAGCCGAACCCCTGTCCTGGGTGGTTGGTCACCTGTGTGACGGCGAGCAGGGTGGCCAGGCGGCCAGGCTCCTGCTCGACGCCGCCGAGCGTGACACCGCCGACCTGCGCGCGGTGCTCTGGGCCGCACGCCGTGCCGTCGAGGCGTCCCGTGCCGCGACTCAACTGCTGCGCTCCCTCGCCGTGAAGCACGCGGACGACGACGACGGGCGCCGCCTGGCGGAGGCCATGGGCCTGCGCCCGAGCCGGACGCCTGCGTTCCAGCTCGGTGAGCCGACGATCGCCCAGGCGCTCCGCATGACGGAGGAGCCCGGCATCGAGGAGCTGCGCGAGCTCGCGGCGGCGCCGCTACCGCCCTACGGCCAGCTCACCACTCGGGACATCGACCGGAAGCTGGTCGCGGCACAGGCCGTATGGGAGCGCACGAACGACCCCTCGCTCGTGCTCGGGGCGGTGACGGAGGTCGCCGACCGGCTGTCGGGCCGGGACCGTTACAGCTGGTGGGGCTACCAGTGTGCGGCAGCCGCGCGAGCCGCGGCCCGGCTGGGCCCCGCAGCGGCACCCGTCGAGGCCAGTGTGCGGAGCTTCCTGGCCGATCCGATCGCGCTCGCGGCCGCGGCGACGGCCCTGGTCGGGGCCGGTTGCGACGTCGCTGTCGACGAGGTCGCGCAACGCCTCGCCGGCCAGGCGGGCGAGTACAGCGAGGCCGATACGGTGACGGCGCTGGCCACGCTTGCCCCGCTGCTGTCCGAGGCGAGCGTGCGGCGCTGGCAGGAGGTGATCGACCAGGACCGACGGCTGGTCCGTGGAGGTATCCAGGGGTCAGTCATCGAGGCCGACGAGCGGTTCCGCGCGGAGCTCCGGGGAGCGCTGGCGGGCCGCTACGGTCGGTGACGTTGGCTGCCGCCCGGCGCGCGCCCACCCGCCGCGGCCGGTGCAGACGAACGTAGAGTTGGTCGCACTCTGGGCGCTCAGAGTGCGACCAACCCTACGTTCACGCTGCCGGGCGCTGCGGGTGACCCCGCCGCACGTGACCCGGCAGCTCACACCCCGCGGTCCGGGGCGCCCATGTCGCCCGTGGCCGGGACGCCGTCCTCCAGGCCGTAGCGCAGGTACACCGTGCCGTTCGGGGTGGACGCCGGCGGTGCGAGCAGCGACAGGTTGGAGGGCACCGCGCCGTCGTCGAACACCTTCTTGCCCACGCCCAGCACGATGGGGTGCACCCACAGGTCGAGGCGGTCGAAGAGCTTCTCGCGCAGGAGGGTCTGCACCAGGTTCACGCTGCCGACCACCCGGATGCTCTCGTGGCGGTCGCGGATCTCGCGGACGGCGGCGGGCAGGTCGGGGCCGAGCTGCGTGGACCCGGCCCACGGGAGGTCGGGCGTGCCGCGGGAGGCCACGTACTTGGGCACCCGGTTGAAGAGCTCGGCGATCCCGGAGTCCTCGTCGCCCTGATGGTGCGGCCAGTAGGCGGCGAAGATGTCGTAGGTGCGCCGGCCCAGCAGCAGGGCGTCGGTGCCCTCGTAGGCGGCGTCGATCTGGGTGCCGGCGACGTCGTCGATCAGGGGCGCCTGCCAGCCGCCGAACGGGAAGCCATCGGGGTCCTCCTCGGGGCCGCCCGGTGCCTGCGCGACGAGGTCGAGGGTGGCGAACAGCTCGATCTGGATGATGCCCATGGTGTGCTCCCTGATGAGTGGTCTGTGCCTCGTCGGGTAGACCCGGGGGAGCGGGCGGACTCATCGGCCCGGCGAAGCGGCTACGTCTCCCAGACGTCGACCAGCGGGAGCCCGCGGGCGGCGCGGGCACGGTCGACGATGTCCTGCACCACCGCAGTCTTGCGGGCCGTGTAGTCGGGCATCCCGGTCGCGGCTTCTGCGGCGGCCCTCTTGACGTCGAGGTAGCGCGCGGCGTCCTGCGGATGTGTCAGCAGCCAGTCACGGAAGATCCGCTGGTTGCACGTCTCCCACTGCTGGGCGGTGAAGAAGTGCGCGATGTCGGCACGCCGTGGTCCCTCCTGCCTGACCAGGACCCGGTGTGCCTTCGGACCCCGGGCGATGCGGAGCCACCCCAGCGACGCGAGGCTCTCGAACCGGTCGTCGACCTCGGCGAACGACCCGACCCGGACGGCGAGGTCGATCGCGGGCTTGGCCGCCATACCGGGTATGGCCGTGGAACCGATGTGCTCGACGATCCAGGACGGTTCGATCTCGGACAGCTCGGCCGCCGCCAGCGTGAAGCTCTCCGGCCACCGCGGGTCGTATTCCACGAGCATCTTTGCCTCCTTGGTCGCACCAGGGTAGTGGACCGCTCCGCAGGCGCGGGGCGATTGCAAAAGTGCTTTGCAAAATGCCTTTGCGGTCGTAGCGTATCCGCATGACCGAGCAAGAGGCCTGGCCGCCGTCCTGGTTCGACCCGGAGCGCTACGCGACGCTGACCCCGCACAACGTGCAGGCGCTGGCGCACCCGATCCGGTTCGCGCTGCTCCGGCTGCTGCGCGAGGACGGGCCGGCGACGGCGTCGGGCCTGGCGCAGCGGGTGGGGCACTCCAGCGGCGTGACGAGCTACCACCTGCGCACGCTCGCGGACGCCGGGCTCGTGGTCGAGGACGAGGAGCTCGGCAACCGGCGCGACCGCTGGTGGAAGGCTGCGCACGAGAACGTCACCTTCACGCTGCGCGTGCCCGACCAGCAGGGCGACGCCGAGCAGCTCGAGACGGCGGCGCGATACCTGCGCATGGTCGCCCAGGTGGGGCACGAGCGGGTGCTGGGCTACGTGAACGGCCTGCCCGAGCGGGGCGCGGAGGTCGCGGAGCTGCCCTGGCAGCTCGGCTACATCGACCTGTCGCTCACGTACGCCGAGGCCCGTGAGCTGTCGGCCCGCGTGGTCGAGGCGGTCGCCGTGTTCCGCCGGGACCAGACGGGCCGCGCCCGCGGCCCGGGCGGCCCGGACGCGGACGGTCCGGAGCGGCACCGGGCGGTGTTCCAGTACCAGCTCCTTCCGGACGACGACGACGGCGGCGCGGGTGGCGCAGGGGTCGCGGGCGACGCGGGGGCGACCGCGTGACCGCCACCGAGCCGACGACGGCCGAGGTCGCGACGCCGCGCCGTCGGCTCCCGCTGGCCGCGATGCTGGCGGCCTACGTCGTCTCCGTGACCTGCACGGCGGTGTCGGCCCTCGCGATCCCGTGGTTCGTGCTGACCACCACGGGGAGCGCGGCGCAGACGGGGCTCGTCGTGACGGCCGAGATGGCGCCGTACGTGCTGATGCAGGCCACGGCCGGCCCGGCGGTGGAGCGGTTCGGCCCGCGCCGGTCGAGCTGGACGGCCAACCTGGCCGCCGGGGTCGCGCTGCTCGTGGTCCCCGTGCTCTACGTCAACGGGCACCTCGGGTTCGGGGCGCTGCTCGCGGTCATCGCCTGCGCCGGCGCGTTCCGCGGCGTGGCCGACTGCGGCAGCGCGCCGCTCGTCCCCGCCGTCGCCCGGCTGGCCGGCGTGCCGCTCGAACGGGCGGCCGGGCTGCACGCCTCGGCCAGCCAGGGCGGCCAGCTCGTCGGCGCGCCGCTCGCCGCCGTCCTCCTGACCGTGATCTCCCCGCCGACCGTCCTGATCGTGAGCGGGGGAGCGTTCTTCGTCGCGTCGCTGCTCGTCGCCCTGTTCGTCCCGCGCACGGTGGGCGCACCCGCGGTGCGGGACGACGTCGTCGAACCCTACCTGCGCAGGCTCGGCGCCGGCCTCGCCTTCCTCGCGCGCGACCGGGTGCTGCGCGGGGTGGTCGTGATGGTCGCCGTCGGCAACCTGCTGAACGCCGGGCTCGGCAGCGTCTACCTCCCGTCCTGGGTGCGGGAGCACGAGCTGCCGGTGGCCGCCGTCGGCATCGTGGCCGGCGGGTTCTCCGTGGGCGCCCTGGCGGGGAGCCTGATCGGGGCGTGGGTGGCGCCGCGGGTGAACCGCTGGGCGCTGTACTCCTTCGGCTTCCTGCTCGGCGGCGCGCCGTGGTTCTTCGCGCTCGCGGTGAGCGACGACGTGGTGCCCGTTCTCGCCGTGGTGGTGTGCTGCGGGCTCGCGATGGGCGGCATCAACCCCGTGCTGGGCGCGGTCCAGTACGAGCGCATCCCGACGGAGATGCTGCCACGGGTGCTCGGTGCGGTGAAGTCGCTGGCGTGGCTGGGGCTGCCCCTCGGGCCGCTGGTGGCGGGTGTGCTCGTCGACGGGGTCGGGCTGGTGCCCACGCTCTGGGCCGTCGGGGTGGCGTACGTGGTGCTGACGCTGACGCCGTTCGTGGTGCCGTCGTTCCGACTGCTCAATCCCGCTGGGCGAGAAGGAAGATCAGCGCCCAGATGACCGCCAGGGTGAGGGCAATGATGATCGCGCTCCAGAGCGGGTAGTAGGGCAGGAACGCGAAGTTCACGATGCTCGCCACGACGGCGAGGGCGAGCCCCGCGAGATACGCCCAGGTGCGCCCGGCGAGGACGCCGAGGCCCGCGACGAACGCGGCGGCGCCCACGCCGATGTGGATCCATCCCCACGTGGTCACGTTGAGCTCGTAGATGTACTCGACGCTGATCATGGTCGACCTGTCCGCCACCAGGGCCGAGATCCCCTGGAAGATCTGGAACAGCGCCGCCAGGACGAGCACCGTCCCGGCGAAGCCCGACGAGGTGAACGCGACCGACGTCGGCGGGCCGTAGCTGGCGACCGGGGTCAGGCCGGGGTACGGATCGGCCCCGGGGGCGTGCGTGCCGGACATGTGGGCTCCTTGCTGAGGGCCGCTGCGGTGAGTCTCCTCATCTCAGCGCCGCGGCGGGCCGGTGCCCTCACCCGTTCCTGGTGAACCTCAGGCTCGTCCGGACGGCGCCGCCGCCGGCCGCACGCCGAACCACTGCTCGGCGCCCCACGCCTCGAACCGCTCCTCCTCGGTGAACCCGAGCCGCGCCGCCAGACGCATCGATCGTTCGTTGGCGGACTGCGTGGTCAGCACAACCGGTTCGTCCGGGATCTCGCCGGCGAACCAGTCGAGTGCCGCCGCGCAGGCCTCGGCGGCATACCCTCGCCCCCACGACTCCGGGAGGAACAGGTAGCCCAGCTCGACCCTCCCGACGGCCGGGCCGATCAGATAGTCCCCGCCACGCCGGTCGAGCTGGACCAGCCCGATCATCGCTCCGTCGAGGTCGACGATGAACTGGCCCGGGTGCGCCTTCGGCACCGCGGAGATGGTGCGTTCGAGCTCGTCACGCGGTTGCGCCCCGCCGATGTACGCGCCCACCTCGGGGGAGGCACTCAGCTCGATTACGGCGGCACGGTCCGCGGCGGTGGGCTGACGGAGCAGGAGCCGCTCGGTCTTGATCGGGGCGGGCGGCCAGGTGATGGGTCCGAGGTCTGCCATCTGCGCAGACTAGCGAGGGCGGGATTGCGATTCGGGGTGTCAGGCAGCCGCAGCGTCGCGCCTTACCGGCATGAGCAGGACGACGGCGTCCGGACCGTGCACCGCCGCGAGGCGCATCGCGTCGCGCTCGCCGACCGTGAGCAGCAGGTCGGCGTCGCCGAACGAGCGGACGGCGTCGGCGAGAAACGCCCGGTCGAAGGCGACGGTGCCCGGTGCGTCGCCGACGCGGACCTCGGCGGGGTCGAGGCTGATCAGCACCAGGTCGTCCCGCCGTCGGCCGTCCGCCTCGCTCCCGACGTCGGACCGCAGGACCCGTTCCAGGAGGTCCGGCGCAGGCACGGTCACACCGGCCGGGACCCGCCGGGAGCTACCCGGCCAGGACCCGTGCGCCGCGAGAAGGGCCTGGTAGTCGGGGTACAGCGCGTCGACGGGTGTGCCGTCCAGGTCCCCGAGCGTGATCCGGTGCGCGGCCAGGGACACGTCGACGCGCGCCGTCCCCGCGCGGGCCAGGAACGCGTCCACGACCGAGACAGGCACGATGACGCGCGCCGCCGGGCCGGACACGCCCGTCATCGGAACACCGGCTACGGCCATCCGGTGGCGGTCCGTGGCGACGAGCCGGAGGCCGGCGTCGTCGACGTCGAAGAGCACGCCGCGCAGCGCCGGCCAGCCGGCATCCTCGCTCACCGCGTGCCGGACGGCGCGGAGTGCGGCGCGCAGCGCGGCGTCGTCGACCGTGAGGCTGGTGGTCGCCGCCAGCAGCGCGCGCACGTCGGCGAGGTGGGCGGACGCCGTGGCGAGCTCGGCCTCCAGGCGGCGCTGGTGCGCGTCGACGACCCGGCGGGCGGTGACGGCGTCGCTCGTGATGACGCGGCAGATGTCGGCGACCGGCATGCCCGTCTGACGCATCCGGGCGACGAGCCTGCCGCGTTCCACCTGGTCGGGCGCGTACCAGCGGTAGCCGGTGGCCGGGTCCACGCGCGCGGGGCGGAGCAGGCCGGCGGCGTCGTAGTAGCGGAGGGCGCTGACGGGCAGGCCCGAGGCGCGCGAGAACGCGCCGACGGTCAGCATCGTTGCGGGGTGCACGGGTACAGCATCGACCCTCGACCCACTTCAGGGTCCAGCCGGGTCACGACGCGCGCGGAGCCGGGTCGCGGCGGCGGCGCACACCCCGAGCACGGCGGCGCAGCAGCCCAGTGCAATGCCGGGCGAGACCCGCTCCGCGAGCGCGCCGAGCAGGTTGTTCGAGACCACGACCGGCGCTAGCTGCGCCAGCGCGGTCCACGCCTGGACCCGGGCCAGGTGGGTGCGGGGTGCGCTGCCCAGCACGAACGGCGCCAGGTGCGCGACGGCGACGCCCGTCCCCACCCCGACGACGACGGCCGCGCCCGCCACCAGGGCCGGCGCGCTCCCGGAGGAGAGCAACGCCACGCCGGCCGACGTCGCCGTCAGCCCCAGCGCCACGGCCCGCCCGGTCCGCCGCGTCGTCCCCGTCCGGGCGACGACGAGCGCGGCGCCGATCGATCCCGCCGCCTGCGCGGCGACCACGACTCCCGTGGCCTCGGCGCCCCATCCGGACGCCTGCCCGAGCAGGGGCACGAGCAGTGACGACACCGGCAGCACGGCGGCGGCCACGGCACCCGTCAGCACGAGCGCCGCCGCGAGGCCGCGCGTCCTGGTGACCACGCGGGCGCCGTCGGACAAGGAGCGCCAGAACGGCTCGGCGGAGGGGCCGACGCTGCGTGCGGGCCGGATCACCGCGAGGACGATCATGACGACGGCGAAGCCGGCGGCGTCGGCCACCGCGATCGCGGGCAGGCCCACGGTGGCGACCAGGACGCCGCCGAGCGGCGCGCCCGCGAGCAGTACCGCCTGGCTCAGGCCCTGGCGGAGGGCCATCGCGTGGGGGAGCGCGGCGTCGTCCACGAGGCGGCGGGGCATCGAGCCGAGGGCGGGCAGGGAGAACGCCGAGACGACGCCGGAAGCCAGGGCGGCGGCGACGAGGAGCCACGGCGTCGGCCCGGAGGAGTGCAGTCCGACCGCGAGGGCAAGGCAGACCGCGACCATGGTGGACTCGGTGCACAGGAGCAGGCGTCGGGCGCCGACCCGGTCCGCGACCGAGCCGCCCACCAGCACCAGGAGCAGCCGCGGCAGGCCGGACGCCGTCAGGACGAGCGCCGCGACCTGGCCGCCGTGCGACGCCGCGGCCCAGCCGAGGGCGAACCAGAGGACGGTGCTGCCGAGCTGGCTGAGGGTGCTCGCGGCGAGGAAGGCGAGCCAGGAGCGGGGGAGTCTGGTGGGCATGGCCGGGAGCCTGCGGGGTGGAGCGGGTCGAGGGTCAATGGCCCCGTTTGTCGTGGGCTCTGGGGCGGTCTGCGCCGGACTACGATCGAGTGTGCGACTGTTCGAGAACCTGACCGCGACGCCGCGTCCCGCCTGGCCGGAGCTGCAGAAACTCGTCGACGAGGCGGCCGTGTCCGTCGAGATCCTCGCCCCGGACGACGCGACCAGCCGCCGGACGCTCGAACAGCTCCAGGTGACGACGGCGTCGTACCTGGGCGCCGTCGTCGTGCATACCGGCGGGCTGCTGATCGATCACGGGTGGCTGCGGGTGTACGGGAGTCCGGGCGGCGACGGCGGCCTGCCGGGGCTGGCCGCGGTGAACGAGTTCCCGCTCGTGCCCGAGGCCTCCTGGTACGCGGCGCACGGGCTCGTCGTCGCGCACGACGTGCTCGGCGGGACGTACGTGCTCAACGGGCCGCACCCCGGATCGGTCGGGAGGCCGGGAAGTCCCGGCGAGATGACCTATCTGGCCCCCGACACGCTCCAGTGGGAGTCGCTGGAAGCCGGCTACGCGGCGTGGTTCGCGTGGGTGCTCGACGGTGGCCTGGCCGACTTCACGGAGGGCCTGCGGTGGGACGGCTGGGACGCCGAGACCCGCGGCCTGAGCGGGGACAGCGGGCTGAACTTCTACCCGCCGCTGTGGTCCAAGGAGGCGCACGTCGACCTGGGGGCGACGAGCCGGGCGGTGGTGCCGATGTCGGAACTCGTCGGGATGGCGCGGGCTACCGCCGAGCAGATCGACGGGGTTGATCTGGGGGCGCTGGGGACGTTCGGCTGATCCCGGGTACCTATAAGGTCCCTGGTCATGCCGCCGTCTCGGTTACGTCGACACCTGACCCTCTGGCTGATCGTCGGGCCGGCTTGCGTGCTGGGGCTCGCCCTGGCGTTCGCGCTCGTCGCCGCCGGCGCCTCCATCACGATCGACAGCTGGCGGGCGACGCACGGCGGGATCCGAGGGGAGTTCACCACGTCCGGTCCCGAGTGCTTCCGGCGCTGCTCCTGGAACGACGGTGAGTTCCGGTCCTACGACGGAACGTACGAGGTCGCCGACGCGAGTCTCTGGAGCCTGGGCGGCAGCGGCGACCCGCCGAGGGCGACCGGGGTGACGGTGTACCCCGTCGTCGTCGCACCTGGTGGCGACACCGTCTACTACCCCGACGACAAGACCTGGATGTTCTCGTGGCTCATGGCGGCCGCGGGTCCGGTCGTGTGCTGGCAGGTCGTTGCCAAGGCGCGCGGTCTCAGGGAGAGGGTGCTCGAACGCGGGACCAGTAGCCTCGCGCCATGAGTCTGGGCGTGCTGTACGTCGTGGTGACGGCTGCCGGAGCGACCCGGCAGGTGCCGTCCCGGCTTCTGCCGCTCGCTGCCGGGCAGGGCTGGGACGTCTACGTCCTGGCGACCGAGCAGGCCCAGAGCACCTTTCCTGAGACGATGCGGCAGATCGCGGAGGCCACGGGCCGCGCGGTGCGGACGGACTTCCACACCGCGGTCGGCTACTCGCTGCCCGATCCGGACGCCGTGATCGTGGCTCCGGCGACCTACAACACGATCACCAAGTGGGCGCTCGGCATCGCAGACACCTACGTCCTGACTCGCCTCGCCGAACAGGTGGGCCGGGGCATCCCGATCACCGCGGCGCCCTACGCCAACGTCAGGTTCGCCGCCCACCCGACCTATCAGGGGAGCCTGACCACCCTCAAGGAGTGGGGCGTGAACGTCGTGATCGGTCCGAGCGAGCCGCACGAGTCGGGTGACGGCGCGGCCGACGACTTTCCGTGGGACGCGATCCTCGCGACGGTGTCCCGACCGGCCGGATCCTAGGATCCGGAGCATGGACGCCCAGGTCAGAGTGTGGTGTCTGCGGCACGCGGAGTCTGAGAACGTCACCGCTGCGCTCGCGGGCGCGCTGCCGGACGCACCACTGACCGAGCGGGGACACGAGCAGTCCGTCCGAGCTGCGAGGGCCCTGGCCGGCGAGCCCATCCGGGCGGTGTACGCCAGCGCTTCCGTCCGGGCGTGTGAGACGGCGGAGCCGCTGGCCGCCGCACACGGCCTTCCGGTCTTGGTCGTGCCCGGGCTGGTCGAGATGGGGATCGGGCGGCACGAGGGCAGCGGCGACCCGGCTGTTCGAGCGCGAACCGGGGAGGTGCTCCGCTCCTGGGTCGTCGACGGCGACCTCGAGGAGCGGGTGGCCGACGGCGAGAGCGGGCACGAGGTCCTCGACCGGACGACAACAGCTTTCCGGCGGACGGTCGAACGGCACTCCGGTGAGACGGTCGCCGTCGTCGGGCACGTCGCCAGCCTCACTCTCGCGTTGAGCCGGCTGTGCGGGCTCGGGTCGTCGGTGTGGGGAGCGCCGTTGGCACATGCCGAGCCGTTCCTTGTCGAGTGGGACGGGAACCGGTGGTGGTGTGCGGCGTGGCCGGGTTGACCTTCGCGCGGCTGTCCCAGAGCACGTCATTGCCCACCCGGCAGCAGTGCACGCAGATACCGACGTCGGTAGACACGCTGAGCGACGAGGATCAGCGGGAACGCAGCACACCAGACACCCCGGCCGGCGCGCGTGAGGGAGCGCAGCGTCAGGCTCACGTTCCCGCCGTCGTCCCGGTGGACGATGAACGCTTCCTCCCCGGAGACGGGATGTCCCGCCAGGGTGCCGTAGGCGAGGGCGGCGCGACGGTCGGTCGAGACGGTCGTGATGATCTCGACGGGCTCTCGCACACGGATGACGCCGATTCGGGCGATGAGCCAGAAGCGCTCTCCCGGACGTGCCGGACCTCCCCCTTCGAGCGGCGGGTCGACGGCGAAGCCGCTGCGGGTCTTGATGCCCCAGGAGAGGACTGCTGCTGACGCCGCGTCCCAGAGGTCGTCCCCGGAGCCGAGCCGGACGGTGTGCTCGTACGCGCGCCACCCGGCGGGTGGACGCCACTGTTCCGTGGCGGGTGTCGTGGCACCCGCCACGGAGTAGCTGTGGGCTCGTCGGCCGAGGTGGTATTCGACGAGCCCGACAAGGTCATCGGGGTTGCCGCCGGCATCGGTGATGGCGGTCCGCACGGCGTGCTCCTCGGCAGCGGTGAGGGTAAAGGCTGCGCTCGTGCCGGTGTCGTCCGCTTCCCAGATGGGCTTCCCGCCGGTGCCGATCCCCGTACAGCCGATGCTGAACGGCGCGAGGGCCAGAGCGATCTCGAAGTCCTCGTCGTCGCGTGGGTCGAGCGTGAGCGAGATGTCGCTGCGCGGGTTCGCCGCGAGGCGACCTTCGGCGAGCTGGACGGTTGTGCGAAGGTCCGCGGGCCAGTCGGCGTCGGAGGCGACGTCGACCTGGAGGCGAGCCAAGCGGTCGCGCTGTGCGGTCAGGGCGCTTCGGATCGCGGCCTCGACCGTCGTTCGTGCGGCGTCGTCCGTCACGCCGAGCCAGCGCGCGCCGTCCTCTTCTGCAGTTCTGCCCACGCCGCACATCCTTCCGCACTGCATCCGCAGAGAGCGTCGGGGCACCCGGCGTCCGCGGACGGTCGTGCGGCACAGACAGTCACTCGACCTTTCCGAGCTGTGGCCCGTCCTCGACCGTCGCTCCGTGATGTGGCCGCGTTCGGCCACCGTGCACCTCAGGCGAATGCCACTAAGGCGAGGAGAGCGGCCACCCCGGCCCCGACGGTCAGCTCCTTGACGCGTCCGGCCGAGGCTGGCGCGTACGACGAGCTGGCTGTTTACCCGAAGAAGCGCTGCCGGCAGATCGGCCGGGGGAAGTTGAGCCGCCTGGAGTATCAGGTTCACCTGTCGCAGCTCCTTCCGGGTACGGGGGCAACCTCGATCCAGGAGGTGCAGGCCGGTGCGGTTTGCCATCTGCAGCCATCTGACCGCGGTGCGCGTGGGCGTCGTACTCGCGTGCTCCGCCTGCCTGCTGGCGTTTGGTATGGCGTCAATGGGCGGAGCCGCACACGCCGATGGTGATCTGCCGGTGACGATCAGTCTGAACTTCGACGACGCGGAAGTGGGGACCTCCGTTGGGGCGGCCCACCCTGGCGTTGATCTTGGCAATGCGGTCGTCCTGGCTCAGCCTGAGCTGGCCGCATCCCCCGAGCGAGTCCTCGCCCCAGGGTGTGCCATGCAGACGGGGGAGTGCTTCCAGGGCCTGGAGATGCGGTTCGCGATCCCACAGCAATCCGTCCAGGCGATGGTCGGCCTCTTGGTCTTGCCCGAGCCCCCGCCCGAGCCCCCGCCCGAGCCCCCGCCCGATCCCGGGCCGGAGATCGACGTCGGTCCCGGGATCGAGGTTGAGGGGGAGACCGACTCGCCGGAAACCCTCCAGACGCCGGAAGTGACGGAGGCGCCGGAAGAGACGGAGACACCCGACGAGACAGTGACACCCGACGAGACGGAGTCGTCCGAGTCGATCACCGCGACGGTGAGACTCGTTGCTCTTGACGACAGTGGGAGGGAGATGGACAGCGTCAGCACGGGGAAGCTGAGCACCGAGGCATCGACATCCGCGGTGCTCCCCCTCGCAGTACAGGACGGAGCGGGACGGATTGTGACCGTCACGGTGAGCCTGGAGCCTTCCGATCTTCCCAATGCCGTCATCATCCTTGACGATTTGTCGGCGCGCGCGCAGACACCGACGTCCCCATCGACGCAGACTCCGGGACAAGGAGGCGACGAACCCGGGCCGGTCGAGGACGAGGCTGGTGCCTCCGAGACGGGGGCGGCTACCTCGCTGCTCCCCTTGCAGATCGCGGTCGTCGCAGCCGCGCTGCTCGCCGTCGCTGCGTTGTCGCTCGTACGCCGGCAAGTTCGGTCGCGATCTCCGGACGTCCACTGGGACGTCGTCCAGTCCAGGTGGACGCAGACGGTCGGCAATCGTCGCGGTCCTGCCGTCACGATCCATGCGCGAATGCGTCCTGAGCACGACGTGACGAGCATCGTTCGCAAGGAGGAACCGTGACCACACTGAGGTCGCTCCTCGGCCTGGACGACCAGGCTGAACAGCGACGGCTTACATCGGATCTCGCCGAGACCGTGCGGTCCGGAGGTGGCTTCGTCCCCTGGACTGCCGAAGCGACTGGAGCGCTTTCCGACTTGCTCGACCAGCCTGTCGGCAACCTGGCCTTCAGGGCGTGGCGAGCGCACCAAGAGGTCCTCGATGCCAAGGAGCGCACGTCGGCTGTGCCTGGGCAACGCGAGACGGTGCGCCTGCTCGAACACACGATCCGCTCCGTGCAGGAGCCGGTTGTCGAAGTCACGGTGGACGGCAAGCGGGAGCCCCTCTTGAACCTTGAGCTCGAAGTGCTATTGCGCATCGTCGGCGCAAACATCGTTGTGGAGTCAGGGCACGTGCTGGGGGTGCGGCACGGTCCGGTCAGTGGATCAGCCACGCTGAGCGTTGGAGGCGTGCCTGTGGCTCATCGCGACCTGCCGATCATCGATGTTGATGAAGGGACGACCACGGTGGTGCCTGGAAGGGCACTCGGACCAGTCTGACTCCCCACGGCGTCCGACCACAGGGATCGCCGTGCAGATGGCGAGCACGTCGACACCTGGCAGACTGCCCCGATGTCGTTCAGCAAGATCTCGCTGGAGGGCCGGCTGACGGTGATCGCCGGCCCGCGGCCGCCGTCTGACGATGGTTTCTGCTCGGATCGGCTTCAGGTCTTGCACTGGCGCGTCGACGAGCCTTTCGGCGACGACGGAACTCATCTCCATCGGACGAGCGACGAGGTCTATGTCGTGCTGGAGGGCGCCATCGACCTGGAGATCGATGGGTCACTGATCACCGTTGCGGCAGGGGAAGCGGTGACCGTCGGCGCGGGCGTTCCTCATGCACTCCTGGCTGTCCAGCACCCGGCGCGAGGCCTGACCATCCGTGGTCCCGCCGTCAACGACAAAGTCGTCACCGACCCGCGTTCTATCTGACAACCACGACGAGAGAAGGACTGTGCAGTGGTCGAGAAGGCAGTGATCGCGGTAGCCGGTTTCGGGAGCAGGTTCTTCCCCGTCGCGAAGTCCATCAACAAATGCATGCTCCCGATTCTGAATCGCCCCGTGGTCGACTTCGCGGTCGCGGACTGCCTTGCCGCGGGAGTGGAACGGATCGCGTTCGTCGTCGCTCCGGGCGAGGCCGGTCGTCAGGTCCGCCACTACTTCTGCCACGACCCCGAGATCGAGGCCTACTTCACGGAGCGCGGCTGGGAGCAGAAGTACGAGCAGATCGCCGACCTGCACCAGCGGGCGGAGTTCACCTTCATCGAGCAGCCGCGCGACGGCCGCTACGGCACGGCGCTGCCCGCCATGCTGGCCGACGACTTCGTCGGGGAGGACGACTTCTTCCTCATCGCCGGTGATGACCTGCTGTTCCGCGCCGACGGCGGCTCCGACCTCGCGGACCTCGCCGAGGCGCGGGACCGCGCGGGGGCGTCCGCCGCCCTGGGCGCAGCCGTGGTCCCTGGCGCCGACGCCGGTCGTTACGGCGTGCTCACGACCCGGGAGTCAGGAGCCGGCCTCCCGCTCCTTGACGCGATCGTGGAGAAGCCCGCCCAGTTCACGGCCCCGGAGGCGTACGCCAACATCAGCCGGTCCCTGCTTCCCGCCGCCGTCCTGCCGTACTTCCGCAGCCTGCTGCCCGCGAAGAACGGTGAGTACCAGGCGACCGACGCCATCGGCGACTACGCGAAGGACCACGACACGCTGATCCACCCCGTTCGCGGCCGGTACTTCGACTGCGGGAACACGACCGGCTGGCTCGCCGCCAATCTGGCGGCCTCCCAGAGCTAGAAAGACGACGCTACGCGGGCGACGACGGCGTCGCAGCTCGCGCCAGCCGGCTGGCCAGCTGGTCGGCCAACGCCCTCGCGCGTGCCAGCTCCTCGATGATCCGACGGACCGCGTAGTCCCCGCCGGGCACGATGGACCCGGGACCCTCGGGCCATGGACCCGTCGGCATGGAGTGCGCGACGTCGAAAGCGGTGGCCGGGTCGTCGCGCCGGATGGTGCTGGTGTCGAGCAGCTCCATCGCGGCCTTCCACGCACGGTTCATGCCTCGGGTCCCGTCGGTCGGTGGTCTTTCCTCACCGTGGTCGCGGTGAGCAACTGATCCAGGGTCGCCGTCACGGCGCCGCTCGGCCAGGGACCAAAGTCCTGTCGCGCGAGGGACCAAGGCCATGGGGGCTATCTTGTGACGCAAGGAACCGCTATCGTGTGATGCATGATACCGACGTCGGAAATGGTCCTGACGCAGTTCCGCAAGGGAGTCGTGGAGTACTGCGTCCTGGCGTGCCTGCGCTCCGGGCCGGCGTACGGGCTCGAGCTCGCCGAACGCCTCGGCACCGACAGCACCCTGCTGACCAGCGAGGGAACGCTGTACCCGCTGCTGTCGCGCCTGCGTCAGCAGAACTGGGTCACCACCACCCAGGTGCCCTCCGCGGTAGGCCCTCCGCGCCGGTACTACGAGATCACCGACGAGGGGCGGGCGGCGCTCGACACCTTTACCGCGACCTGGTCCCGTTTCACCGCAGACGTCCGCACGACCCTGGAGTCCTGATGACCACAACTCCCGACCTTCCGCCGATCGTCGATGCCTACCTCGCCGATCTCGACCGCGCCCTGGCCTCCGCCGACCCGCGCGAACGCGCCGAGACCGTCGCGGCGGTGCGTGAGCACGCCGTCGAGTCGCTCGCGCGGCACGGCTGGGACGACGCATCGGCCCGTCGCGTGCTCGACGAGCTGGGCCCCGTGGACGTCATCGCGGCCGAGGTGACGCCCGCCCCGGCGCCGGCCGCCCCGGCACCCGCTCCCGGGGCGAACGTCGAGGCCACGGACGTGGTGCTGCCGATCCTCGCCGTCGTGGTGTGGCCGCTGGCGCCGGTCACCCTCGTGTGGGCGATCCTCCGGCTGCGCTCCGGCGTGGGCCACCGTCGCCTGCAGTGGCTCACGATCGTGCTCAGCGCCATCCCCGTCGCCGTCGGCATCGTGCTCGTCCTGCTGCACAACCTGAGTCTTTTCGGTCCGTGAGCTGCGGACCCTGCGGCGACGGGCGGCACCCGGGCAGCCGACGCCGCGACGTCCCGCACTAGGCTGAGCCGCATGCCCGACCGAGCGTTCAAGGTGCCCACCCTCGACGAGGTCGCGCAGCGGGCAGGGGTGTCGCGGTCGGTGGCGTCGCGCGCCATGAACAACGCCCGCAACGTCAGTCCGGCCAAGCGGGAGGCGGTCGCCCGGGCGGCGTCCGAGCTCGGTTACGTCCCCAACGCGACGGCCCGTGCCCTGGCGACGAGCACGGGCGGGTCGGTGGTTTTCGCCGTCTCCGACGACGACCCCGCGCTGTTCGGCGACCCGTTCTTCTCGCAGGTGCTCGTCGGCGTGGCCGGGGCCCTGGACCGGTCGGAGCTGGACCTGACGCTGATGCTCGCGTCGTCCGAGCGCGGCCAGGCGCGGCTCGACCGGCTGCTGCGCTCGCGGCGCTCCGACGGGCTGATGCTCATGGCCCTGCGCGGGGACGACCCGCTGAACCGCCTCGTGGCGGCGAGCGAGCTGCCCGTCGTGCTCGGCGGCCGGCCGCTGCGCGGCGAGGCCCGCTGGTACGTCGACGTCGACAACCGGGGTGGTGCCCGCCTTGCCGCCGAGCACCTGCTCGGGTCCGGACGACGTCGTATCGCGACCATCACCGGCCCGATGGACCTGCAGGCGTCGGTCGCCCGGTACGACGGGTTCGTCGACGCCATGGCGGTGGCGGGACGCGGCTCCGACCTGGTCGAGCACGCCGACTTCAGCTTCGAGGGTGGTGCCGAGGCGATGGCGCGGCTGCTCGCCGTCGACCCCGACCTCGACGGCGTCTTCGCCGCCTCGGACAACATGGCGGCCGGCGCCGTCCGCACCCTGAAGGCGAAGGGGCGTCGCGTGCCCGACGACGTCGCGGTGGTCGGCTTCGACGACCTGGAGATCGCGCGGCACACGGAGCCGGCGCTCACCACCGTCAGCCAGCCGATCCGTGGCCTCGGTCAGGAGATGGCCACGATGCTGGTGCGGCTGATCGGTAACGAGTCGCCGACCCCGGTCATCCTGCCGACCCGCCTGGTCGTGCGGGCGTCGGCGCCGGGCGCGGACTGACTCCGCGCCCGGGCGAGGTCAGTACTGCGTGTACTTGACCCACTCGTAGGTCGCCGTCCGCTGGCCGGTGTAGTTGAACGGCCCGAGCCAGCCGTCGACGCCGGTCCCCGGCCACAGGTTCATCATGATGCGCTGCGGACGCGTCGGGAGCGGGCCGCGCGAGCCGTTCTCCTGGTGGACGAGACGCCCGTCGACGAACCAGTTGATCGTGCCGCCGTTCCACCACTCGATGGCGTAGTCGTGGTACCCAGACGCGGCGTCGAAGCCCAGGTCGATGACCGACTCGTGGCCGCCGACGCCGTTCGTGAAGTAGTTCGTCTGCATCTGGCGGGTGTTCTTGCCGAGGATCTCGACGTCGATCTCGTCCCACGGCTGGCCGTCGCCCGGCCCGGTGTAGGTGAAGAACGAGGTGACGATGCCCGAGCCGGACGCTGCCTTCATGCGGACCTCGAAGCGCCCGTAGGAGTACAGCTCGTTGCTGCGGTACTCCCCGGAGGCGTACGGCCTGCCTGAACAGCCGCCGGGGCAGGAGACGTTGTCCAGGTTCAGACCCAGGACGCCGCCGTTGTGCCAGGCGTGGTCGGCGCGCCAGCCCGCGTTGAACATGCCGCCGTTGGTCCACCCGTCCGCCTTGTGCCAGCGCCCGGTGTTGTAGGAGTCGAGGTTGTCGGTGAAGCTGCCGCCGACCGCGGCGGCCGGGGGCGTCAGACCCGGTGTCGCAGAGAGGCCGAGCAGCAGGCCGAGGGCCAGAGCCGGGGCCAGGCCGAGGAGCCGGCGTCGGCGTCGGGCGGTGGAACGGTGTTGCGTCGTCGCTGATCGCATGCGTGCCTCCGTTTGGTTTCTTGGCTGGTTGGTGGGTGCGGTCAGTGGTGGGCGCCGAGCGGCGGCTGGGCGAGCTCGATGAGCTCCCGTGCCTGCTCGGGGAACCACTGGCCGGCGGGCGGGTCGACCATGCCGCGCTCGGGGTCCTCCGGTCCGCCGAGGCCGCGGAAGCACTCGCCGTCGGACTCGCCGGGGATCTTGATCCACAGCAGGGCGTCGACGAGCTCGTTGCCCGTGTCGGTCGTGGGCCGCAGGCCGAGGCCGCGGTCGGGCGGGTTGCACCAGGTCTCGGCGTCGGGATAGACCCCCGCGGGCGCGGCCCAGGCGCCCCGGCCGTTGCGGCTGGTGTCGACGACGAAGTGCGTGGTGGGCTCGACGTCGCCCAGCACCAGCTCGTAGCGCGAGTCGATGCCCGCGGTGTTCAGCGCCGGGTCCTCCGCCGTCGGGCTCCAGACGCCCTGGTTGGACAGCGTGACGCCGGTCCAGTCGTTCGCCGGGCCGCCGCTCCAGTACTGATTGCCGCAGCCGGCGTAGTCGCCGGGCGAGACCCGCGTGACGAAGGCGATGCACTGGGAGACCCAGGTGCCGTAGGCGACGCTGTTCTCGGTGAACTCGTAGTTGGACACGTTCAGGAAGAACCCGTCCGCGCGCTCGACGCCGGCCTTGACGAGCCGGTCGGCGGACTCGCCCACGTTCAGCCAGGACGCGCCCGTTCCGTCCAGGTAGACGACGGCGTTCGGCAACTCTTGCAGGCGGTCGACGGCGTAGTTGAGCATCTCGAACCGCTCCGCCGCGGCGTCCCGACCGGTGGTCTCGGGGTCGTACTCGGGCGGCCGGCAGTTCTCGAGCTGCCCGTCCAGCGTGGTGTACCAGGGGATGACGCCGAGCCCGTCCGGCTCGAGCACGACGGCGACCTCCTCGCGGCCGATGCCCGCGGCGAAGCCGTCGATCCACGCCTTGTACTCCGCGACGTCGCGGGCGCCGCCGGCCGAGTAGAGCGCGCAGTCGCGGAACGGGATGTTGTACGCGACCAGCACGGGGACCTTGGTGCCGGTGCGCTTCACCAGCTTGTGGACGTCCTTCTTGACCTCAGCGGGTGTGCCGTCAGTGAACCAGGTGGAGCTGGGGATCTTGCTGAGCAGGAGCGCGTCCCGCTTGGCCTGCCCGCGCAGGGCGTGCGCGGCTTCTTTCGTGGAGCTCTGGGGGTTGTTGTAGAGCTTGGTGCCGGGGCTGAGGACGTCGTTGGCCGCCCAGGCTTCGGTCGTGCTGCCGGTGCTGAAGAGGGCGGTGCCGAGCGCGCACGCGGTAAGCGCGGCCAGGAGCCGGCGGGGTCGTTTCATGAGGGTTCTCCCAAGGTCTCTGCGAACGCGTCATTGCGTGTTCGTCGCGGTGCTGCATGGGACGTGCACAGAACTGGAACATTGTGGAAGCGCTCCCAGCCCGACCATGGTGTTGGGAGGTGGGGGAGCGTGTCAAGGCGTCCGTCGTAGCCAGTACCACCCGAGCACCACGCACACGAGACCGTTGAGCACCCCCACGGCGACGTCGCTCGGATAGTGCATCCCTCGGTACAACCGGGAGTAGATGACGAGCAGGGGCAGCACCACCAGCACGGCGGTCACGATCACGCGCAGCCACGGGTACCGGATCCGCTGGGCCATCAGCGCCAGCGAGACGTAGAGCGCTACCGAGGCGCCGGAGTGGCCGCTCGGGAAGCTCGAGGTCGGCGGTGCCGCGTCGAGCTGCTCCACCTCGGGGCGTTCGGCGCTCACGACGAGTGCCGCCAGCATGAAGACCGCCGCCTGGACGGCGACCGCGATCGCCGGGACGACCGCGTACCACCACTGCCTGGTTCGCCACCAGACGATGCCGGACACGACGAGGCAGATCCCGATGATCGTCTCGGTGGTCCCCAGCACGCTCCACACCTCCGTGAGGAGGTCGAGGGTCGCCGTGCGCTGCTCGACGAACCATTCGTTGACCACGCTCTCCCGCTCTCTGAGTTCCGCCAGCGGGCCGGTGAGCAGGAACCCGAGCGCCACAACGAACACCCACCACACCACTGCCGGAACCCCGACCCGCAGGCCGAGGTCGCGGCGCACCTCACGCCTCTCGGGTGTCGATGTGTCGTCGGTCCACCGATCGAGGTCGAGCATCAGGATGACGTGCCCGGCTCGCGGCGCGGCGCCGACCAGTGCTGGTAGGCGAGGTACGACGCCAGCACGAAACCGACGCCGAAGAGGACGCCCGCCACCACGTCGGAGGGGTAGTGGACGCCGAGCATGACCCGGTCGGCTCCCGTGGCGACCGTGAGCACCGCCGCTCCCGCCACCGCAGCGACCCGCAGGGCCCGCGACCTGAGCGACGGCCACACGAGCACCACCAGCGTGGTCGCCATCGCCGCCGTGTTCGCGGCGTGCCCCGACGGGAACGAGAAGCCGCCCGCGCTCTCCACCGGCTGGTCCAGCACCGGCCGCGCGCGTCGCACGAGCTCCTTCAGCAGGTTGGACAGTCCCCAGGCCGTGAGGATCGTCGTGAGCGCCCACCAGGTGCGCGTGGCGTTGCCGGTGCGCCACCAGTAGACGAGGCAGAGCGCGGCGACGGGCACCAGTAGATGCGCCGCGAGGAAGGCCCACTGCCACACGACGAGCGTTCGCAACAGCTCAGGGTGTGACGCGGTGAGTGCCGCACCCGCGGTCACGGCGTGCTCGTCGAGCTGGACGAGCGGCGGCCATTGTTCGCGTACGAGAAGTGCGATGGCGACGACGGCGGCGCCGGTCGTGACACCAACCAGCGCAGCGCGTACCAGGCGGCGCGTGCGACCTGCTGTCGCTCGCGCCGCCCCGCCGGTCTGCGGACCGCGGGCGGGGCTGCGGTGCCGTGCGGGTCTCATCTCGACACGCTCCCACAGGGCATCGCCACTGGCGCATGGTGGCGCGCGTCGTGACCTGCCACCGTGCGACGCGAAACTGACGTGGGGGCGGAGGTGACGCTCGCACGGCAGGCTGGGAAGACGATCGTGCCGTTCCCCCGCACCGGCGGCACCGCGGGCCGCTGCTTCGAACAGATGCGAGCGGATCCGCGTCATCATGGTGGCCTTGTGAGGTCCATTCTCGACGAGATCGGGGCCTGCGAGAACGCGGCGCAGTACGGAATGCTCGTAGAGCGCATCGTCTCGATGAAGGTGGAGGCCCGAAATTGACCAGCCGACCGTATGTCGTGCTTTCTGTGGCGGCGAGTCTGGACGGGTATATCGACGACGCGACGCCTGAGCGGTTGCTGTTGTCCAACGACGAGGACTTCGACAGGGTCGACAGCGTGCGTGCCGGCGTCGATGCGATCCTCGTGGGGGCGAGCACGATCCGAGCGGACGACCCTCGTTTGATGGTCCGCTCGGAGGATCGCCGTGCGAAGCGGCTTGCCGACGGGCAGCCGGAGTCACCCGTGAAGGTGACTATCACGGCCAGTGGAGAGATCGACCCTGAGGCGAAGTTCTTCACGACCGGTGACATCGACAAGATCGCGTATACGACGGCCGCCGCCGTCCGGCCTTGTCAGCTCGCATCGGGCACGCCGCCACGGTCTTAGGACTCGGTGACCGTGTCGATCCGGCGGACGTGCTGGCCGATCTGGCGGCACGAGGCGTGGAGCGCCTGATGATCGAGGGTGGCGGGATGATGCACACGATGTTCCTGTCCGCAGGCCTCGTGGACGAGTTGCACGTCGTATTTGCGCCGTTCTTCGTCGGCGATGCGAGCGCACCGCGCTTCGTCAATCCCAGCGGGTTTCCGCAGGACAGCAGGCACCGCATGACCCTTGTCGAAACGCAGGCCATCGGCGACTGCGTGCTGCTGCGCTATCGTCCGCAGCGATGAGCGACTTCCGTGGAGCCACAGACACTGCTCTCCTCAAGCAGGCCATTGGCCTGGCGTGGCGATGCCCCCCGTCCGAGACCGCGTTCTCGGTCGGAGCGATGATCGTGGCCGACGACGGGACGGTGCTGGGCACGGGATGGTCGCGCCGTGGCGATCTTCGTGAGCACGCCGAAGAAGCGGCGCTGGCCGATGTCGCTGAGGCGGATCGCGGACTGCTTGCCACTGCCACGATCTATACGTCGCTCGAACCTTGCAGCACGCGTGCCTCACGTCCCGTCACCTGCACGCAGCACATCTTGCAGGCCGGAATCCCGCGTGTCGTTTTCGCATGGCGTGAGCCCGACCTGTTCGTCGACTGCGTCGGTGCCGAGACGCTGCGTGCTGCCGGCCGTGAGGTCCTGGAGCTGGCCGAACTGGCCCCTGCTGCGCGTGAACCCAATGCGCACCTGCTCCCCACGAGCACGGAGTCCGCGCCCGACAGCGATGGACCACACAACGAGTGATCCTGTCGACGATGTGACGCGGCTGTTGGCACGGAAAGGTTCCCGATGTGATGGAAGCGAACCCTCTTGAGTTGGTGCGCCTCGTGCGCTCGCTCGCAGTGCTGGCGCTTCCTGCGGAAGAGCAGTTTCGTTGGCTTGCTTCGCTTGGGCTTGGCGAGCCAGCTCTGACCGACGAGCTCGCGCTCGAACTGGAGAACGCGGTTCTCGCTGCCCCGGAGCTCGTTGCCGCAGGATGGCTCCGATCCGAGGCACTGCAGCTTGCCCGCAACCTGGATGCGAAACTGGAATCGAGGAGCGGGCCCGCTGCTGGTTCCTTTTGGTCAATCGAAGCACTTCGAAACGATCCCGAGTGGGCGGATATTCGGGTTCAAGCTGTTGAGGCGCTGATGGCTCTATGACGGACTAGGCAGAAGATTGGACATGTGGGACCTTCGGCGTTCGTGCTGGTATTTGTGCCGAGCGAGTTCAACCCGATCACGGTCCTTTCTTGCCCCAGCTGAGGGATTTGTGTAGCTAGCGGCCGCTGATGCTGGTGCGGCGTGCTGTGGGAGGGGCACACTGGGCGGCAGGCGGGAACCTGGATCGGGCAGGAGCCGATCATTGACACGGCACGCTTGTGAGACTGGGGGTGGAGCGGCGGTGGCAACCCCTAATGAGCGTCTCCGGCGGCTCCGCACCGAGAAGGTTTCCCACGCGGACCCTGCACGGCCCATGAGTCGCGCTGAACTCGCCGAGCTGGTGAACCTGCACCTCTGGCGCACGACCGGTCGTCGTGCGGCCCTCGAAGCTGACGCGATAGCTCGGTACGAGCGAGGGGTGGTCGGTTGGCCGAGCAAGACCTATCGCGCTGCGTTCCGTGCAGTGCTTGATGTGGCGACCGACGCCGAACTGGGTTTCTACCCGAGCCCACGCGGACCAAAGGCGCGGTCGGACGCTGCCGATGACGACCTCATGGGCTGGCTCCAGCGTGCGTCGTCAGTCAACGAGACCACAATTGCGACATTGGCTGTTCGGACCGAGGAGATTCGCCTGGGTGATCGTGGGCAGGCCAGCGTCACGACGAGCAATGCACTCAAGGAGCATCTGGAAGTCCTGTGGTCCTTGCGGGCGTACAGCCTGGAACCGACTATGCGCGAGGCACTGGCGAGCGTCTACAGCGATACCGCGTCCTTGGCGGGCTGGGTGCACCTGGACAGCGGGAACATCAAGGAAGCGTGGCGTCTGCACGAGGCCGCCAAGGACGCTGGTCGTGAGAGCTCGGCCAGAGCTGATCTTGCTCACGCCACCGCGCAGCAGGCGTACGTCCTTGTTGACACGGATCAACCGCACTACGCGCTGCGTATTGCAGAACACGCGATCACCGTCGCCGCGACGGGGTTGTCCGGTCCAGTGCGGTCCTGGCTCCACGGAGTGGCGGGCGAAGTCGCTGCCATCGTCGGAGATACGACGGCAAGCATGGAGCATTTTGACCGGGCCGTGGCGCTCTTGTCCGGCGATACGCGCGACCCTGATGCTCCCTACATCATGCTCGACGAATACAGCCTCGCCCGCTGGCGCGGAGCAGCCCTCGCCCGTCTCGGAGACGAGGAAGCAATCGCCGACCTGTATTACGCGCTGAGCGGCATGGACCCCAACCACTTACGCGCTGGGGCCCAGCTCAACGTGGACCTCGCCCATTCCCTTGTCGCGGCTGGTCACAAGTCCGATGCAGTCCAGACGCTCGATACTGCTCGCGGGCTTGCTGAGCGAGCTGGGTCAGTGCGCCAGAACCGCCGCATCAGGAGCCTCCAGTCACGCCTGGGCGTCCAGGCCGGCTAGCACAGCAAGGAGGCCGACGAGCGTTCCAGAACCCAGCACTTCTCTGGCCTGAATGAGCCCCGCCACTTGAGCCAGAGGGACCCACTCGATGAGGGCTGCTTCCTCTGCGTCCGTTGGCTCGCCGATGTGTTCAGCACCGTGGAAGACGAAGACCTCATGAGGTGTGTCCACCATCCCGGGCATCGGTTGAAACCCTGCGACCGGAAGCCCCTCGCCTCTAGGCTTCCAACCGGTCTCCTCAACGGTCTCCCGGACGGCGGCAGTCCGCGGCGACTCGCCCCTTCCGACGATCCCGCCTGGAGCGTCCCAGCCAATCTGGTCCGTGGCGAAACGGTGACGGCGCATCAGCAGGACGTGGTCGCCGGCGTCATCCAGAACGATCGCGGTGGAGACCGTCTGGAGCCGGACCACGTGGTGCCAGAACCGGCGGCCGTCCGGTGGTTCGATCTCCACCTGAACCAGCCGAACCCACGGGTTGTCGTAGAGCACCCGCTCACCGAACACCTGCGTCAGCGGCACACCGGTCTCGTCTTCGGTCACATGGTCACTCTGACACGGTAACCGTCCCAGCCAGAATGCCGTCCAGAATGCCCACCCCACTGAGGTGGTCTCAGAGCCAAGGTGAGTCCATGAGCACACCCCGTCTCACGGACTCTGCCGAGGCTTACGCGGCGTGGATCGCGCCGCAGGCCAGCCTGGTCGTGCTGCAGCCGACGACCCTGTGCAATCTGGATTGCTCCTATTGCTACCTGCCGTTCCGCAAGAGGCGTATGGAGATGTCTGTCGAGACCGCGCAGGCTGTGGCTGCGTCGCTCGCCGAGCAGCAGCTTGATCACGTCACCGAGGTCTGTTGGCATGGCGGCGAACCTCTGACGATCGGGACAGAGAAACTTGCGGCTCTGATGGCGCCGTTCGAGGAGCTGCGTCGTGCCGGGCGGGTACGACACAGTCTCCAGACGAACGCCACGCTGATCGACCATGCCTGGTGCGATCTGTTCCTGAAGCATGATGTTGCTATCGGCGTGAGCATCGACGGGCCTGCGGACCTGAACGCGGAGCGCGTCGACTGGGCAGGTAGGCCCGCGTTCGATCGCATCGTCACCGGTATCGGGAGGCTGGTCGAGCGGAAGATCGGGTACTCCTTGATCGCGGTGGTCGGTGCAGGGATCGACCGCGCCGTCGACCTCCTGGACTTCCTGGCTGGCTTGGGCCCGACATCGATCGGGCTCAACATCGAAGAACTTGAGGGCGTGAACACCTCGCGGTCTCAGCCCGTCCCCGCGCGGGCCAGAGCATTCTGGGAGGCGGTGTTTGCATGGTCGGCTGATCATCGGGACGTCGAGATCAGAGAGCTGGACCGGCTGGCTTACTACTTGCGCACCATTCGTGACGGGGGACGTGCGTCATGGGAGGCACATCGGTACGACCCGCTCCCAACCGTTGCCGCCAATGGTGACGTCGTTCTGCTGTCTCCGGAACTGGCGGGAATCCGCGACGAGCGCTACAGCGACTTCCTCGCGGGCAACATTCTCGCCGAGCCCTTGAACGAGATCCTGGCAGGTGCATGGCGGCTGCCCTATGTGTCGGAGTTCCTGGACGGTTTGACGGCCTGCCGCGAGACCTGCAGTTTCTTCGACTTCTGCCGAGGAGCGCAGGCCGGGAACCGGTACTTCGAGAACGGCCGCTTTGACACGACGGAGACGAACTACTGCCGGACATCCAAACAGGAGCTCGTGCAGGCCCTGGCCGGCATCGCCCAGCTGCCCGCTACGTCAACTAGCACTCGATCTACGGAGGACGAGAAATGAGCCGTGCGACCGAACGAACGAAGAGCCTGCTCGCCAAACTCGTCGAGTCCAACCACGAGGTGGTCACCGCACTGACGGGCGCCAGACGCCACGAGGCGGAGTGGGACAACCGACCGTCCTGGGACAACTGGAAGAAGACGCCGGGCCCTTGGGACAACCGGCCGAGCTGGGATAACTGGAAGAAGAGGTAGCCCGTGCCCAGCACCCAGATCTGCCCGCGAGCCTACTGTGGGGGACCATGGAGACTCTGACGATCCGCGACACCACCGCAGACCTACCCGTCCTGGACCAGGAAGATCTCACGGACGTCTCAATGCTCCAGCCCGAGAACGGGCGCCTCTCGCTCTTCAACTACAGCGGCAAGGATCTGCGGACTCTTGAACTCAGCGGGGCTCAGTTCTACGACGGTCGCATCAGTGAAGTAACGGCGGAACGGATGGACGTTGACCAGGTTCGCCTGTCATCCGTCGAGTTCGTCGGGTGCGACCTGGCCACGCTGACGCTGAGCCACAGCCGGCTTTCTCGAGTCCGGTTCGCCAACTGCCGCCTGCTCGGCGCGCGCTTCGACGATCTGGTCCTGGAGGACGTCGTGTTCCAGGACTGCAAGATCGACTACGCGACACTGAGCGGTGTCACAGCCAAGGGACCGGTTGTGTTTGTCGGCTGCTCGCTGATCGAGACCGAACTGGATGGGTGTGACCTGTCCGGCGTCGCATTCGAGGACTGTGTTCTGCGTGCCACGTCGTTCCAGGCGGGCACGTACCGGAGTGCGGATCTTCGGGGCAACAACTTGTCTGTCATCAGCGGGGCGGTCAACCTCAAGCGGGTCGTGATCGACCGGTATCAGCTCGCGGATCTCTCGCTCGTCCTGGCCGATGAACTCGGGATCACAATCGCTGACTGACATACCGACGCAGAGCGGCCGCGTCCTCCCGTCGTGAGACTCCTGCGGAGTCAATAAGGGCCACTCGGCGCCGCTTCCAGCCCTCCAGAATGCACGAAGCCCAGGTCAGAAACAGTCTCTGACCTGGGCTTCCGCACTCTGAGCGGGCGACGGGAATCGAACCCGCGTAATTAGTTTGGAAGCCTTGCCGGACGGCGATCGGATGATGCGGGTCAACCGGTTGAAAAGGGCTGCTGACCTGGTCTTATTGTAATGCCGGAGTGGGCTTGCATGGGGTCGAGACTGGCCCTCATTGGCCCTAACTAGGGCCAGGTTGGCGGAAGTTAGGGCCAATAAGGGCCAGTCCGATACCCGCCAACTCCGGCTGGTAGGAAAGACGGCTGAAAGCTCGATCGCCGAGTTAGGGGGTTCGTCATGGCGAACCGGGACGGCGCAGGTCCGTCGCCCTACGGCCCCGCCTGCGGGCGTCCACCAGCACTCTTCTGCTCGACCGCCTCGGGTGCGTTCGTGGTGGCCGGCTGGTCGGACATGGAACCATCTTCGTCCTCCCGTTCGGCCGCGTTGGCCCCCTGATCGGCCTCCCCCTTCTTCGCACTTGACTTGGAGGCGTCATTGTTGGGTTTGTTCGGCTCGACCTGCTTCGTGGGGCTCATCCCGATGCGCGTGCTGTACTTCGTGATGAGTGTGTTGGGCGTCAGAAACCACTTCTCGAGCGCGGTCTTCACTGCGTCAGGGTCCTGCCACAGGTGATCCTGAGCGACTTCTCTCGCGAACTCGCGGACGGCGTTGCTGAACCGGTCGAGGTCCGGGGGCGTGATTACCCGGGTCTGAGCAGGAGGTACTGCGCCCGCCAGCGGGACAGCACTAGGGTGCACGAAGAGCGGGTGGGACGTCGTGGCGTTCGGGTAGTGCTTCGTGTGCCAGTTCATCGCACCGGAAAGCTGGTCGGTCTCGGACTTGATGATCCGCTGATCGGTTCGGGTGACCCCTGTCTTGGCTTCTATGACCCCATGGTGTGTGGCGGTCATGATCCATAGGTTGTCCGGGCCCTCGTTGAGCTCCTTGTCTGGACGCGTGGAGACGAATCCGAGGTGCTCACCGAGCTTGCGAAGCGCGTCCTCGGCCCGGTTGACCATGACCGGATCGGGGTCCCAAGTGATTCCACCCACGATGGCATCGATGCCGAGGGTGAGCTCGGTGCCGGTCTCGTAGAGCATCGCCAGGTGGTTCGTAACCGCCCGGGCTTGGCTGACGTTCGCGGACAGGGCCTTGTACGGGACGGCTGCCGTGGGCATGAGCAGGAGCTTGTTCAGACCCTTTGCAGACTTTTGCGCAGCCTGCGCCTGGGCGGGATTCGCCATGTGTCGGTATGTTGCCGATTCTTCGAGGAGCCAACCCTTCTCACGTGGGTCGTCGACCGCATCTGCCGCCGAGTTAAGCAGCGCTGCAGCCTTCGAGAAGTCACCGGTCTCGGCTGCGTCGAAAGCTTGCCGACGAGCAACTGCCGTTCCGGAGACCGCGCCTTCGGTGTTGTACTCGACCGTCGAGATCGCCTGTCTGCTCACCTGTAGCCATTCGTCGTCGCGCTCTAGGAACATGGTCAGGACCTCACGGACCGCTGTAACTCCTTCGCCGCGGATCTGTCCCGAGACTTGCTGGCTGAGATCGATCTGCGCATGTGTCGCTGGCGAGAACAGTTCCAGGGAAGACGGCTCAACTTGAGTGAACGCAAGGTCGTCACCGAGTAATAGAACGGCGCAGTAGTCGGCAGCGTCTCGGATACCTCGGCCCATGCCCTGCTCGATGCGCTGGACGCGGGTGGCGCGGAACTGTGCGCTGCCGCTCAGCGCGGCGGACTCTCTCATCTCCGAGGGTGTCAGCGGGGTCGGGACACCGTCTAGGACGAGCAGCCGACACGCGGAGTCAGGAAGATCAACCCCGTCGTATTTGTTGATCATGACGACCAGCCCGACGTGCTCACGAGACATGCGGTCCACGACAGGCTTCATGTCGGTCACACGCACAACATGGTCCGCATACTGCTCCCAGGCTTGTGAAGCCTTCTGGCTGGGGACCAGGACTACCGCATTGATCGGATCGTGTTCTTGGGTTCCATCGCCGTCCCAGTCGCCATCGACGAAGGACCGAACCATCTCGCGAACGGTGTCGTCCACTAAATTGGGGTTTACCGCGAGCGGCGCCAGGATCAGGCGGTCGCCGAGGTCGGCGGCGCGGCCGGGCGTGATTGGACGGCGTACGTTTTCAGGGTTGGCGTCGAGCTCGGTTACCAGGACGCCGTCATCGGCGAGCGTCGCCGTCAGATAGATTCGGCGCTTCGCCTGGTCGAACGCCGGAACTTTCCCGATCGGTGGGCAGAGCGGCCTGATCTCGAGTTCCCGGTCAGTGAAGGTCGCAGTCGCGGTCACTAGGTGGTCAGAGACGAGCGGCCACGCCCAGTCCACACCACTGTCCTCGATTCTAGCCTGGGCGCTGAGGATCTTGATGACCTCGGTCTGCTTGTCTGCCCAGGCCCAAAACGGCACACGCAACGGCCCTGACCGTTCGCCCTCCTGCAGAGCCAAAGCATCCTTCCGATTCTGCAATTCCAGGTCGGATCCGAACAGCGCGAGGAGCGAGGCGTAGGCGGGGTTGGGCCGCTTGTCATCGTCTAGAGTGGACGGCACGCGGATGCGGAATTTCTCAGCTGTTCGAGCGATGGCCGCGTGCGCGTCATCGACAATCACAGTTCCTAGAACCAGCGGATCGGCGCTACCAGCTAGGCCGAAGATGGTGCGCCCGTTCACGACCTTGTCGAAAGTCGCCACGAGAATCTTGTTTCCCGCGCGGAATTCTAGCGACTTTGCGTCGGTCGTCACTGCCAGGCCGAGCGCTTCCGCCTCCTTGACGACCTGGTTCACCAGAAAGGTATCTGGGGCCAGATATGCGACCGGGAAGACTCCTTCGTTGACGCTCGACTGAGCGACGAGCAGACCTACGGCGGTCTTGCCTCCACCAGTGTTCTGCTTGATGACGAGATCACGGCTGTTCCGCCGCTTGAACCAGGCCTCCAGGACCTCACCTTGCTCCAACCGCAGTCGCTTGAACGGTGGGTTCGGCAGCGACCCGAAGATGTCGCGCGGATGAATCTTCTTGCTCTGTTGAGCTCGTAACTTGCTCAGGTCCAGGGGCATGACGCGATCTCCAAGAGTCTTTGGACCACCGAGGAACCGGCACGAATGGACCTGGCCGACGCCTTGCGGTTGGCCAGGAATCGAGGCGTGTGAGTTTACTCCTGAACGCTCCTTTTGTCCGCCTTCGCTGGCGCGGCGAGGTTGATGGTGGTGCGCAGCGGGTCGGATGGGGCGCCTAGGGGGCCAGAGTGACGCCTGGGCAGTTCCACGTGTAGCGATGCGACAAACGTGTGTCGTCATCGCGACTCTCGTGCGCTACTGACGGGATGGTGCTTTGGGTTCGATGGGAAAGGTACGAGAGTCCGTGTTCGAGCGGGCTCGGACCAGACCCGGAGCGTGAGCCATGCAGGCCCAGAGCAGACCCCCAGCAGGCGAGTTGCACGGCATGTTCGTTGCCCTCATCGAGATCCTGGACGCGCTCGGCGAGGAGCGTGTCGCCGGCCTGACGATCTTGCGTGGATCGGTGCGGATCGAGCCGTCCCGGTTGTCCGACGGCGTGGTGATGGCCCGCGAGCTGGGCCTGACCGAAGGCGTCGTGCATCGGTTGGCGACGCCTGCTGTGGCGGATTGGTCCGGGACGGTTGCCGGGCTGGAGTGCCATGTCCGCTCGCTGGCGGGAGCGGTCCGGTGACCGGCCCGCGCCCGGTCGCGCTGGGCTACGTCGCTGCACGGGACACGGCAGAGGTCGAACGGCAGCGCCGCGAAGTCACTGCCTATGGGTCGGCGGAAGGGCTGGCGCTGGTGGAGATCCTGGACGACACGCGCGACGGCCTCACGATCAGCCAGGTCACCGACGCCGCCCGCACCCACGGGGCCGACGTGGTGGTAGTCCCGGCCGAGGCGCGACTGGCTGAGGCGTACACTCGGCTGGCCTACGAACTGGAGCAGGACGGGATGCGGTGCGTCCTGCTGGGCGACCCGCACCCGACCACCCGCCACGGCCACGTCCTGTCGGGTCTCGGGAGCCGGTCATGAGCGGCGTCGAGCGCGGGATGCTCGTTGCGCTCGATGTCGATGGGACGATCATGTCGGCCGACGGCACCATCGCCGCCACTGTCGATCGTTCGATCGCGTTGGCACGCGCGGCGGGGCACCAGATCGTGCCCGCGACCGGAAGATCCCTCGCGGGCGTGCTGCCAGTGGCGGATCGTCTCGGCCTGGCCGATGGGTACGTCGTGTGCTCAAACGGCGCCATGACGGTCCGGCTCGACCCGGAGGCTCCAGGCGGGTACCGGTTCGTGCGCACCGAGCTGTTCGACGCGACGGCCGTGATCCGTCGTGTCCTGGAGCTGGAGCCCGCTGTACGGGTCGCGGTCGAGGAGCCGGGTTGGGGTTGGCGCGTGAACGAGCTGTTCGAGCCGGGGCAGGTCAATGGCGAGCAGAAGGTCGCCTCTGTCGCCGACCTGTGCTCCAGCCCTGCTATCCGTGTTGCGGTGGCCGCGCCCGGCGTCGCGAGGCACCTCGGCCTGCTGCGCGAGACGGGCGCCACCGTCACCCGGGCTGGTGAGTCGTGGCTGGACGTGACCGGCCCGGGTGTTACGAAGGCGAGCGCACTCGAAGTCCTCCGCGAGAAGCTCGACATCCCGCGGGAAGCGACGGTGGCCGTTGGGGACTCCGAGAACGACTTCGAAGCTCTGGCCTGGGCCGGGCGCGGGATCAGCATGGGCCACGCGCCGGCCGTTCTGAAGAGCGTGGCTGACGAGGTCACCGGCACCATCGATGAGCACGGCGTCGCGACGGCACTCGACTCACTCTTGCCGCCCATCGACACGACAGGCCTTTCCGACCTCGCTGCGCAGCTCGCCGTCGCGGTGGAGTCGGCGCCGGGCGTGACCAAGCTGCGGGTCTGGCACGGAGCGGGCGCGGATCTCGCCGGGGCGGAGGTCCACACAGCTGTCGCTCGCGCTTGGCGCCGTCACGCCCCGGTCCCCGCAGCAGTCGGGGTCACGATGCTGGCCCTCACTGACGCGGCCGACCAGACCGGCCTCGCGTATCCGACGACCGACCTGGGACTACGAGCCTGCTGGACCCGCACAGAGCCCGGGCCAGCGCTGTTCGAGCTGTCGATCTGGCAGCGATGAACTCACGTCCGGATACCCCGATCCTGACGTGAGCCCGCCCACCGTCGGGCGGACCGTTGGCCGGGATCGTTTCCCCTGACGATCCCGGCCAGCGCTATGCCTCAAAGCGGTTCCCCGTTGCGAGCCTCGGCCCCCGGTACCATCGGGATCCAGGTCGAAGGCTGCACGATCGGGAGGGGAACCTCGTGCGCACTCCACGGACCGGGCTGGCCGAGCGCCGCCGACTGCAGGGACTGAGCCAGGAAGCGCTCGCGGAGCGCCTCGGAGTCGCGCGCACGACGATCACCCGCTGGGAGTTGGGCGAAGTCGAGCCGCTCGCCTGGGTACGGCCCGCGCTCGCCAATGCACTCTCCGTCAGCCTCGACGACCTCGCCATGCTCCTGACCCCGGCATTCCGCGGCGCTCAGACCACCTCAGATCACACACCGACGCCCGTTATCGCGACGAACGCTCTCTATCCGCTCGATGACGATGAGTTGCTAGATGTTGCCGAACGGCGGTCCTGGCTGGCCTCGCTGGACGTGAGTTCAGGGAAGATCGACTACTTGCGGCCCGCCGTCGAGTGGATCATCGAGCAAGATGAACGTGTCCCGGCAACTGACCTCCGGGCCAAAGCACGTGACCTGCGTTCCCACCTCCATCCGTTGCTGCGGTCCCCACACCGGCCGGCCACCGCCGCGCGCCTGTTTGCTGTTGCAGCGAACTTGTCGGGTGCGCAGGCCGCACTCAGCCTCGACCAGGGACACCTTCCGTCGGCCCGGGCGTATGCAGCGGAGGCCTTTGACCTTGCCGAGGCAACCGCAGACCCGGACCTGATGGCCTGGGCGCGTGCCGCGCAGAGCCTCGTCGAGTATTACGCGGGCCACTACCGCGAGGCGCTCGCGCTGGCAGACGACGGTCTCGCTTGCGCTCCCCGCGGGCCACACGCAGTCCGGTTGTCTGTCAACGGACGTGCCCGAGCGTTGGCGCGGATGGGTGACAAGGTCGGTGTCGACCACGCCGTCGGGTACGCCTGGGCCGTCCGCACTGAGCATCCTGACCCCGAAACCCCGCTCACGGCGAGTCTTACCCCGACCGTCTACTGCGAACCCCGCGCCGCTGGTAACGCCGCGACCGCATACCTCGCGCTCGGGGACGCAGGCCGCGTCGAGCAGTACGCGAATCTAGCCCTCGACACGTTCGATACCGAAGGCTTCACCGGACCGCAGGCGATGACGCGGCTCGATGTTGCTACGGCGCTCCTTGACCCGGCTGGTGGCGACGTGGAACGTGCTGCGAGTCTGGTCGCTGACGCCTATCGGATTGGCGGCTCCGGCTCGTTTCCTGTGCGTCAGCGCGTGGCAGAGTTCGTCGAGGCGGCTGCGTCGTGGGAGGCTCTGCCCGCGATCCGCGACGTCCGCGACCTCGTCGCTGGACACACCACCGAGGAGGGCGTGCATGCCGACACCTGAGCTGGACAGCTTCACTGCTCGCTGGGAAGAGTTCGGCCGGCTGGAACGGCTGGTCAACCACTGGTGGTGGCGCCCCGGCTGGTCCGTCGGACGCTCGTTCTACACCTGGCACCTCACATTCGACGACCCCACGGCCGCACCGCTGCACGAGCTCGTCGGCCGGCTGCAGGAAGGACTGGCGGGCGTCGAGGGCTTGGATCTAATCCCACAGCGGTGGCTGCACCTGACGATGCAGGGACTTGGCTTTACCGATGAGGTCTCCGACGACGATGTTGAGGCCATCACCCGCGCCGCAGCCGAGCGCCTGGCGGCGGTACCCGCATTTGAGCTGACGCTCGGTCCGATTCAGGCAGATGACGAAGCGACCGGTCTGCTGGTGCGGCCCTGGGAGGCTGTGAATGCTGTGCGCGACGGCATCCGGTCAGGCATCGCCGAGGTCTGGGACGAGGTTCCCGAGAACGCCGAGTTCCACCCGCACGTCTCGATCGCCTACAGCAACGCCGACGTCCTGACCGGCCCCCTGAGAGAACGAGTGGCGCCGCTGCGCGGCATCGAGCCGGTCGCTGTTCCGATCAATGGCGCACAGCTCATCCGCCTCAACCGCGACAACCAGATGTATGAGTGGGAGACAGTCGCCGAGGTTGCGCTCAGGCGAGGCTGAGCGGCCCATGGATGTCGCATCCTGGTAGCACCTGCGTTCCAGACTCTCCTGGGTCGGGGCCTGGGGCGGGCCAGGGCCATAACCTCGACGCGTGGATGAGACACGCGAGGACGAGGTAGCCCTGCGAGCCGGGATGCTGGACCGGATGGCGGCCATGTGGAATCGCCCGCTGGCCGCCGATGTAGCGGACGCGATGATGACCGTGCCTCGGCATGTGTTCGTGCCGGAGGTGTCGTTGTCGGAGGCCTACGGGTCGGGTGCCGTGGTCACGCATCGGGACGCGCAGGGTGTGCCGACGAGCTCGGCGTCCGCTCCGGGCACGGTCGCCGGGATGCTGGAGCAAGCCCAGGTCCGGCCCGGACAGCGTGTGTTGGAGGTCGGTGCAGGGACTGGGTACAACGCAGCCCTTTTGGCCTACTTGGTTGGCCCGTCAGGTTCGGTCACCACGATCGAGTACGACGCCGATGTCTCAGATGCTGCGCGGATGCACCTGACCGCGTACGGCGCGGATCAGGTGCGGGTCGTGACCGGGGACGGGACGCTGGGCGCTGCCGAGGATGGCCCGTTCGACCGGATCCTCGTGACCGCTGGGGCCTGGGATGTCGCGCCAGCCTGGGTCGAGCAGCTCGCGCCCGGTGGTCGGTTGGTACTGCCGCTGCGGCTGCGTGGCCTCACCCGAGTGGTTGCGTTCGAGCGAGAGGGGACGGGGCTACGAAGCGTGTCCGTGGTCGAGGACGGCTTCATCCCGATGAAGGGCATCGGAGCCATGCCGGAGAAGAACATCCCGCTCGGCCCAGGGCCGGACCTGACCCTGCGGATCGACGACGCGCAGCCGGTCGCACGCGCACTGTTGGAAGCCCTGGACAGTGAGCCCGTACTGGTGTGGACCGATGTCGTAGCACCGTGGGCATGGACGCCCCAGCAGGACTTCTGGCTTGCGACGCTGCCTGGCTTCAGCCGGGTGTTCGTCAACGCGGAGGCCGTGGCCGCCGGCCGGGTACCACGTGCGAAGGATCCCTGGGGCGCGTGGGGCATCTACGCGGCAGGATCGCTGGCGTACATGACCGCTCAGCAGGTCGGAGGAACCGAGGAGATGCCGATGTTGAGGGTCGGAGCCTGTGGGTTCGGTCCCGAAGGCGCGGACTTGGCGCGGCGGCTCACCGATCGGGTACGGGCGTGGCACGAGGGGGCGGGCGACGGGGCCGAGGTACGGATCGAGGCGCGGGTCCCCACTTCTACGCCGCTTCCGAGTGAGGACGAGGCCCTGCTGGTCGTCGACAAGGTGGACCACGTGTTCGTCGTGACACCAGTCCGGGCGACGACTTCAGCCGGATCGTGAATCGGAGTACACGTCATCGCCCACATCTCATGCGATGAGTAGCAGCGCATCCCACGACGCGCTGGTGGGGGATGCGGGAAGTTCGCCGAACTCGCTGAGCGCCAATGCGACTCCCGTCGCGCCGGTCAGGAACCCCGGAATGTCATGGCTGGCACCGTGCTCCATGTGGGTCACGAGAAAGGGACGGCCGGGATCCAGAGACCGCATGACTCCAGATGCAGCGCGTTCGGTGACGTCTCGGTCTATCCCGTGGGCGCAGCTCAGTACTCCGGCATGTCCGTGGCACAGCGTCGGCCCTACGGCGTCCCACACTGAGTTCTCGGCGCCGAGCCGCCGCAGGTCGGTGCGCGCAGCCTCGTCCAGGGCGTGGTCGTCTAGCGCACTCGCTGCGAGCAAGAGGCTCCGGGCGACCCCGGGGACGCCGTAGCACCAGGCGGTGCGACGCCCGTGCCTCGTTGGCTTTTTGTCCTCAGACAGCTGCTGGCCCGTTGCGTGGTCGGGCCAGCCGTGGTCGTCGACCCGCCAACGGCCGAGCCAGCGGACGGCGTCGCGGATCGCGGCCTCCTGTCCAGCCACACTGTGCCCAGTGGAGTGCGCCAGCGCGAGCACTGCGAGAGGCCCGGCGACGCCGTGGGCAAGTCCCGTGTCTGCGGCTCCTGTCGAGTCGAGACGCGCAGCGACGACCGGCGGATGCCGGTCGGTCGGCACCCACCAGCCGGGTAGGGCTCCTCCGCGATCGGTCAGCATTCTGGTCAGCGCCGTCAGCGCGGCGACCAGACCTGGCTCGGCGGAGCTGTGACCGTCGATCAGCGCCGCGAGCAAGATCCGGCCGATGCCAGCCAGTCCGGAGATCGTGTCGTAGAAGTGCCAGGCCGTCCCGGGGCGACCCATGAGTGTTGCCCGCGTGTAGAGGTCCGCGGACTCGACGGCACGGGCTGAAAGCCAGCTCACCGACCGAGCTGTCGCTGTGGCCGTGACCTCGGGGTCGGGCAAGTAAGGGGAGCCAAGGACCAGCGAGGCCGCTAGGCCTCCCACCGCACCGTAGATTCCCGGCCCCTGCTGTGAAGCACTGACCGCGTGCTTGGCCGCAGCGTTCCAGTGGGCGTTCGCCGCCGCGGCGAAGACCGGGTCAACGACGGACGAGCGTGCGTGCAGGAGCGCAGTCCCCGGCAACCCGTCCGCGAGCGTCGCGATCCCGTACGACGGGGCGGTCGCCACCACGCGATCCGGGTCCAGCAGCCGTTCAGCGATGGCTAACGCTGCGTCTCCTGGCTTCATCCCCGCCCCCGAGTGAGGAGCTCGGCCGCCAGCGCACGAGCAGTGTGTTCCTGGTCCCGGTCGAGGCCAAGTCGGTTCGCGTGCATGTGGATCATCGACGAAGCGCAGTCGGAGCGACGAGTCGCCGGCACCACTTCGCGGTACTCGGTGATCGCTTCGTTGCGCCGCTTCCATTGCTCAAGCGCAGTCGAGCTGAGCAATACATCGGGATCCGACGGCGCGGCAGCGCGGAGCCCGTTAACGAGTCGTCGACGGGTGCGGTCCAGCCGAGGGCGACCGACGGCGCCGGCGGGCTCGTCGGCAAGTCCCCTCGCGAATTCCATGGCCGAGAGTGCGGCGAGCAGGTGCCGGGCGTCGTCGTCGGGTGCGTGTTCAAGGAGGCTCAGCGTGAGATTGCTATCGGCGTCGAAGAGTCGTTCAGCGGCGTCGATAGCCGTACGTCCGCCGTACCGGTCGATCTCCGGTTCGTAGGACTCGACGACCAGACCCCCGATCAGGCCATGGGCCATCCAGGAGGCGCACTGCTCCGACACGGTCTGGAGCACGAAGGTGTTCAGCACCGAGGGCTCGCCTGCGAACCTGACGCGCAGGTGCGGCCCGTGGGCAGGACTGTCGTAGCGGAGCCAGAACCACCGCTCTACCTGGCTGCGCAGCGTCGAGGCCAGGCCACCGAGCTGTGCGAGCAGATCGTCGTGATGGATCCTCGGCGACGGGATGGTCAGCGAGAGCCACCGCCCACCAGGCAGGTGGACGACGGGCGAGGTCGCGATCCGTGGGCGCTCCAGAACGCGACGATGCCCGGGGCCTTGGAGCGGGATGACGAGCTCGAGGACGTGTCGTCCATCAGGACCCTCGGCGATGGCCTGGACAGCGTCACTACCGCCGGCTGGAGCGGTCACCGAGTCGGCTCCACGGCGGACATAGCGACGGAACAGCTCCCGGTCCCGGAGCTCATCGAGGTCGAGCGGGATGCGCTGATCGGCGTCCTGGACCACCACGTGTCGCGGAACCATGGGCACGGTCGTCGTGCGCCAACGAGCGATCTCGGACTCCCAGGAGTTCCCATCGGAGACAGCGGCGGTGAGGACGTGGGGGAGTCGCCACCGGGCCGGGGAGAGGACCGTGTTGCGCCACCGGACTTGTGGCAGGAATGGGGCGTCCATGAGTGGACCCCAGGTCCAGGTGTGCCACGGGTGGTGACTGGCGTTGGCGAGGTCCTGCAGCACGCGGACGGCGGCTGGGACGTAGGCGGGCCCGATCCGTGAGAACAGGACCGGATCGATCTCTCGGTCCAGGCTCCGAGACCACAACGTTAGGCGATGTCCGTCAGAGGCAAGGTCAAGGTCGGACAACATCAGGTCGTCGGGGCCCGGGACCACGCCCACGCAGATCCGTCGTGACGTGAATCCGGACGGCAGGGCCACCGTGGTCAGGGCCGCCAAGCGTGGCCGCACCACGACCTCGGCGCGCAGCGGCGCATCGGGACGGGCCGTGGGGCCCGGGAGGTCTAGGAGCGAGGAGAACCTTCCAATCGTCGACCCGGCATCCTGGGTGCTGCCCAAGTAGGCCGCCAGCAGGTACCGACCCCGGGAGAGCTCCTCGGCCGACGCCGCCAGGACCTGGGCATAGAGCTCGCCGCTTGAAGGCGGGACGCGTTCGCCGGATACCCGCAGCGCGTCGATGGTCGTGTCATCGAGCATGACCTCGGTGCTGCGCCGGGCCGCAGCGTCGGCGAGGAGTCCGGCCAGGACTCTTCCGCGCGTAGCGTCCTCGTTCTGGTCTGGGCGCTCGTCGTCTGGGTTGCCGAGGCCTGTCACCGGGTCGACGACCGATAGCAACGGGATTCGGCGGCGGAAGCCGTACCGGTCGACGAACCGGGAGTGGTAGACGTCCAGGGTTTTCGGCGAGGGCGTGATGCTCCACAGCAGACTGGCCGCGTCGGCAGCCTCGGTCAGGAGCGGGCGGGGGACCTGGACGTCGGCGTCGACCGCGACGTCGACCGTAATCGGGTTCTCGTGGTCTGCGATCTGATCGCAGATTTGGCGGGCGTCTGCCAATGCAGCGAGCCGTTCGTCTGTGCCCGGCGGGTACTTGTCGGCCTCGGCGAGCAGATCGCGCAACTCGGTCAACGGCCCGACCAGCTCGTGCGAGGCCGGGGTCTTGGCCAAGAGGTGCCTGAGTGGGTCGCGAGCCAGGTCGTCCGGCAGCAGGTCGGTCACCAGGACGCCGGTCCGGACGAGCTTCTGTACCGCGGTCCTGACAGTGTTGTCTGAGACGTTTGGCCAGCGGGCCATGATGGTGGCCCTGACCTGTGCGAGGCGAACAGGAACAGCGCAGGTCTCTAGGATGAGCCCCACCGCTGGCGTCGCCCGGAGTGTGACCCGCTCGGGCTTCTTGGCCCCGACCGCCCACTCGTGCTCGTACCGGTCGCCGCGACGCGCAACGAGGTCGTTCGACACCAGCTGCACCGCATGAAGCACGTCAGGAAGGTCAAGAAGCTGGTTGGCGACGTCGCTCAACCAGGCGGCTGACGGTGCACTTCGGGCGCAATGATTCTTCCCGATGGTGAACCGGGCACGGCCCTCGGTCGTCTGGGCAACCTGGACGCCGGCGAACGCGCCCCGCGGTGTGGCACGTGTGCGAGCACGACGCTCGTAAGCATGCACTGTGATCGCGAGCCGCTCGTCGGCGTCCAGGTCGTCGTCGGTGATCGTGGCGAGGGAGCGCGAACCGAAGCGCACCGCCTCCAGGAACGAACCGGACAGCACCTGTGATGGGTGACGGTCGGGGTCGCTCGGAAGCAGGGGTGTGCGTGCCAGGACCGGGAATCCCGTATGCGGGGTGAACGTCCGCTCGTGCTTCATCGCCACGGCACTACTTCTTGCAGTTGCAGTTGGTGCAGCTACACGTCGCGGAGCAGCCCACGCTGGGGCAGCTTGCCGAGCACCCGTCGTTGGTGTTGTTGGTACAGGCCATGGGCACCTGCATGGCCCTGATGTCCAGGTCGAACAGGTCGGCCGTCAGCTGGTCCAGATCGCTCTCGGTGCGCTCAAGGACTGCGGTCGGTTCAGTCATGGGAAGGCCTTTCGATGAGGGGATCATCTGTCACCTCTCATCGAAGCCGCGGCTCAGAAGGCAGGACAGAGCAGCAGGGCGGCACTCTTGTCGCACCGGCGTAGCACGCAGTGCTGCCGTTCGTCGTTGCCCGAAGTCCATCGGTCGTGCGCGGGGACTGGCTAGGCTGCTCTGGTGATTCGTGCTGTGTGGTTCGACGTCGGCGAGGTCCTGGTCAACGAGACCCGCGAGTACGGGACATGGGCTGACTGGCTCGGAGTTCCTCGACAGACGTTCTCTGCGGTGTTCGGCGCGGTCATCGCGCAAGGTCTCGACTACCGGGACACGTTCCAGGTATTCCGGCCCGGGTTCGATCTCGCCGAGGAACGCGAGAAGCGCGCCGCCGCCGGGCAGCCGGAATGGTTCGGCGAGGACGACCTCTACCCCGACGTGCGGCAGTGCCTGGCACGTCTGCGCGAGCAAGGCCTGCAGGTTGGCATCGCCGGGAACCAGACCGTGCGTGCCGAGGGCATCTTGCGTGGCCTGGACCTGCCGTGCGATCTGCTCGCCACCTCGGACTCCTGGGGCGTGTCGAAGCCGGATGTTGCGTTCTTCGAACGGCTTGTGGTCGAGGCGGCTTTGCAGCCGGACGAGATTCTCTACGTGGGGGACCGGTTGGACAACGACATCCGGCCGGCCCAGAAGCTCGGGATTCAGACCGCCGTCCTACGCCGAGGACCCTGGGGCCACATACTGCGTGGCGACACAGCCGCGAGACATCTCGGCGAAGACTGTGAGGCGTTGTGCCTCTTCCAGCTCGACACTCTCGCAGGACTGCCCGACCTTGTCACAGGCCATAACGCCCGCCAGGCCCGAACCTAGACCGCTTGAAGGACGCGGGCGCGTTCGATCAGACGGGCACCGTGCGGAGTCCCGCTGAACCGGGAAGTCACGTCGGCGAGCCGGCCGACCGCCGCGCTGTACGGCGCCGTCTCCAGAAGTGACATTGCCTCGTCGGCGTAGGCCGCACCCTGGTCGGCGTCCAGGCTCTGGTGCGCCGCGGCGAGGTCGAGCAGGACCACCGAGCGCTGCTTGACTGCCTTCTCGTCCAGCTCGTCGAGAGCCCTGTCAAGCCAACCGACGGCGGCAACCGAGTCTCCTGCGAGCAGCGCGGCGTTGCCCGCGAAACCGGCCAGCCGGCTGGCGTCATAGAAGTCGAACCACTCAGGTACGTCCGCGGGCCTGGCGAGGGCCTGCTCGGCGCGATCGGTCAGGCTCCGCGCCTCCGCCCCGTCTCCCGTCCGGGCATGCAACTCGGCTGAGACACAGCCGACCCATGAACTGATCAGACCGTTGGGCCGGCGACGCAAATGAACCGCGGCGAGGTCCAGATGACAGCGTGCTGCTGTGAGGTCGCCCGCGAACCCGGGAACGAACGCATGATGGCCCGCGATCACGGCAGCGAGCCATGGGTCATGAGCCTCCATGGACGCCGACTCGGCCATGGCGAAGCATCGCTCGGCAATACGTGGCTGGCCAAGATCGAACAGCGCGACACGGGCAGCGAGCAGTGCGGTATGCGCGACTGCGGCAGCCAGCGTTGCTGACAGCTCGCTGCCGTGCCGTGATGCCCTCAGCAATCCGGTACCCACACGGAGATGGCCCAGCGCGACGTCGAGCATCGCAGGAGAGTCGAGCGTCCAGTACAGGTCTCGCTGGACTGCAGCGATGGTGACGTAGGACCCCACCGAACGGGGATCGAGTACCGAAGTGGGCGACGCAGCCGCCTCGACAGCCCCGAGCGCGGAAGCCGCGCCGGTCGCGAGTGCCAGCTGCAAGAACTGCTTGCGATCCAGTCCGTCGGACTCGCCCATCAGGATCCTCCACAGCGTCTCATCGTCCAGACCTGGTGCGCAGGGCGGCTCCGTTGTTGTTGGAGCGGCGCGAGCCACTCGGTGCGTCGCGTCGGGCGTGAAGATCAGATCCAGCTCAATGAGCGACAGCCCAAGGGCTTCAGCCAGCCGCGGCCGAACCCAGGGGAGAGGGATGACCTCACCCGACTCCCACCGCGCGACGGTGGTGCGTGCGACGTTCAGGTGCGCGGCCAATGCCTCCTGGCTCAGCCCTTGCACCCTGCGGCGTTGGGCGATCTCCTCACGCCTGTTGTTCATCGCGCCTCCCCATGGGCTCGAGGACGGTTTCTCGCAGGTCGTCTATCGCGGCCCACAGCGTCGCCGGTGCCAGCCTGCCGCAGCACCACGGCAATAGGCACCCCACCAGTTCGGATGCGTCAGAGGTGCTACAAGACTCCCTGGGCAGCCGACATCTCAGAGCAAGGCGCTTTGCGAACGGTGACTGGTTGCTCGATCCGTCAGGAGCAAGGGGATCCACATCCGGACTCCCCCCGGATGCCCAGCAACGCGGACACGGACGACGAGCAGCGACGGCCACACGCGCGACGACGCGCACACGCGACGGACGCGCGGTTGACGCGGCTGTGTGACGCGGGCCGGCGTGCAGCGGGCCGCGGGTCCCGCGGACCGCCACGACGAAGGCCACACACCTAATGCACAAGCCGTGAGCGGAGGCCGCTGACGCGACCTGGAACGGCCCGGCAAGCGCCATGGGAAGGGGGGTGGGGGACGTGATGACGGTCCACGTGCTCAGCGCGGGAAGCGGGTACACGTACCTCACTCAGCAGGTCGCCTCAGGCGATGTGCCGCGGGGTCGTGGGATGTCGTTGACGGACTACTACATGCAGCACGGCAACCCGCCCGGCCACTGGGCCGGCACCGGGGTGGAGCAGCTCGGTGTGTCGGGGCTGGTGCTGGAGCGGCAGATGAAGTCCCTGTTCGGTCAGGGCCGGCACCCGGAGGCGGAGCGGCTGGAGGTCGAGGCCCTGGCGCGTGGCATGTCGAAGCAGGACGCTGCTCGGGTGGGTGCGCTGGGGCGGGCGTTCCCCGAGTTCAGGGCCCGCCCCGACGACGGTTACACCGCCGCGTTGGAGGCAGCGTTCGCCCGGTTCGCTCGTGAGAACGATCGTCCGCCGGAGGCGGGTGTCGAGCGGGACCTGATCCGGTGGAACGTCGCCCGCGTCCTGGCGCAGCAGGAACACACCGAGAAGTGCCGCTCGGGTGAGCTGACGGATAAGGATGTGGCGACCTGGCTGGCCAAGCGTGGCCAGCAGCCCCGCAAGGCCGTGGCGGGGTATGACCTGGTGTTCACGCCGTCCAAGAGTGTCTCGGTCCTGTGGGGCCTGGGCGATGCTGCGACGCGGGAGGCGATCACGAAGGCGCACACCCAGGCCTGGCAAGACACCCTCGCGTGGATCGAGTCCGAAGCCGCGCTGACTCGTGGGGGTGCGGGTGGTGTGCGGCAGATCAACACCCACGGACTGACCGCCGTCGCGTTCGACCACCTCGACTCCCGCGCGGGCGACCCCAACCTGCACACCCACGTCGCCGTCTCCACCAAGGTGCTCGGCGTCGACGGGATCTGGCGGGCGCTGGACGGCCGGGTCCTGCTGGGGCTGAAGGTGGCGGCGTCGGAGCGGTACAACACCCGCGTCGAGCAACTCCTCGTCGACGTCCTGGGTGTCGCGTTCCACACCGAGACCCGAGGGCGCGGCAAGCAGGGTGTCCGCGAGATCGTCGGCATCCCCAAGCAGCTCCGGGACGCGTTCTCCCGGCGGCGGGCCGCGATCCAGGAGTCCTACGAGTCGCTCCGGGCCGAATACCGCGCGAAGTACGGGCACGAGCCAGATACGAAGACCGCGTACGGGTTGACGCAGCAAGCCAACCTGGACACCCGGCAGGGCAAGGGCACACCGGTCGGGCTACGCCACCGGCTACCCCAGTGGGCCCAGATGGCGGCCACGGTCATGGGCGGGCCGGAGGCCGTGGCACGCATGCTCGCCCGCGCACTGAACCCCCATCCGGACACGGGGCGGGTCACGGTCGACGAGCTCAAAGACCTGTGGCCTGCCGTCGCCCAGGATCTGGCCGCTCGGGGGAATGCCCGGTGGGCAGCCAAGGACGTCACGGATTCCATGGAGCGGCTCGCTGACACGTGGCCACGCGCCCAGGTCTTCCGGCAGCTGAGGTGGCGTACACCTGCCAGCCGCAAGGCCGTACTCGCGGAACTGGCGCAGGAGGTGCTCGCTCAGGGCGACCTGGTCGACGCGTGCCTGACGAACGTGGCGGGCCGACGGGCGACATGGACGACCTACCACCTGCAGGCCGAGGCTACCCGCCTCGCCCGGGAGCACGCCCCCCAGGGCACCGAACTCCTGGCCTTGGCAGCGACGATCACCGGGCATGCGGAAGCCGGCAGCCTCGTGATCACGCCCCCAGACCTGAACGAGCCACCGGATGTGATGCGCCGCAAGGACGGCGAGTCGGTCTACTTCGTGCACGGCTCCGCCCGGTACACGTCCCTCGCGGTCCTGGTAGCCGAAGAGCAACTGTTGGCTGCCGCCCGCACCCCGGGTGGTCTGATCATCGACCCCGACGTAGTGGAGCGCGCGATCGACCAGGTCCGGGTCGAGCGGGGCCGGGTCCTGAACCGGGGGCAGCGGGACCTGGTGGCCCACTTCACGACCACCACGGTGCTGGCGGCGGGTATCGGTCCGGCCGGGACCGGGAAGACCACTGCCATGCGCGCCTTCGCGACAGCGGTCCAGGAATCGGGCGGCAAGCTCATCGCCTTGGCCCCATCAGCCGCCGCCGCCGAAGTCCTCGGCGCCGACCTCGGTGAAGGCATCACGGCGGAGACCCTGGACATGTTCCTCCTGGCCAACCGTGGCGCGGGCGGGCAGCGCCTGCGGGAGCGCCTCAGCGTGGAGCCGGGGACCGTGGTCCTCGTCGACGAAGCGAGCCTTGCAGGCACGCTCGCACTGGCTGATGTCCTTGCCCTCACCCAGGCCGCAGGCGGAAGTGTCCGGCTGCTGGGTGACCCGGCCCAGCTCGGCGCCGTCGCCGCCGGCGGCGCCCTGCGGCTGATCGCGCAGCAGGCCGGTGCGGTCGAGCTGACCCAGATCCACCGCTTCCACACCGCCGGCGAAGCCGCCGCCTCCCTCCAGCTCCGCGACGGTGACCACCGGGGCCTGGACTTCTACATCACCGGGCGCCGCACCCAGGGCGGCAGCGCGGCGGCGATGGCGGAGGAGATGTTCGCGAACTGGCAGACCGACTCCGACCAGGGCCGCAAGACGATCATGATCGCCGCGACCAACACCCTCGTCACCGAGCTGGCGGCCCGCGCTCGCCTGCACCGCGTGACCCGCGGCGAGGTCGAGGACGACGGCATCACCCTGCATGACGAGAACCGCGCCGGGATCGGGGACGTCATCGTGACCCGGCTGAACAACCGCCAGCTGCGCGCCCGTCACGACGACGGGCACGTCGACTGGGGCAAGGACTGGGTCCGCAACGGCGACTTGTGGCGCGTGACCGCCCGCGACGACAACGGTGCGCTGCAGGCCCGGCACCTGGAGACCGGGGCGACCGTCGTGCTCCCCGCCGACTACGTCGCTCAGCATGTCGAGCTCGGGTACGCAGCGACGATCCACCGGGTGCAGGGCATGACCGTCGACACCTCCCACGCCATGGTCGGCGTTGGCATGACCCGCAACGAGCTCTACACCGCCATCACTCGTGGCGCGGACTCCAACCGGGTGTACGTCGAGACGGACGACGTGCTGGATCTCGACCCGCACCGCCAGCCGGACCTGGAGCGGGCGGTGCTGAACGCGCTGAAGGGTGTCCTGGACCGCGACGGCGAGGAACAGTCCGCATCGCGGGTCATCGAGGACGAGTGGGACTACGCGCACTCCCTGGCCCGCCTGGTCCCGGAGTACGAGGACGCGTACCTCGCTTTCCTCGAACCGGACCGTGTCGGTCGCCTCGCAGAGGCCGTGCGGTCGGTGCTGCCCGGCCGGGTCGCGGACCGGGTCCTGGGTGATGAGGTGTGGCCGGTGCTGGCCAAGCGGTTGTCGATGCACGAGGCGGCCGGCACCGACCCGGCCACCGTGGTCCGCCGCGCGGCCGGAACAGGGTTCGGCAACGCGCGGTCGATCGCGAAGGTCCTGCACCACCGCATCGGCCTGCCCCGACCCCACGACCACGACGAGCGGGGACTGCCGGCCTGGATCACCACCTCGCCCGACACCACCGACAACCTGCTCTGGGCTGACGTCCCGGCCGCCGGCGCGGACGGGCCCGGCGACCTGTCCGTGACCACACCGCCGGCCGAGGTACCGCGACAGGAAGCAGGCACCGAGAGCAGTGCGACGGGGCCGGGCGCCCCGACCGGCACGGATAGCAAGGCGTCCAGGGCCGGTACTCAGGAGCCCGCGGTCGATGCGGGGGAGCGGGACCTGGTCGTCGAGATCACCGGCCATGCGTGGACCTGGTGGGCCCGGCAGAAGGCCACCCAGTCCTGGGCGACCCGATACATGACCAGCCGCGGCTTGGCCGACGCAGAGTGGGGTGCGGCACCCGCATCGTGGACCGGGCTGACCGACCACCTGCAGTTCCTCGGGTACACGCCGGACCAACTCGTCACCGCTGGTGTTGCGACCCGGGCCAAGAGCGGGCGGGTCATCGACAAGTTCCGCAACCGGATCGTGTTCCCCTACCGCGACCAGACCGGGAGCGTCGTTGGCGTCACCGCACGAGTCAACCCCGCCGAGGCAGAAACCGGTGACGGGCGTGCGCCGAAGTACCTGAACACACCGGAGACCGCTGCGTATCGCAAGGGCGAGCTCGTCTACGGCCTGGACCCCGACGCCATCACCCGCCTGGCCGCCGGTGCCCGCCCGGTGCTGGTCGAAGGCCCGACCGACCACGCCGCCCTGCACCTGGCCGCCGCCCGTCTCGCGGAGCAGACCGGGGTCGAGATCGTGCCGGTCGCCGCGGGCGGTACCGGCATCACCGCGCAGCACCTGCAAGCCCTGCGCGACGCGACCGGCAGGGGCCTGAGCGACCTGATCGTGGCCCTGGACCCCGACGCCGCCGGCCGGACCGCCGCCGCGCGGGTCTGGGCCATGCTCACTCCCGAAGAGGCCGCCCACGCCCAGGCCCTCGACCTGCCCACCGACCCCGCCCAGACCGCGACCGAGGAGCGCGGAAAGCTCGCCGCGGCACTGGCCGAGACCATCCCGCTGACGTGGTTCGCGATGGAACCCAACCTGCAGACCATCCGGAACCTGGATCACTTCGAACGGCAGATCCCGGCACTGCGGGCCCTGATCGACCATCTCTACGGGCGGGTCGAGCTGGACAAGTGGTGGCCGCTGATCGAACACGTTGCCCAGAGCGTCGGTCACGCACCGGGGGCCGAGACACATCAGCAGCTCGACGTCGGCTCGGTGCGCAAGGTCATGACCGACCACCTCGCCGACCTCATCAGCAACCCAGCCCGGACCGACGCCGACGCCGGCGTCGGTGTCGACAGCGGAGCCGAGGCAAGTACGCCAGCAGGGCATGAACGACCGGCGACCGACCCGCTCGTGAAGGCGTGGCTTGTACGGCACGCGGACTTGATTGCCACCCGACTGGACGCCCTGGTCGAGGACGCGGTGAGCAACCCGCAGCTGTGGATGGAGACCATCACCCCACCGCCGCCCGACGGTCGTGGGTTGGAGACATGGCGGATGGCGATGCGGCAGGTGGTGGCCTACCGCGACCGCTATCAGGTCACCGACCCCGTCGACCCGCTCGGGCCGCGGGCGTCAGAGGGAGAGCGGGGCGAGGCATACGCTGCCGCCGCACGAGCCCTCGAAGCCATCACGATGGACCAGGAGTCGGCCCGGCAGCTACGCCGCCCGGGGCCGCGGCCGATGGAGCGCGTCCCGGTGGTCCTGGCCGACCCGCGAGCCCGTGCCGCGCAGATGCGCCACGACGCGGACGAGCGAGCACGACGCGATGCCGCAGACCGAGCATCACAGCAGAACAGCGGCTGGGGCTGGTAGGGATTTCCACAGCACGACAACGCTCGGAGCCCACAAACCTAGCGGTGTGCAGGTTCTCTTGCGGTCGGTATCCACAGATGCGCCCCAGGGTTATCCGCAGACTTCGACCGGTTCGAGCCGCCGGATCTCTCGCGCGCTGCCTAGCTAACGTCACCACGTCGGGGCTACGGTCGCGTCCAGCGGCGGCTCCGCCATGACCGATCACTGCGGACGAGCACCGGAAAAGCGGGGGCATGGACTGGGTCGATGCGCGTTCGAGAGTTTCTGGCTACGCAAAGTAAGTGACACCTAGGTGCCGGGATGGTCTAGGTGGGGCTACATGTAATAGGCGTAACTGCCAGCAGGCGCATCTGTCTCTGGCACGTATTTGAGGATCTCGCCAATCGCTGACGCAGTGCGCAGCGTGATCGGAAGCCGCTCGTCGAGTTGCGTACTGTTCCAGTTCATTTTGGAAAGCGTGAGGATCTCAGATGCAATATCCTCCGGGCTCGACTCAACGTCGACTAGTCGAAACGGGAGAGCAACCGGCACGTACATGCCTGCGTACGTCTTGTATAGCGGCACGCTACCTCTGGTGTACAGAGCGTGGCGCTGGTCGTCGAATGAAAAGAGTGTTCCTCGGAGTGGCGGGTACTCACCGTCGCGGAACAAGCGGAAGGTTTCCCCGCGTGGAATCCAAACGAGTTCAAGCAGACTGATGCGGTCGGCGTCTGCTGCAGCGCGGAAGCCCTCGATCTCAGCTGGCGTGAACGACGAAGCTTTGTGAAGTACGACTCTGGCGGGCAGATTTCGATGTTCGTCTCGGTAGCGGGCTAACGCTCGTTCCAGGAGGTCTTTGGCGTCTTCGCCAGCGAGATGGGGCTGGCGGTCGTCCTTCGATTGGACGGCTGGCGCACCGCGGACGATCACTCCGTCTCCTCGCTGATTGAAAATCTGGGCGACGCTTGTCTGGAGTGTTTCATGGTCGTTGCTGCGGTAAAAGGCGACGCCGACGTAGCAGCTAGCCAGGTCCTGCGAGGAGCGGACCATGCGCCACGGGACGCCGCCGGCCTTGTAATAGAGGGCTGTGTGTAGATTCCATGCCTTCGTCGCTGTGTCCTGTTGGCCTCGAAGCGTGGTGCGGTCTTGTGGCTTGTAGCTGGGGTCCCACGTCTGTTGGCGGATGATCTGAATTGGTCGCTTCAGCCCTAGCGATCGAGCCTTGAGTAGCGAACGAAATTCGTCTCCGGTTCGCCGAGGTGGGGAGACAGCACCCCCTCCGATGGCACCGCCTTGGATGCCCGGACCTTCGATGGTGTCCGGTCGGCAGACAATGATGACGTCGCAGTTCGGCTCCTCGTCGAGAACCGACAGCTCAGCGGCGTACAGACCGACGATCTCGGAGAGTGCGTGAAGTGGGTTGAGGCCCCTCGTCTGCTCGAGCGCACGCTTATCGAGTTGTCTCTCCAGGCGTGGATCCCACTCGATGGTGGAGCGAAAGCCCACGGCGCGATCAAATCCTGGGAAGTCTCGGAAGAGGCCCGTCAAGTGGCTTGGTTTTCGAGCAATCGGGGATCGGCAAGAGTCGAGCCATCGTTTGACACCGGCGATAGCGTCGCGGGTGCCAACGATGCCGACGCGGATTGTCCGCACCGCGCTATTCTCGACATCAGCAGGTCCGTAGAACTCGATTCCGTGACGTGGATCGATGTGCCGGCTTCCGAGTGCGAACTCGAGGTCCGGCTCATCGAGGATTTGGCCCTTCATGCTGAGGCGTCCTCCATGGCTGCGTCGAAGAGGTCGAACTCGTCGTTCGGGTCCATGCGCTTCCAGGAAGAGTCCGTGATGGCTTTTTCGACCGGGAAGGCCATGAGCGGGCCGAAATCGAGGATTCGGCGACCAGAGTCGAGGATGTCGAAGAGGTCTTCCTGTGGCCGAAGGATGTTAGCCCACATTCTTGTTTCTTGAAGCACCGACTTCTGTCGTTCACGACGCTTGATTCCACTGCGCAGGTCGGCGCTGTACCGTGATTCCGTGATTCCGTTAATCGTGTAATAGTAATCGGGGACGAGTTCGCAGTACCAGGCATCGCGGACGAGGAGGAAGCGCCAGTTCAGTGCGGCGTGGCGGTAGTACGAAACTTTACTGGGATCGTTCTTGTTCATGTAGGGGTTAAAGACCAGACGGAAGCTCGTCGGGCTGGTCGGCCACCTGCGAGCCGACAGGTCGCGCGTCGGCCGGAAATACACAAATCTGTGATTCGGGTCCCACCGGCAGTCACGCGAGAGGTCTTGGCGAAGCGCCTGGTTAAGCAATCGCACGACCAGACGTTCTCCGTCCTTCTCGTACTGGAGCAACTCTCCAATGGGCCGCACTGTCGGTGGGCCCGCCAGTGCTGCGCCTAGCGAGGTCCCTTCGGCGAGGTTCCACGTGTACAGGCGACCGCCGTGAACTACCCAGTCGACCCGATAGTCGAGACCGCTTGTCGACTGGAGTTGATTAATCTCTCGTGGTTTGCGATGCGAGGTCGGGTACGAGTGGACGACCGCCGGCATGTCGACGGGCAAGAGGTTTGAGATTAGGTCTTCGTGCCGTTCGTCAGCTGCTGGGGTGTACGAGCGTCCGCTTGGATCTGCCAGTGCGAAGAGCCTGTCTGTGATGTCCCCTGTGAGGGCCATCGTCGACTTGTCGAACTCAATGCGACGTGTCCCTCGCACGGCAGGGTCGGCGAAATAGCTCTGAACGTGGACCCACCACGCCTGACGCGTCTTCGGATGGCCGCAGATGACCAGCACCGGATCCTGTGCCTGCATCCAGTACTCGAGGTCGCGCGCATCGCAGGTGTAGTGGAACGAAGTTTCGTCTTCGCCAGCAAACGGGCGATCTTGTGCCTTGCTCTGGACTAGGAGATGGCGGTTGCTCATCTCATGCGTTACAGGGTTCCGGAGTTCGATCATGCCGTCGATACCGGCGTCAATATGGCGCTCGTGCCACACATGCCCGATGTCATGCACCAGCAACGAGATGAGAGCGACGCCACCTGCGCCGATGTGGGTGCTCTTGTCTACCTTCTTTCCGGTGCCCGTCAAGCTCAGTCCTCTCCGATACCGAACATTGTGGAGTTCACGGGCTCGACTCTACGTGCGCTCACTGACACGACGCGGCGGTCGGCGCCGGGGAGCGTGGCATCAGGATCGGCTATCACCCTGAAGCCGAGGGGTTCCCGGCGTGTGGCGCGGGTGCCTCACCGTCCCTGTTTCGTGGTGCCGGCTGCGCACCTCCGTTCTGAGGAGGTGCGCAGGCATGACGATCTCGATCCGGAAGATCTCTGCTGGAGACTGCTACGCCTACCTCTCGCGGTCTGTGGTCCGCCGGGATGGGGATCGGTCGGCGCCGGACTAGGTGACGCGGTATTACTTGGAGCGGTATTACTTGGAGGCGGGCACACCGCCAGGGTTCGGGCTTGGCTCCAGGCTGGAGAGCTTGGACCTGGTGCTCGCCGTCGCCGATTGTGCGGCCGCACCGGCCGACGCGTTGGCCGACACCTTTGGCCTTGCCGAGGGCGATGCTGTGGCCGATGAGCAGCTCCAACTGCTGATCGGCGCAGGCTGTCGTCCGATCACGGACACCTGACCGGCTTGGACAAGCCTTCTAGTCCCGAGATTGATGCTGCGGAATGCTCCGCGTGTGCACGAACCGCTGACCCCGGATGTAGCCGCCGATACGCGGCCTGGGCCCGAAACCCGCTGCCGACGCAGGTCCCCATGTCGAGGTTGAGGACGCCAAGCGCAGTTGGGCGCCTGAAGATAGGTCGAGATCCTGCCCCGCAGGGGCCGGGTGTCAGTGCCCGAGGGTACTGTCCGACGGGTGACGTGGAACCCGGGTGAGAGTATCGATTCGTGGCAGGTTGCCGAAGACGCGGCGGTGTGGCATGCCGCTCATGTACTTGGGTATTCCGACGCGAAGGCGACATCGACGGTAGATGGGGGCGTTGATATCGAGTCCTCGCTACTTATCGGGCAAACGAAGCGTCTGACCGAGCGGGTCGGTCGTCCAGCGATCCAGCAGATCGTCGGAGCTCGCGGCCGATGCTCGCCGGATGTGGACGTGGTCTTCTATTCCCGCTCGGGATACACCAAGCCAGCAGAAAGGTTCGCGCTCGACAACGGTGTTGCGCTTTTTGCATTCGATTCTCTGGGGAACATCGTTGCCGAGAATCTACCGGCACGAGATATTGAGCGTGACGGCGAGGAGAGAATCGCCCGATCGAAGCGCCTTGCTGAGAGGCCTGCGGACTGGAGGATGGTTCTGGTGATTGCATTCTTTGCCCTAAGCCCCGCCCTGGCCCTGGCCTTCCACCCAGGCGATCGGTCGGTCGCGGAGTGGGTGCTCGGGGGGATATCGATCGCTGCGTTTCCTTGCTTGTGTTTGAGCTGGATGGGCACCCGCGCGCTTCTAAGACGTCTTCCTGAGCATCTCCATGCTGAGGCCGTGGGGTATGACATTTTGGCCCTGTACGATCTTGTTTGGCCAAGGCGCGATGTCGTGTTGGCGATTCGCCCAAGTCGGTTGAGTGCTCGAATCTCTCACTATCGGTCGGAAGCACTGCTGGACGAGCTCAGGCAGTACTTCAAGTAGGTCCGGCGGGCACTCGAGTCGAGGGCTCGCTTCACGTCCTCACAGCGTCGGGCCATCGTCGGCGAGACCCAGGTCAGCAAGCCCGGTGTCCTCGTGAGGAGCAGATGTCCACCCCGCCAGGCCCTGCTTGGACGCCGGACGCTGCGCCGCGCATTAGGCTCCCGCTATGCCGCGCCAGCAAGAGCACAATCCCAGCGTCGTAATCGTCGATCGTCTTGTGTCGGGCAGCGCTAGGAGCGAGGCGACGATCCAGGCCGACGTCAGGGCGCTGCTCCTGACCGCGGACCTCGACCTGGACGACGTCCATCTGGAAACACCGGTCGGCGCACAGCAGCGAATCGATGTCGAGGTCGGTGCGACCGTGATTGAGGTGAAGAAGAGCCTCGCGTCTGAAACGGCGCGGGAGAAGGCGCGGGAGCAGCTCACCACGTACGTCACGGCCCGGTCGACGGAACTCGGAACTCGCTACGTCGGCATCCTGACTGACGGCATCCGTTGGCTCGCGTACCACGAGGTCGACGGCGACCTGGTGGAGGCAACCCGTCACGAGGCCTCGGGCGGGCATAGCGGCACGACGGCGCTGCTGCTCTGGCTGGAGGGCGTGCTTGCGACGAAGCAGGACATGCGCCCAGTGCCGTCAGAGATCCGCGAGAGGTTGGGTGCAGCGTCATCGTCGCACGCGCTGGACTTCTCGACGCTGTCGGCGCTGTATGAGGCGAACCGCACCCTGCCGACGGTGCAGCTTAAGCGCGAGCTGTGGGCCAAGCTCCTGGGTGAAGCGTTGGGCACACAGTTCTCTAACGACGACGACCTGTTCTTGGAGCACACGCTACTTGTGAACAGCGCGGAGATCATCGCGCACCTGGTCGTCGGGTTGCGCGCCGGTGAGCTAGCGCCGGCGACACTGCTGTCCGGCGACCTATTCACCAGCGCCGGACTGCATGGCGTCGTCGATCGTGACTTCTTCGACTGGGTCCTGGAAGTGCCCGAGGGCGAAGCATTTGTCGCCGCGCTTGCTCGGCGACTGGCGCGCTTCGACTGGTCTGCCGTCGAGCACGACGTGCTCAAGGTGCTCTACGAGTCGGTCATCCCCTCTACGACGCGCAAAAGCCTTGGGGAGTACTACACGCCGGACTGGCTCGCCCATGAAGTCGTCGCCGAGACCGTGACCGACCCACTGAACCAGCGGGTCCTGGATCCGTCGTGCGGGTCTGGATCGTTCTTGTTCTACGCGGTGCGTCGCTATCTCTCTGCGGCCGACGACGCCGGATGGTCTCTTGCCGAGACGATGCATACCGTGTCGTCGCGGGTCATGGGCATCGACCTGCACCCCGTGGCCGTCGCGCTGGCGCGCGTTACCTACCTCCTTGCGCTGGGTCGCGAACGGCTCGCCTCGCCCGAGCGAGGCGAGCTGTCCGTCCCGGTCTACCTGGGCGACTCCCTGGGCTGGGACCGGCAGGACGACTTGCTCTCCGTCGGCTACCTCGTCATCGCCACCGAGGCCGGCGACCAGCTTCTGTCGGGCGAACTGCGGTTCAGCGACCACTTGCTGTCCGACGCCGCCCGCTTCGACGACCTGGTCAGCGCGCTTGTTGAGGAATCCGGCCGCGCGGCTGCCGCCGGTCGCAAGACGTCCCGACTTTCGGATGGAACCAAGCGACGCCTTGCCCTGTCCGATGCCGACGTGGCTGACCTCGCGCCCACATTCGCACGGCTTCGCGAGCTGCACGAAGCTGACCGCAACCACATCTGGTCCTACTACATCCGCAACGTCGCCCGTCCCGAGTGGCTGTCGCGCAACGAGAACCGCGTCGATGTGCTTGTCGGGAACCCACCGTGGCTGTCCTACCGGCACATGAGCGACGCGATGCAGGCGACCTTCAAAGAGATGGCTAGAGAGCGCGGGTTTTGGGCCGATGATGCCACGGCCACACATCAGGACCTCGCCGGAGTGTTCATCGCGCGCGCCGTCGAGCGATATCTCGCCGACGGTGGCCAGTTCGGGTTCGTCGTCCCCAACCCCGTTGTCGACCGCGACTACTGGGCCGGGTTCCGCTCCGGGAAGTTCGGCGCCGGAACTCTCGTCGCGTTCGCCCCGTCGTGGGACCTGCGGCGCGTACGCCCCCACCTCTTCCCGCGCGGTTCGGCTGTTGTCTTCGGACGCCGCATCACCCCGGAGGTCGCCCAACACGGCAAGGACCGCAACGTCGGCGCCGTCCGGATGCCCCTCGACATCGAGGTCTGGTCAGGGAAAGCGCCCGCACCCCACGCCCTGGCCGGCGGGCCGTTGGAGTCGATCACCCGCACTCCAGGTCAGGCAGTCATCCGGACGGGCGGAGCAGTGTCTGCCTACGGCGCAAGGTTCGCCCAGGGCGCCACTCTGGTTCCCCGTCTCCTATACCGCGTTGAGTCTGACAGCCCCACCGGACTTGGCGCCCCTGCCGGGCGGCGTGCCATCCGCTCGCAGCGGTCAGTCTCGGAGAAGAAGCCCTGGAAGGACCTGCCCACACTGGCTGGCACCGTTGAGTCCCAGTTCGTCTGGCCGACAGTCCTGGGCGAGCACCTCCTGCCGTTCCGGATCCTCCCGCCTTCCGAGTTCGTCCTCCCTCTCACGTCCGACGGCACCATCCTGGCCCCGGACGGCGACACGATCGACCGTTGGCGCGGCCTGGCAACCTGGATGAGACAGGCCGACGAACTGTGGCGGCGGCACAGCGCTGGAAAGATGACCGTGCCGGAACGACTCGACCACATGAAGGGCCTCTCCCACCAGATCCCGATGCCGAGCACCCGCGTGGTCTACAGCAAGGCAGGCATGCACGTCACCGCCGCAGTGCTCCAGGACACGCGGGCCGTGGTAGATCACACGATGTACTGGGCCGCCGCCTCGTCTCCTGACGAGGCGACGTACCTCGTCGGTATCCTCAACGCTCCCTCTCTGACGGACCTCGTGCGCCCCTACATGTCCTACGGGAAGGACGAGCGGCACGTCGACAAGAGTGTCTGGAAGTTGCCGATCCCCACCTACGACCCGGACAACCTCGACCACGTCCGACTGGTCCAGCTTGCCGAGAAGCTGACTGACGAGATCGCTGCCATGGAGTTCGACACTACGAACTTCGTAACTCAGCGCCGGCGGGTCCGCGAGTACCTGGCCGCCTCACCGTCGGGCAAGGAGGTCGACGCGCTCGTCACCGAACTCGTGCAGGAGTAAGCCCGTCCCCTGTGTTGGCACGACGCCTCACCTTCCAGCCTCCGCCTATGGAGGTGCAACGGCCTGTCGACTCGGGCAGCTTACCGGCGGATCAAAGGTGAACGACTCTCCGACGACGGAGCGAGGTCGGCCGGGCAAACCGAATTACCGTCACGCCACGGCTTGCCTCCCAACACGCACCGGCGGACGCAACTAGGGTCTGCTGCGAACGTAGGTTCGACTTGCGCGGAGGTACTGGGAAGATGGGCTCTGGTCAGCGGCTGGATGAGTATCTGAGCGCTCGTCTCAAGCGAGCGCTCGACGAACTGGCTGGGCTTGACCCGGACGTAATCCTCAGCGAGAACCCTGACGTACTCGTCGCGACCCTCCAGGCAAGGCACCTGCCGACCAAGATCACGGTTCACTGGGAGGACCCGTCGAGGAGCCCCGTCACCGAGGTCACGACTCAGGTACACGACCAGTTCTTCCGTGACCGCATCTACACCGTGCCCGCGAGCAAAGTCGTCGTATCGTTCCCGGTCTCAGGTACGTCAGAGATGCTGGGCTATCGGGCGTCGACATTCAGCCTCAGCGGGGAGTACGGCAAAGTCTCCGGGGGAAGGATCGTCATCGAGATTGTCGAGCGGACGCTCACTGCCGACGTCATCCGCAGTCGGATCGAACAGGTGAAGCGAGACATCGACAGTCGAGCAGACTGGGCCAACAGCGACCTGACACAGTTCAGGGCAACGGCAGAGCGATCCATCCGCGAGGCCCACACACGCCGGAAGAACCGAATTCTCAACGACCGAGCCGTGGAGGACTCCCTCGGTATCCCGGTGCGCACAATATCGAAGCAGAGGCCTCCGGTCGTGGCTCGTCGGAAGCAGGTCACTCTTCAAGCGCGCAGGGCACAGGCGGGATTTGTACCCGAGCCTGTGTTGGACGACGCGATCTACCAGGACGTGCTCGATGTCGTCAGGTCCTGGGCAACTTCACTGGAGCGCTCCCCAGGCACAGCGGCGAAGCTCGACGAGGAGGAACTTCGTGACCTCCTGCTCGGCACTCTCAACGGCTACTGGCAAGGTAACGCCGGCGGTGAGCTCTTCAACGGGAGTGGCAAGACGGACATCTTGATCCGACACGGCGACCGCAACGCTTTCATCGCCGAACTCAAAATCTGGCACGGCCCGAAGGCTGCTGCAGATGCGCTGGACCAACTTCTGAGCTACCTCGTCTGGCGAGACAGCAAGGCCGCGCTGGTGATGTTCATCAAGACTGTCGATCCCGCCTCCACTCTGGACAAGCTCCACGTCGCAGTGGAGGCGCATCCCCGGCATGTCCTAACGAAGAGCGCGCCGCACGCCGACCGGAGGCGCGACTACATAGTCACAGCCGACGACGAGGGGCGCCGGGTCTCCCTGGCAGTGATCCCTGTCGTGGTCCGTGCGGCTGCGCCCAAGAGGTCGTGAGCGGCTAGATTCTCGCGGCTCACTGCCAAAGACGAACAGCGACCACTACCCATTGTGGCTGGAGTTCGCGCGCCACTCGGGCTATCGACCATCACCTTCGCTACATCCTTGCCGATCAGCCCTGCGCCGTGGCCCATCGCGCGACGGCCATACGCACACGACCGCGGTCCGCCGCGTGGGGCAGATGTTGCCGGACTGGCTGACCGAAAACTTGCTCCAGGCTCCGGGTGATCTTGGAGCCGAGGTATCGGGTAGTGCGGCTGGGCGACCTATCATTCCAAAGGCTGTTTGCTTTGTGGCTCCTGGACTGGCTGAGGCGTCGGTGCATCGGCAGCTCAGAAGGCTGAGTGCCGATCAGGTCACTCGATCGATGACTGGAGACGTGACGTGACCTTGCAGACCGAGGACGAGATCAAGCAAGCACTCGGGATCGAGACCTGGCGAAACCTCTCACGGGACAAGGTACTCAGATTCGCAGCCATGATGCCGCAGATGGACAAGGAGGTCGCCCTCGGAATCGTCGCGCAACTCCCGGTGTTCACGCGGTTCTCCGTGGAAGCCCTCGATGTCCTCCGAAAGGTCCATGCTTCGACACAAGTCTCCAACAAGCAGAGTCAGGACCGAGTTCATGACGCTTACGCCGACATCCGCGACACACTCAAGAACGAACTCAACAAGGACGACTTGAGCTCGGAAGACCGGCGATCTCTCACGGAACTGCTGATGGAGACCGGCAACAGGGAGTTCGCCAAAGACTCTGAGAACAAGCGCTTCCTCGATGGGCTCATGAGCAAGGCCACGGTCGCCACCGGTGCCGCGGTCCTCGCAAGTGTCGTGTTCGTCGGGGGCAAGGTGATGCTTCAGCGTGGTGAGGAATCCAATCCGAACGAGGTTTGATCGGTTCTCCGCAACTTCCTCGATACGCCTCAACACCCTAGTCGTCGCCCCCGAAAGCGCAGGGCCCGTCCTGCCTGCTCGAACCCTGCGCCCCCTACCCCCGTGCGGTCACCGTCGCTTCCGTGCGGTGCTGGAGCGGGTGAACTGCTGTCAGATCAGGACCGGTAGGTGCTGGTACGTGGGACGATCGCGACGTGGCCGAAGTGTTTCTGCACAATGTCGCGTTCTCGCGGGCGGAAGACGCGCGCGAATACGTCAGCCGGCTCCCAGAGCTGGCACTCAATGAGTGGTACTGGAACCTCTGGAAGATCAGGCAGCAGCCGCACACGACGTTCTACGACGGCGCTTTGGTCGGACTGGTGGTTTCGTGGCCTGGGCACGGCAGCGTGGCGTTCCTCGCCAGAGCACGCCGCGTCCTGGCGGAGGGGTTCAGCGGCTGGCGCGCGGCGACCAAGGCGATCGCAGACCACACCGGTCTACCTCTGCGTGAAGTTCGTTCGGAGACGTACCTGGCGAGCAAGCGGGACGGCGACGGCGGGCAGGTGCTGGCCTGGCAGGCGGACATACTGCGCCCGCTGCACCTCGACCTGCCAGCTGAGGTGTCGCTCGGGCGTAATGGCTGGGCGGTGATCGATGATGCCGACCTTGTCGGTTGGGCACTCGACGGGGAAGAGGTGTCGCAGCGTACGTCGCGTAATAGCGCCGGCTTCATCCTTGATGCAGAAGCAAAGCGCGCGATCGAGCTGCGAGCCGTCGACGTCGTCATCGCGTGGTGCGGCCAGAACGGGTGGCACGAGGTCCGCCACGTTGGTGACGAGGACAACCCGTTCGACATCGAGGGAACTGTCGGTGGCACCCTGCGTCGTGTTGAGGTCAAGGGGACGACCGGGGGCGCAGGCACGGTGACCGTCACGCGCCGAGAGGTCGAGGCTGCGACCGGCGACATGAATCACCTGATGGCGATCGTCCACGGGATCTCGCTCCACGTCGACGGGGGAGACGGCACGATCAAGGCCAAGGGTGGCGTGCTCACCGTCCACGATCCTTGGCTGCCTGTACTAGAGGAACTTACGCCGATCAACTATCGCTGGCAACGATGAGGCCGACCCCGCCGCCCGGGTTTGAGCTGCCTGAATACGTAGTGCCTCGGCTGGGCGTCCGGGTCGGCAACGTCGTAGACCACGGCTTCGGCGAGGGCCAGCTGAACATTGCCTGGTGGAACGACGAGCTGGCGGACCTCGTGAAGGAAGGCTTGCCCGAAGTCCGAGTCGGCGTCGACCCGAACGAGAACGGATCGGTCAAACTGACGCGTGGCGAACTCTTCACGCTCGCCAAGACCCTCGACTCCGACGCAGACGACGCCTCCATTTTCTTCTTCCTTTGCCATGTCCTGCTCTGGGGCAGCGGAAAGCGTCCACGGAACAACCGGAGGCGACTTCGAGCCTTCACCGGCAGCAGCGTTACCGGGCGCATTGAACTGGTGCGGGAGGCGGCGCTAGCTGCGCGGGAGGGCGAGAGACGCGAGGCGTACTCCCTGCTCATTCGGCCAGGGCGCGCTGCGATCCCGTACCTTGGTCCTGCTTTCTACACCAAGTTCCTGTACTTCGTCAGCGCCGATGTAGCTGCCAACCCTTGCTACATCCTCGACGCTCGAGTTGCTGAGTCCCTGTATGACCGCGGGCGTGGTTGGTCAGATATCTCCCGAAAACCGGCGCGCCGTGGCGAGGGCTGGAGCTTTAGCTTCAACTGGTACACCGACACCTACATCGGGTACTGCGAACTCCTGGACCGTTGGGCCCTGGCCGCGTCCGAGCAAATCGGAGTCTCCGTGGCGGCCGACGAAATCGAGCGAGCACTGTTCGACGGACCCCCACCAACGACGTAGTGGCCCCCGACCTGAACGGCATCCGGGGACTGTGCCGCCGCCGTGACAGCCGGTCAGCGCGCACTTGCCATGCGCGGACTATCGATTCAGACCGCTTGTGGCCTCCCAGGAAGCTGTTCGTCGGGGTAGGGACCGGAGCGAGAGGCCGACCATGGCGCTCAAGGAAGCCATGCTCAGAGTGCCTGGCGGGGGACAGGTGTAGCGAGGCCTATTCACGATGAACTGCTGGCCGCCAGGCCTGAGGAGCAGGTCTCTCTCGTGGTCAACCCGCTGGTTGGCAACGGGAAGGCCCAAGCGTTGCGCGAACGCTGGGGCCGTCAGCAGGTCAGCGCTCAGCAGCCGGCACCCGATGGGCCCGTACTTACCGCAATGCCCCGCATTACCCGCCAGCCCGAGTCTGCTACGTAGACGGATCTGATCAGCGCTCCAGTTGGTGCGCGCACCTGACCTGCGCTGATATGTGCGCACACCCTGGTGCGCGCGCAACTTGGTGTGCGCAGAGCGCGCGCTCGTTCGTCATCCTCGACGCATGGACGTGTACGTGTACGCAGATCGCCTTGCAGGGGCCGGCGAGTCGAGACCGTTGCGCCAACCGCAGGGCCATGCCCATGCGCGAGCGCGCGCCGATTTCCACGTTCAGCCTCTTAGCAATGCCCCGCGAGTTGGGGGACGTGTGTTCGTTCTGTTCGCTCCGATGTCCCGCACCCGGGACTTGCCTGCAAAAGCTACATGGGGGACGTCAACTGGTACCTCGACCGGTACAGGTGAGGTGCACAATCGCGAGCACGGGGCAGACGGGCGCGGGTGTATGCGGGCTAACTCGGACATGCGCGGTGGTGGCAAATTGCCACCACCGCGCGACCTGCGGGTTCGCTCCGGCACACCACAGGTCAGAGGTGCAGCTGTCGCGGTAGGGCTAATCCGGATAGCCGCGGTGGTGCCAATCTGGCACCACCGCGTGGCCTGGCGTTCTGCCGAACTGCGACGCGTCACTGTCTGTGCCAGCGTGCAGAACAAACCGGACAACAATGGTTCTGCCAAATTGGCAGGACCATACGACCTGGGTAGATGCGTCAGGCGGCAGCGCCGAAACTACTTGGTCCAAGTATCGATGTCGGCTTCGGGCGAACGACGCCGCACCAGAACGACCGCTGGCCGGTCGGAGACCCAAGAACCATCTATGCCACGCCCTCGACCGACCCCGAGAAGCAAACCGGACAAGTACGGTCCCGCCGATTTGGCGGGACCGTACGACCTGGGCGAACGTCCTGGCGCCCAGCGCTGGATCTACCTCGTGCAGGCCTCGACATAGGCCTCCACCGCTGACCGCCGCACCACGACCCGTCGGCCGATCCGAGTTCCGGTTAGCAGCCCACGCCGCACCAGCTCGCCGGCAGTCCACGACGAGACACCGAGATAGGCACCGATGTCGTCGTACGCAAGGTACGGGTCCTCCGGGTCGCCGGCCTGTTCCGCCCGGTAGCGGTCCAGCACTGACTGACGCACCCGCAACCGACCACCGATCCGCGCGCATGGCCCGACGCGTCCTCGGCGTACCAGCTCACCGAACCACCAGCGAGATACTCCCAGCATGTCGGCGGCCTCGGCCGACGTGAGCAGGGGATCGTCAACAGCAAACGGCAGCACACCCTCGGTATCCATCCCTGACTCCTGTCCGGCAACGGTCATCGACAGGTAGGTGTGCACGAACCTCCAAGCGCCCGCCGCTGCTCCGCCCCACAGGCAGCGGCGGGCACCCTCACCCGCTCAGCCCAGGGAACTCCACGACATTCGACGCCCGCCTCGCCGCCTGGATCTCGGCCATCCGTGCCGCAAGTCGTTCGTCGCCATCGTCGGTGGCGTGCTGGTAGACCATGGCGGCGGCGACCGTCGAGTGCCCGATGCGCCGCTGCAGCTCGGCCAGCGTCGCCCCGGCTTCGGCGGCACGGGTGGCCGCGAGGTGTCGCAGGTCGTGCCAGCGGAGCTCAAGAGGCGCCCCAGCGCGCCTCTTGGCGCGAGAGAACATCGACGAGCGGTTCCCCCCGCGCACCGGCCGTCCGCCGGCCGTCGCGAACACCAGGGCCCTGGGGCCGGGCCCGGTGTAGCGGTCCAGGTGGGCCAGGAGCGCCCTTGCGGCCTCGGGCGGCAGATGCACTTTGCGGCGTCCGGCGTCGGACTTGGGCGGGCCGAACGCAACGGGCTTGCCCGGCACGTCCACGAGCGTCTGGCGCACGTTGAGCCGCACGCCGCCCTGTGGTGTCCGCTCGACGTGCTGGCGTTCGAGCGCGAACAGCTCGCCCGCACGGAGCCCGGAGTGCGCCGCGACTACCACGGCCGCACGGTAGCGCTTGGCCGGTCCGTCGAAGGCCGCTGCGATCGCGTCGACCACGGTGTCGCCGGGGATCACACGTTCCGCCGGCCGGGTCTGGCCGGCGCCGCGGATGCTGCACGGGTTCGCCTCGATGAGCCGATCGCGGACGGCGTCGCCGCAGATGGTGCGCAGCAGCGCGTAGGCGCGGGCTGCCTGGGTGCGGCCGGTCACCGCCCCGGCATGTCGGGACTCGACCGACGCGGCACGGGGCTCACCGGCGGATTGCCACGCCTGCCATACCGCCGCTGGCATCCGCCCAGAATCGCCCAACGGCCAGCCGGTCGAACGTGCCCAGGCCCGCACATGTGCGGCGTCAGTCGGCCCGCCGCCGCGCGCCAACCACTGCGCGGCGGAGTCCGCCGTCGCCATCAGCAGCGTGGCGTACCACTCGCTCACCATGGTGTGCGAGAGCGAACGCAGGGGGAGTGCACCGAGGTCGAGCTGCCGCGCACCGCCTGGGCTCGGCAGCGGCGCCAGGATCCAGCGCCGCAGCAGCCGCTCGTACCCGTCGAGGGTGGAGGGCTTGAGGTCACGCGTGGCGAGCCACCGCTGCGCGTACTCGCGCAGCGGCACGTCGCCCGTCTCGGGCTCGCGGTAGGTGCCTTGGTAGACGTCGCTGAGCACGCGGGCCAGGGCTGCGTTGGCCGCCTTCTCGGACTCGAATGTGCCGATCGGGCGGCGCACACCGTCGGGCCCGGTGTACCTGGCCTCCCAGCGGCTGGGCGTGCGCTGCCGGACGTTGCCGTAGGAGCGGCGGCTGTTGCGACGGTTGCGTGGGGACATGCTTCGAGGTGCGCGCGAGGCTCCGCGGGCACGCTTCTGCGGATCGGGTGAAGCGGACATCTTGGCTCCAGGTCCTGACCCCATCGCGAGCGACTTAGGGTCAATAAGGGCCACTCGGCGCCGCTTCCAGCCCTCCAGGATGCACGAAGCCCAGGTCAGAAACTGTCTCTGACCTGGGCTTCCGCACTCTGAGCGGGCGACGGGAATCGAACCCGCGTAATTAGTTTGGAAGACTAAGGCTCTACCATTGAGCTACGCCCGCAAGCCCGCGCTCGAAGCACGGTGCGGGCGTTACCTTAGCAAACCTCGCGCCCTGCCAGCGGCTCCGTCCGCGTGGCGTGCCGCCGTCGGACAGCGGGCCACGGCCAGGAAGCCCGGCCACCTGCGGAAGGCCGAGCCCCACGCAAGCCAAACGGCTCAAGACACCCGCGTCCCCTCCGGCGCCACCTGGTCCACGTCGGTCCACACTTCCGTCAGCTCCGCGATCAACCCGTCCCGCACCGTGATGAACGTCGCCACCTCGAAGTGCTGCACCACGCCGTCGGCGAGGCCGGTCACGTGCGCCCGCCCGGCAGCCCGCTCGCCGTCCGCCACGCAGTCCTCGAGCCGGAAGTTCTGGAAGCCTGGGTACTCCGCGTTAAGCCGCACCCACGCATCGGCGTCGAACGTCTCCCCGGTATGCACGTAGCGGCAGGTAAATGAAGGGTCGAGCAGACCCGGCAGGTCGTCCCAGCGATGCCCGTCGATCACCTCCGCGAGCCGCTCCATCACCTCTCGCGCTGACTTCAGTGCCGACATCGCCGCAGCATCCCACACGCCGCCCACACCATCACCCCACCACCTCAGCCCCCACCGCCCGGAACGCCTCCAACACCGTCCGCACCGCCAGCCGCTCCGCATGATCCGCCCGCAGGATCGCCACGATCCACCGGGCCGCGTCCATCCCGTGTACCGGCCGCAGCACCAGCCCAGCCCCGGGCGCCGTCGAGTACCGAGGCAGCACCCCCACTCGGTCGCTCGCCGCGACCAGCGCCTCGATCAGCCGGTTGTCCCGCAGCCGTTGCGCCACACGGACGGGCCGGCCCGCCGCGGTCTCGACGGCGATGCGCAGCCCGTCGAACGGGTACCCGAGCGGCACGCCGTACCACTCGTACTCCACCAGGTCCCGCGCCGTGACCCGCGACTTCGCGGCAAGCGGGTGGCCCGCGCGCAGCGCGATGTCCAGCGGCTCGCGCAGCAGCGCCGTCGTCACCAGATGCTCGGCACCCGCCGGCACCGGACCGGTGAAGCTGTGGCCAATGACGATGTCGTGGTCCGCGACCATCCCCGAGTACTCCGACTCGGCGATGTCCATATCGCTGCACTCGAGCGCGACGTCCGTCTCGGCGAGCCGCTCCAGTACGCCCGGCAGCAGCACCGTCGCCGCGCTCGGCAGCGTCGCCACCCGCACGGTGCCCGACGGCGAACCCACGAACTCGTCCCACCGCGCCTGCACCTGGGCGACGGTCCGGGAGAGCTCACGACCGCCGTCGGCCAGGAGGCGGCCCGCCTCCGTGAGGCGCAGGCCCCGGCCGTGCGGCTCGACGAGCGGGACGCCGCGCAGCTCACGCTGGGCGGTGCGCAGCTGCTGCGACACCGCCGACGGCGTCCGATGGGTCGCCTTGGCCACGGCCGTGACGGTCCCGCGGTCGGCGAGCTCGCGCAGCAGGTCGAGGTGACGCGGGTCCACACGCGAGAGGTCATTCATGTAGCCAGCCTACAAGGACGCGTAGAACATTTCGCTTGTCCTTCAGGGCCGCGGACGCAAGGCTCGGGGCATGCCGATCTCCCACCGCCTGCTCGCCGTGTCCGTCGCGGTCATGTGGGGACTCAACTTCATCGCCATCCATGCCTCGCTCGGGCAGTTCCCGCCGTTCCTGCTCGCGGCGCTGCGGTTCGCGGTCATCGCGATTCCCACCATCCTGCTGGTGCCGCGCCCGAAGGTGCCTGTGCGCTGGTTGCTGGGCTACGGCATCGGGTTCGGCACCCTGCAGTTCCTGTTCCTCTACTGGGGCATGGCGGTCGGCATGCCGACGGGCCTCGCGTCGCTGGTGCTGCAGTCGTCGGCGCCGTTCACGGTGCTGCTCGGTGCGGTCGTGTTCCGCGACCGCGTGTCCGCCCGGCAGGTCGTGGGGCTCTCGGTCGCGACCCTCGGGCTCGCCGTCGTCGGCTGGTCCCAGGCGCAGGCCGCGGCGTTCGCGCCGTTCCTGCTGGTGCTGGCCGGCGGCTTCGGCTGGGCAATCGGCAACGTGTCCAGTGCGCGGGCCAAGGCGCCCAACCCGCTGCACCTGACGCTGTGGATGTCGGTGGTGCCGCCGATACCCATGCTGGCGTTGTCGCTGGTCATCGAGGGGCCCGACGCCATCGCGCAGTCCTTCGTTCCTGGACCAGCGCTGGTCCCCGCGCTCCTGGGGCTGGCGTACACCGTGCTGATCGGCACGCTGGCCGGCTCCGGCATCTGGACCTGGCTCATGGCGCGGCACCCCGCCGGCGTCGTCGCGCCGTTCTCCATGCTGGTGCCCGTGGTGGGCCTGAGCGCGTCGGCGGTGCTGCTCGGCGAGCAGATCGGGATGTGGACGGCGGTGGGCGCGGCGCTCGTGATCGCCGGCGTGCTGTGGGGCGCGCGGCGCAAGAACGTGCGGCGGGCGCGCGGCGCGGTACCCAGGCCCGCTGAGCACCGCGCCGCCGTCCTCACCCCTTGACCGACCCCGACGCCAGCCCCGCCACGTAGTACCGCTGCAGCGCCACGTACAGGATCACGCACGGGATCATCGCGATGACCGACCCGGCCGCCAGCACACCGAAGTTGACCTGCCCATACGCCCCCTGTTGCAGGTTCACGAGCGACACCGGCAGCGTGTAGAGGCTGGAGTCGGTCAGGAACGTCAGCGCCCCGAGGAACTCCGTCCACGACGCGAGGAACGCGTACAGGGCGGCGGTCGCGGTCCCCGGGATCACCAGCGGCCGCAGCACCGACACGAGGATCCGCAGCGTCCCGGCGCCGTCGACGTGCGCCGAGTCCTCCAGCTCCGTCGGCACAGCGGCGAACGTGTTGCATGACGAAGATGCCGAACGGCAGGTTCACCGTCGTGTAGAACAGCACGAGCCCGAGCAGGCTGTCCGTGAGCCCCATGACGTTCATCTGCAGGTAGAGCGGGGTAAGGATCGCCTGGAACGGGATCATGAGCGTGACCAGCACCAGCCCGAACAGCACCGTGCGGCCCCGGAACGGGAACCGCGCGAAGCCGTACCCGGCCAGTGTCGCCAGCACCGCGGTCAGCACCGCCGTCGACACGGACACGATCGCCGAGTTGAGGATGCCGCGCCAGACCTCCGGCTGGTCGATCACTGCCTGGAAGTTGACCCAGGACAGGTCGAAGAACCGGCCGTCGGGGGCGGCCACGATCACGTCGCCCGGCTGCCCGGCCCGCACGAACGCGACCACGAGCGGCACCAGGAAGACCAGCGCGGCCAGCGTGCCGCCGACCACGTAGAGCATCCGCTTGACCCGGGTGTCCCGCTCGGGCCCGGACGGGCGCGTGGCAGGTGCAGCACCGGAAGGACGCCGCGCAGCACGCGCGCCCGCGGGCGCGGTAGAGGTGACGGTAGCCATGTCAGCTCCTCTCCCGCAGCAGCCAGAACTGGGCCGCGGTGACCAGACCGGTGATGACCACGAGCACGAGCGACATGGCGGTCGCCGCGCCGAGCTGGAGCTGGACGAACGCGCGGCGGTAGATCGCCATGACGATCGTCGTGGTCTCGGATCCCGGCCCGCCCTGGGTCAGGATGTAGAACTGCGTGAAGGCCAGGAACGACCCGATGACCGACAGGATCACCGTCATCGCGATGGTCCGCCGCAGCATCGGCACCGTGATCTGCAGCTCGCGCTGCCACCACGAGGCGCCGTCGATCTCCGCCGACTCGTAGACCTCCCGCGGGATGCCCTGCATGCCGGACATGAGCAGCACCATCGTCAGCCCGGACACGCCCCAGACCACCATGACGCACAGCAGCCCGGTGGCGAGCGGCCCGTCGACTAGCCACGCCGTCGTCCCGTCCGTGATCCCGAGCGCCTTGAGCACCACGTTGACCAGGCCGCTGTTCGGCTGCGCCTCCAGGAGCATGAGGAAGCTGAGCGTCGTCAGACCGATGACGAACGGGACGAAGAAGATGGTGCGCAGCAGCGTGGCGCCCCGCCGGTTGGACCGCACCAGCACGGCCAGCCCGTACCCGAGCAGCAGGATGGGCAGCGTGACGATCGCCGTGTAGAGCAGCGTGTAGCCCAGCGCGCTCCAGAACGTGGGGTCGGTGAGCACCAGGGCGTAGTTGTCGAGCCCGATGAACCGGTACGGCCCGATGAGCGGGAAGTTGGTCAGCGAGATGTAGACCGCCACGACCAGCGGCACGAACACGAACACCACCACCAGCGCGACCGCCGGCGTGACGAGTGCGAGCCCGGCGCGGCTCGGGTGCGTGAGGGTCCCGTACCTGCGCGCGCTCATGCCTGCGCCTGCCGCAGGATGCGGTCGTACGTGGTCTGGGCCTCCTGCATGGCGGCATCGACCTCCCCGTCGAAGACGGCGGAACGGAACATGCGCAGCCACGGTCCGTCCTGCTGGTTGTAGATCAGGTTGTAGGCGAGCGTGGTCGGGGCGTAGCCCCGGTCGAGGGACTCCAGCGGCGGCAGCACGAACGGGTTCTCCCGCGCGAACTCCGGCGTGACGACGTCGGACCGCACGGGGGAGTAGAAGCCCTCCGGCATGCGGGTCTGCTGCTCGACGGCCACGGCGAACTTCATGAACTCCCAGGCAGCGGAGGGGTTCTTCGCGCCGTTGAGCATGCAGAGGTTGTCCCCGCCGTCGAAGAAGGCGCGGCCGCCGTCGGGCCCGGGCAGCAGCACCACCTGGGTGCGGTCCAGCAGCGCCTGGTCGGCGTTGGGCACCACGACGCCGAACCCCGCGGGGAACATCCCGAGGCGGCCGGCGACGTAGTCGGCCGACCAGCGGGAGGCGTCGTCGGAGAAGCTGCCCGGCGGCACGAGCTGTTCCGACCACAGCGTGTGTTCGAGCTCGAGCGTGCGGCGCAGCGCGTCGTTGCCGACGACGTCACCGCGCTGGTCGCCGACGTCGCCCGTGATGAGGTCCCGGTCGGTCGCCCAGACGTGCGGCTGGACGGTGAAGCCGAGCGCGCCCGAGGAGTTGCCGGGGAACGACCAGCCGTAGAGGTCGTCGTCGAGCGCGGTGATGGCGCGGGCGGCCTCCAGGATGCCGTCGAAGTCGCGGGTGTGCTCCTCCACGGACAGGCCCGCGCGCTCGAACAGCTCGGTGTTGCAGAACAGCACCGAGAAGTCGCCGATGAACGGCAGGCCGTAGTTCCGGCCGTCCTTGGTACTGAGGGCGAGGTGTCCGGGGCTCAGCGCGTCGCCGATGCCCAGGTCCTCGATGAGCGGCGTCAGATCGGTGAAGGCGCCGCGGTAGGCGAACAGGGTCGAGTAGATGTCGTCGATGTCGATGACGTCGGGCACCCGTCCGCCGCGGATCGCCGTGGCGAGCTTGGTCACGTACTGCCCGTTCTGGATGGGCGTGACCTGCACGCGGATCCGGTTCTGGGCCTGGTGGAACGCGTCGACGACGGCCTGGGTGCCGTTGACGGTGTCGGACCGGCACCACAGGTTGAGCGTGCCCGTGGCGTTCTCGCCGAAGCCGGCGGCCTCGACGTCGGGCGGTCGCAGCGTGCCGCCGCAGCCGGCCAGCGCGGCGGCGACCGTCGCCGAACCGGCCAGCGTGAGCAGCTGGCGTCTGGTGAGCTCCATCGCTCTCCTTCCTTACGCATCGTTACGCAGGGTGAGACGTACTGGGGTCGTGCCTGCCCAGGGGGCCGGGACCGGCCCGGCCCCCTGGGACGTGGGGTCAGCGGGTCGGGACCCAGACCCGCATCGGCTGCGGGCCGCGGTTGGCCCACGCGTAGTAGGGGATCGCGGTCAGGGTCACGTCGCGCACGGGATCGGACGACGTCGCCGACGCCGCCGGGGCCGGTCCGTACGGCGACGTCGCGTCGGCGTCCGGCCCAGGGACGACGGCGCCGCTCGCGCGGACCACCGTCACACCGCCCAGGAGCTCCGGGCGGAACTCGTCGGACAGCGCGCCGGAGACGTCGATCCGCAGGTCGTCGACCACGGCGCCCGTCTCCTGGTCGGGCTGCTCCAGGGCGTAGACCAGGGGTCCGCGCTCGATGGCGACGGCGCCGCGCACGGCGTCGACCCGCGGGTCCGCCGTGGTGAGCCGCGGCGTCATCGGCAGGTCGAGCAGCACCGTGTCGCCCGCGGCGAACCGGCGGGTCACGCGGGCGTAGGTGCCGGCGGTCACGGGTGCGCCGTCGAGCGTGGCGCCGTCGGCCCAGGCGGGGACGCGCAGGGCGAGGGACACCTCGCCGTCGGGCGCCTCCTCGACGTGCAGCGCGATGCTGCCCTCGTCCGGATAGGCGGTCTCGACGCGCAGGCGCAGCGTGCCGCCGTCGAGCGGGACGGTGACCGTGCCGGGCGCGTACTGGTGGAGCTGGAGGCCCGGGCCGTCCGCCGTCGCCACGTAACCGGTGAAGCTGGAGACGGTGCGCATGATGTTGGGCGGGCAGCACGCACAGTCGAACCAGCCGCGACGGCCGTGCGCGGGGCTGCGGTCCTCCTCGGCGTGCGCGTCGCTCCGGAGCTGCAGCGGGTTCACGTAGAAGTACTCGGTGCCGCTCAGGGACACCCCCGCGAGGAAACCGTTGAGCAGCATGCGCTCGATCTGGTCGGCGTAGCGGGCCTCGCCCGTCGCGAGCAGCATGCGCCACGCCCACTGCACGCCGCCGATCGCCGCGCAGGTCTCGGCGTACCCGCGGTCGGTCGGCAGCTCGTACGGGTCGCCGAACGCCTCGCCCTCCCAGCGCGCCCCGAGGCCGCCGGTCAGGTACTGCTTGCCGCGCTCCATGGCGCGGTACTGGGTGTCGAGCGCGGCGAGCAGCTCGGCGTCGCCGGTCTCGATCGCGACGTCGGCCGCGCCGGCGCCCAGGTAGACGGCGCGGACGGCGTGGCCCTCCACCGTGGTGGCCTCGCGGACCTTGACCCGGTCGGAGAAGTAGGTGGGCTGCTTGCCGTGCGCCTCGATGATGCCGGTGCCGCGGGCCTCGACGAACCAGCTCGCCAGGTCCAGGTAGGCGCGCGTACCGGTCTCGCGGTAGAGCTCGACCAGGGCCATCTCGATCACGGGGTGGCCGTCCACCTCGCGGAGCTGGTCCGGGCCGTCGCCGAACGTCGTCACGAGGTGGTCGGCGAGCTTGACCGCGACGTCGAGCAGCTCGCGGTGGCCGGTGCCGCGCACCTGCGCGACGGCGGCCTGGAACAGGTGCCCGGCGCAGTACAGCTCGTGGCTCCACGGCAGGTCGCTGTAGCGCGGCACGTTCCGCAGGGCCGGTACGGAGTCGAGATAGCCGTCGTCGGCCTGGGCCGCGGCGAGCAGGCTCGTGACGTGGAGCTGGTCGGCCAGGAGCTGCTCGTCGGGCTCACGGGCGTACTCCCACGCGGCGGCCTCCAGCCACTTGTGCACGTCCGAGTCGGCGAAGATCGGGCCGATCGCGTCACCGTCAGCCACACCCGCGGCGATCTCCAGGTTGCGCAGGTTGCCGGCCTTGCCGAGCTGCTCCAGCCCGCCGGGGATGGCGGCGGAACGGTTGACGTCGGCGGTGCGGCGCCACAGCCCGCCGTCCACGGTGACGTGTCCGGGAGCAAGGGGCCGCAGCAGCACCCGGGCATCGCTCGTGGGGGCGGCCGGTCCGCTCGTCGTACGGCTGGGCGTCGGGGTCGTCATCGATACTCTCCTCCGGGACGGAAACTAGGAATCCGATTTCCTGATCGTAGGGACCGGCGTGGTCAGCGTCAAAGGTCTGGGCGAAACTCGCCGGAAACTGGGCTCTGATCTGCGAGGGGAGGTACGATGGCGCTGTGTTCCGCTGATGTCCGCCGGGTTCGGCGGAAAATGCGGAAGGAAACTCGTTCGGAGAAGGGGCGGTGCGGATGGACCGGGGAGCGGTCGTACGGATCACGGACGTCGCGGCGCTCGCGGGCGTCTCGCCGAGCACGGTGTCCAAGGCGCTCAACGACACCGGCTCGCTGCGGGAGAGCACCCGGGCGCGCGTGCGGGAGGCGGCCGAGCGGCTCGGCTTCGTGCCCGACGCGACCGCGCGCTCGCTGTCGGCGCGGCGCAGCTTCACGGTGGGCCTGCTGAGCACCGACTCGGCCGGCCGGTTCTCGCTGCCGGTGGTGCTCGGCGCGGAGAACGCGCTGGTGGGCGGGGAGCTGTCGGCGCTGCTGGCGACGGCCCGCCACGACCCGGTGCGCGAGCAGCACCACGTGCGCGCGCTCGTGGCCCGGCGGGTCGACGGGATCATCGTGACCGGCCGCACCACCGAGCCGCGCGAGCCGATCCGGGTGCCGATGCCGGTGGTCTACGCGTTCGCGCCGTCGTCCGACCCGGAGGACGCCTCAGTGGTGCCCGACGACGCGCTCGGCATGCGGCTGCTCGTCGAGCACCTGGCGGGGCTCGGGCGGCGTCGGGTCGCGTACGTGGGCGGGCGCGCCGAGCAGGCGGCGTCGCTGGTGCGGTACGAGACGCTGGCTGCCGAACTCGCGGCGCGTGACCTGGAGCTGGTGGGCTCGCCGTTGTACGGGGACTGGTCGGAGCAGTGGGGCCGGCGGGCCGTGGACCTGGTCCTGGGCGGCGCAGGGCGTTCGGTCGGTTCCGGCGGGGCCGGTCGTGGTGGGTCGGATGGCGGGTCGGGTGGCGGGCTGCCCGTGGACGCGATCGTGTTCGCCTCCGACCAGCTCGCGCGGGGCGGGTGCGACCGGCTGCGGGAGCTCGGGGTGCGCGTGCCCGACGACGTCGCCGTGACCGGGTACGACGACTGGGAGGTCATGTCGCTGGCCAGCCGCCCGCAGCTGACCACCGTGGACATGCAGCTCGAACGGCTCGGCCAGCGCGCGGCGGAGCTGCTGATCGCGGCGATCGAGGGGGAGCCGGCGCGCGGCGTGGAGCGGCTGGCGCCGCGGCTGGTGGCGCGGGCGTCGACGCTTGGCGACGGCTAGGGGCGGCGGTGGCGTCGGCCGGCTGGCCGCGCGCCGTCGTGGCGCGGCCGCGCACCGTCGTCGACCCTCTCCTCTTTGAGGCCCGGGTTTCTCGTTTTTCGGGACCCGCAAAGACAAGAAACCCGGGCCTCAAAGGGGAGGTGCCGAGAGGCGCCCCAGTGCTGAGCTCGGCGAGCCGCGTCTCGACGACCTTGTCTCCAGAATTCCAGCGCTGTAAATTCCGCCCGGACCCGGGACGGTCCGGGATGCCGAGCCTCAGGAGAGCCATCGCCATGACGCAGTCGTCGACCTCGACCTCACCCGGTGCGGCCAGGAGCGGGCCGGTCGTGGGGTCAGCCCCACTGCTCGGAGAACCGTGGGCCGTCGCCCGCGCGGACGGCAGCCTGTGGGCCAAGGACCCGTCGGTCGTGCGGTTCCAGGGCCGCTACCTCATGTACTTCACGCTGCCGCCCACGGAGCCCGGCACGGAGCGGGACCTTTGCGTCGGGATCGCCGAGAGCCACGACCTGCGCTCGTGGGAGCTGGTGGGACGGCTGGGTCCGGGCGGCGACTACGACGCCCAGGGGCTGGCCGCGCCCGGCGCCGTCGTCATCGGGGACGTGCTGCACCTCTTCTACCAGAGCTACGGCACCGGGCCGCGGGACTCGATCTGCCACGCCACCTCGACCGACGGCGTGACGTTCGAGCGCAACGCGACCAACCCGGTGTTCCGGCCGCAGGGCGAATGGAACTGCGGCCGCGCGATCGACGCCGACGTGATCGTCGACGGCGACCGGCTGCTCCTGGCTTACGCCACCCGTGACCCGGAGATGCGGGAGCAGATCGTGGGGGTGGCGGAGGCCTCGCTCGACAGCGGCTTCGGCAAGGACGCCTGGCGCGACCTGAGCCTGGACGCCCCGGCGCTGCGGCCCGAGCTCGACTGGGAGGGCGAGTGCATCGAGGCGCCGGCCTTCGTCCGGGCGGGCGGCGACCCGAGCGGCCCCCTGGTCATGTTCTACGCGGGCGCGTACAACAACAAGCCGCAGCAGATCGGCTGGGCCACCAGCGAGGACGGCGTCACGTGGACGCGCGGCGTCACCGAGCCGTTCCTTCCGAACGGCGCGCCGGGCACCTGGAACTCGTCGGAGAGTGGGCACCCCGGGGTCCTGACCGACGACGACGGCCGCACCTACCTGTTCTTCCAGGGCAACGACACCGGCGGGCGCACCAACCTGCTGGCGGGCGTCGAGATCGTCTGGACGGACGGGCGCCCCGCGCTGCGCGCGGGCTAGTTCCGGCACGGCTGGTGGGAGCGGCTACTGCCGGAACGCGAAGGCGACCGAGGCGTCGTCGACCCGGACGGCGCGCACCTCGTCGGCGGGGTGGTCCACCGGCAGGACCACGACCTGGCTCACCGCCAGGTGCTCGGCGGTGCACCGGGTCTCGTCGCTGGGCGCGGTCGTGACGTGCACCGTCCAGGGGTCGTACCAGACGACCGCCACGGGATAGGGCATGCAGCCGGGGGTGCCCCACGTCGTCACCGTGAGGCGCGCGGGCCGGACCGTGGCGTCGACGATCGCGTTGGTCATGCCCTCGACGGGTGGCCCCGGCGGCGACTCCTCGGCCGGCTCGGCGGGAAAGCTCTCGACGACGATCGAGCGCGGCGTGCCCTCCGGCGGCGGGACGGCGCCGTTCCCGGCGCAGGCCCCGAGGCCCACCGTGAGCGCGGCTGCGATCGCGAGCGTGAGACCGAGCACCCGAGGGAGGGTGAGCGTCGTCGTCCGCTGCCGGAGCATGCTCGGTCCCTCCCGATACGTGTGGTTGTCGTATCGACCATGGCAGGGGTGCCGAGGGAAGTTCAAAGGATTACTTCGCTGCTCGCGGGCCGGAAACACCAGGCCGCCGGACGTGCCGATCGGATACACTCGGGGCGTCCTGCCGGGAGTCTCCCGGTCCGGCCCGGAGACCTCGGGCCGACGCGGACCCACGGGGTGTAGCGCAGCTTGGTAGCGCATCTGCTTTGGGAGCAGAGGGTCGCAGGTTCGAATCCTGTCACCCCGACACATCTGTCCTGGTGAGCCTCTGGTTCGCCAGGCCAGAACGGACCAGAGATTTGAACTCCCCGACAAAAACCCGACACTTTGGTGTCCTGGAGACCCGTCCTGCGACATGGTTCGCAGAGCGTGACGGTCGCCTCCGATCGTTGCCCACTCTCCGGGTGCTCCGCACGCACCTGAGAGTCATGGAGACACAGCAGACGCCCGAGCGGGGGCTGGACCCGCTGCTGAGTATCGACGAGCTCGCGGACTATCTCGGTCTGCCGGTACGCACGATCTACGCCTGGCGCACCGCGGGCAAGGGCCCCCGATCGACTACGACGACGCGCACCCGGGGGTCATCTCGTGGGCCTTCGGCCGGGTCACATGCTGTGCTCAGCAGTGCTGTGCGGCGCGGCGTCCGATCCGCCACACCAGGATCCGAGCGCATAGATCGGGCATAGATCGAGCATCGGTCACACATCACAGCGCGCGGGATGCTGCTCCGACGAGACACCACACGTCCCCGAAGGAGCATCCACCGTGTTACCGAAGTTGATGTCCCATGACGCGAGTCGGCGTCAGTTCCTGAGAGGGATCGCCGTTGTCGGAGCGGGTAGCGCGGTCGCGGCGTACGCGGGCGCCCCGGCTACCGCCGCGCCGGCCGTGACAGAGACGGCGGCCAGCACGCCCGCCCGCACGGGGCTTCTCCACACCGTCGAGCACCTGTCGGCGGCGAGAGCTGGCGTCGAAGCCGGCACCGCGCAGTACGCAGCGGCGTGGTCCCAGCTGGCCGCGGACCCTCGTTCTGCTGTGGGGTGGACAGCGTCACCCGCCGCCGTGCTCCAGCTGGGTGGCGAGAGGTCGAACCATCACACGCTGCTCGACGACGCCCACGCCGCCTACCAAAACGCGCTGATCTGGCGGATCAGCGGCGACGAAGCGCACGCTCGAACCTCCTGCGCGATCCTCAATTCCTGGGCGGGGGAGCTCACCTCGGTCTCCGGCGATCCGACGACGTCCTTCACCTTCGGTGTCCACGGCTTCTTGCTCGCGAACGCTGCGGAACTGGTGCGTGATCGCGCAGACTTCGACGCTACCGCTGCCGAGGCGATGCTCACCGGCGTCTTCCTGCCCCTGAACACCGCTGCGCTGACGGACGCCGAGCAGGGCTGCGCACGCCGGTTCGGGGTGGTCAACCAGCTCGCACACCTGGCCTCGATGAGCGCCATCGCGGCCTTCGCCGGTGACGCTCCGACATTCGCGCAGGCCGTCGACTTCTTCGAGAACCGGCCCGGCGCGCCCGTCGCGAACACCATCCCGTTCCCGCATGACGAGGGTACGGGCCAGGTCCAGTCGATCAACGGGGTCGCCCTGGCGGCCGCTGTCTGCGAGATGGCCTGGAATCAGGGCCACGACCTGTACTCGTCGCAAGGGTCCCGGCTGCTTCCGGTCGCTGAGTGGGTCGCGGCAACCGCGGATGACTACACGTACTACCAGGACCCCGACCTGCTGTGGGGCACCTCGTCGTCCGGCGCGGCCTGGGCGATCCTGCACGACCACTACGCCGGCCGTCAGGGCGCCGCTGTCTCCGCGAAGCTCACGGCTCTCGCGAACCGGGCCCGAACGGAGGGCGCAGCGCTGGACCGGCTGGGCCTGGGCGGGTACGCGTACTTCCGCGGCTAGGCCACGAGTGGCCCCGAAGCACTTTCAACCTGTAGCACTACCGGAGAGAGAATCATGAAATTTGTGAGCCGTGCGGAATGGGGAGCACGTCAAGGCGACGTTGACGCCGCCGAGCCCGGGTTCGGCTGGAAGGGCGTGGTGGTCCACCACGTCGGCCAGGATGCTCCCTCGATCGGGCACTCCGGGTGTGCCGCTTACATGCGTTCCATCCAGAACGAGCACATCAACAGCGGCGCCTACGGCGATATCGCCTACAACCTCGCCGTGTGCCTGCACGGGTATGTCTTTGAAGGGCGCGGTCTGGGCAAGGTGTCGGGGGCGAACGGAACAGAGACGCCCGGCGCCAATTACGACTACTTCGCGGTCCTTGGTTTCCTCGGGCTCGAAGGGGCCAGCCAGCCCACCGCCGCCATGATCGAGGGCTTCAAGGACGCTATCGCGTATTGTCGGCGCTCCGGTAACGCGGGTCTGCGGATTCTAGGTCACCGGGATGTTCGTTCGACCCAGTGCCCTGGCAATCTCTACCCTCTCGTCGAGAACGGGTCGCTGGAGCCTGGCCCCGGTGCCGCGACCCCCACGTACACGGTCCAGCAGGGTGACACCCTCGCGACGATCGCCCGCCTCTTCGGGATCACCGCCGCCGCCCTGCTCGACGCCAACTGGGACGTGCTCTCGGACCTGGGGATCGCCGTTCCCGACACGATCCTTCCGGCCGGGACGGTACTGACCATCCCAGGCGTGCAGTGGGTAGAACCTTCCGACCCAGGAACGAGCACCGGCACACCCGCCGGCTGCGTACCGTTCCCCGGCACCGAGTGGTTCAAGGCCGAGCCCAACAGCGCGATCATCACCGCGATGGGCAGGCGCCTGGTCGCGGAGGGCGCCGGCAGGTACAAGGTCGGTCCGGGTCCCCAGTGGTCCGACATCGACCGGCAGTCCTACGCCGCCTGGCAGACCGAGCTCGGATACCGCGGTGCCGACGCCGACGGCTGGCCGGGGCGCGCCTCGTGGAACCAGCTGAGAGTCCCGGACTCCGGGGTCTCTGCCGGTCCCGTCGCCTACGAACCGTTCCCCGGTGCTGAATGGTTCAGGAACAACCCCAACAGCCCGATCGTCACAGCCATGGGCGTGCGTCTGGTCGCAGAGGGCTGCGGCGCGTACCTTTCCGGCCCGGGACCCCAGTGGTCCAACGTCGACCAGCAGTCCTACGCCAACTGGCAGAAGAAGCTCGGGTACTCGGGAGCGGACGCGGATGGCTGGCCCGGGCAGAGCTCGTGGGACCGGCTGAGGGTGCCCAAGCAGTCCACAACCCAGTACGAGCCGTTCCCTGGGGTGGACTGGTTCAAGAACAGCCCGAACAGTGGTGTCGTCACTGCGATGGGCAACCGGCTGGTCGCCGAGGGCTGCAGCGTATACGCGGTGGGCCCGGGCCCACAGTGGTCCGACGTCGACCGGCAGTCGTATGCGCTGTGGCAGCGGAACCTGGGTTTTTCGGGTGCCGACGCCGACGGCTGGCCCGGCCCGTCGTCCTGGGAGGCGCTCCGTGTACCCAAGCAGACGGCCGGGGCCAAGGAGCCGTTCCCCGGAGCGGCCTGGTTCCACGCCAGCCCCAGGAGCACGATCGTCGCTGCCATGGGCCATCGTCTCGTGGCTGAGGGATGCGCCGTGTATGAGACCGGTCCAGGTCCACAGTGGACGGAGGCCGACCGGCAGTCGTACGCGAACTGGCAGAAGAAGCTCGGGTACACGGGCTCTAACGCTGACGGCTGGCCAGGGCAGACCACCTGGGACAAGCTCGGGGTTCCGCTCACCTGACCTGACGTCTGGTCTCGGGTGCCCGGCTGGGCCGAGCTCGCATCAGCTCGGCCCAGTCTCGTCTCGTGTCAGGTCGTACCCGTCAGCGCGCGTGCGTCCGCTGAGCGCCGGGATCCGTCGCGTCCGGCCGGGGAGCGGCCCCGGAACGTGCGAGGTCGTCGATCAGGGCGCGCGAGCGCTGCTCGTCGTCCCACAGCCCGTGCCGGTGGTAGAAGTCCGCCGCGTCCGTGAGCGACGCGATGGCACGTTCGTGGTCGGCGAGTGCCACCAGCACGGGCCCCATCTGCAGGAGCGTTGCCGCGGCGCAGCGTTCGTCGTGCAGCTTCTCGAAGATCTGTGCTGCCTCTTCGAGCCGTGTGAGCGCGAGGTCGGCGTGACCGTCGGTGAGCTCAAGTGCGCTGAGCTCACGGAGGACAGCAGCTTCCCTGTGAGTGTCGTCGATGTGTCGGGCTCGTGCGATGGTGTCGGTCAGCCAGGGGCGCGCCTCGCCGGTCCGGCCCTGGAGCACCAGGAGCCGGCCGAGGCCGTTGCGCAGGACCAGCTCCTTGGGAAGATCGCCGGAAGCAGACACGACCGTCAGGGCGTCGCGCAACTTTGTCTCGGAGTCGTGGTATTGCCCGCGGCACCGGCTGACGGTTGCCATTCCTGCCTGCGCTAGGGCGGCCCCCACGGCATTGCCGTGTTCCTGGCAGGTCCGCCGGGACGCCTCAAGATACTCGGCGGCGGTGTCGATGTCGCCCTTGTAGATGTGGACCTGGCTCAGCCCGCGCTGCAGCGTCGATGCCGCGAGCGGGCTGATGTCGGCGCTTGCTAGCGCCGTCAGGTGGCTCTCGTGCCAGTCGTCGTAGAGCGCGTACTCGTCGTAGAGCGGAGCGAGCACACTTGCGAGCTCGTAAGCGCGCGTGGTGAGTTCCTGGTGGCATGCGAGACGAACTGCCTCCAGGAGGTTCTGGCGTTCGACGGCGATCCACCTCATGCCGTCGGTGCCGGCCGAGGCGCTGCCCTCGTCGTCCCGGAGCCATGACGGCACGATGATCGCGGTATCGCGTGAGCGGTCGGGCGGGTCGAAGAAACTGTGAGGCCGGTCTCGCCACACCCCGTCGGCGAGGAGTATCCAGCCGTCCAGAACTCGTGCCACAGCGTTCCGGCAGACGTCCGGTCTGCGTTCCCGCGCCCGGAGCCTTGCGTAGTCTCGGAGCAGGTCGTGCATGTGGTACCGGATCTGGCCCACTTCGCGGTCCGCTTGCTGCAGCAGGCCGGCGTCGGTCAGCTCGTCGATCACGTGGTCGTACTCCGTGGTGTCCAGCAGTGCGCCGAACACCCAGGCCGGTGCCTCGCAGGGACCGAGCAGGCCGAACAGGTCGAATGCCGTCGCGGCATGGTCGGACAGGGACTGCCTCGACAGATCGAGGCTTGCAACGACGTCAAGGTCGCCGATCCTCAGCTCGCTCAGGCGCTTGGTCTCGTCGTCCAGACGTTCGCGAAGCCGCTGTAGTGGCCAGGACGGTCTGCTCAGCAGCTTGGCGCCGACGATTCGGATCGACAGCGGCAGGAGGCCGCAGAGGTGCACGATGGCTTGAGCCTCATCGCGCTCGGCGTCGATCCGATCCTTCCCGACGATCTGCGCGAGCAGCAGCTCCGCATCGGACGCGGTCAGCGTGTCCAGATGAATCCGTCGAGCGCCGGGCAGCTCGGCAAGCATCCCACGGCTGGTGACCACGACGGCCGATTGTCCGTTGGGCGGCAGGAGCGGAAGGATCTGGTTTGTACTCGCGGCGTCGTCGAGGAGAAGAAGTACCCTGCGCCCCGCGAGGAGCGAGCGCAGGAGCGCGGCCCGATCGTCCGGCGAGGTCGGCAGGATGTGGCCGAGTCCGGTGATGCTCTGGAGCATCGTGGCCAGGAGCTCGTCCGGCAGTCGTGGGTTGCCGGAGGCTCCGGCGAGGTCGAGGCGGAAGTGCGCGTCGGGATATCGATCGCGGACCATTCGTGCGGCGTGGAGCGCGAGGCTCGACTTACCGGTCCCAGGAGCCCCATGCACGACAACCACCGTGGGTTGATCCTGCTCCTCCTCAGGGAGGAGATACCCGGCCAGAGCGTGGACCTCGACCTCACGACCGCAGAAGTCGGGTAACCCGGGTGGAAGCTGCCGCGGTGCGGGAGCAGGTGGCGGCAACGACGGTGCTGGTGTCCGGACTGGTGCGGCTGCCGTGGGACCGGGCAGCGACTCGTGGAGGATCTGCTCGTGGAGCACCCGGGTGGCCGGGCTCGGATCAGTGCCGAGCTCGTCGGCGAACGAACGGCGCAGCCGATCGTACTGCTGTAGCGCCTCACCGATCCGACCACTGCGGTAGAGGGCGGTCAACAGCTGGCGCCACAGCTGCTCCCGGAAAGGGTGCTCGGCGATCTGGCCCTCGATGTCCGAGACAACGCCTCGGTGTCGACCGAGGTTGATCCGTGCTTGGAAGCTGTCCTCGAGCGCCGTCGTGCGGAGATTCGTCAACCGGTGAGCGAGCTCCACAGCTCGATCACCGGGCGGGCTTCCATCGAACGGCTCGCCGCGCCATAGCGCAAGGCCAGCATCAAGAAGTTCCAGAGACTGTTCGAACGCACCGGCCTCGAACGCGTGCCGTCCGTCGTGCGTGGCGGCTTCGAAGACCCGTGCGTCCACGCCGACGAGATCCTCGTTGAGACTGTATCCAGAGTCCGAGAGTCTCAGGGCGTCGCCCTTGGGGTCGTCGAGCAGGAGCCTGATCTTCCGCACCTGGGTGTAGGCCTGTGCTGCCGCCGACGCGGGTGGCGTCGGCCCCCACACATCGTGCACGATTCCCGCGACGGGAACAGCCTGGGGCGAGTGCGCGATGATCGTCCCGAGAACTCCACGGCAACGCGCGGCAGACACCGGAGCCCAGGTCACGCCGTCCGACACCTCGACGGTGCCGAGGACGTTGACCCGCATCAGACGCTCCAATCAGTGCCCGCCGGGGACGACCGAACGAACAGTCGGAGCACCGGGCAAAGTATGCCGGATGGCGATGACGGTGACCGTTCGGGATCCGTGCAGGTCAGAGGTCGCCCACACGTGATCAAGCGTTCGTCTCGCGGTGGCTTGTTGGCCGGCTGCACGCCCCGCCAGAGGCGTGAAGTACGTAGGTCAGCAGATGGTGGCCGATGTGTGCACCCACCCGATCGTGCGCTCCATGGTCTCTGTGTACTTCGCCAACGGGTTCCGGTGGGCGGGCAGCAGCAGCGTGTTCACCATCTGCATGGAGGAACGCGTTCGGAAGGCTCTGGAACGCCTGGCTTGGACGCTACCCAGCTTCAGCGTCGGCGGACTCGCGGTCAGGATGACGACTGAGCAGATGCTGCCACCGCGACAGTCATGGTCCGGCGGTAGCCTCGGTCGCGCGGTTTCGGGCACGGTCGCGGCCAGAATGACGCTGACCACCTCGGCTCGCCGCGAGCTGCTTGTGGAGTAGCTTGAGCAGGTCGTCTGTAATCGAGATGCGCACGGTCCATCCTCCCCCGGCCGTTGTGGTCACGTCGGCTGGCGCCGGTGCTCCACACCAGCGTGTGCAGCCGGGAGAGCTCGCCCGTCTCGACTCGTCAGGACGGTCCCCGCAAGCCCGATCACGTTCTCTCCGTCAGCGGCGGGTTCCAGCCGACGGTCCCACCCGGTGTGCCCTGTGGCAAGAAAGGTGCTCCCCACCCGCTTGAAGTGACCCCAGACAGGCCACATCCTTGCAGGTGAGGGCACCTTTCCTCACGCCCTGGCGGCCTCAGAGACCTCGGTGATGACCATCCAACTCACATGAGTTCTCCCAGGCTGGTGGGTGGTCAGTCGTCCACCCCGGCGCCGCGGTACGCGGGCACCGCCGCGAGCATGTCGGCGATCTCGGGGTTGAGCTCGTTCCGTCGGCGATGCAGGTCCTGGATCTTGAGATTCAGCTCCGGGTCATCGTCGTCGCTGATGTCGAAGATGTCGAGCCGCTCGGCCAGGTCCAGCCCGAGGTGGTCGGTCTCGTACGTCGTCGAGTGGGTCAGGTACTCGAACAGCCCGTCCAGGTCCTCGACGGCGAACGCGGCGCTGTACTCGTAGTCGCCCCCGTGATCCCGGCCGACAATGAACGACTTGACGGCGGGGATGGTCCGCCCCTGGTTCCGCCAGCTCTCGAGGATCGCCTCGATCTGCTCAGGAGTTGCAACGGCCTTGATCGTGACGCGGTTGACGTGGTAGATCACGGTTTCCCTCTTCCTAACGAGGTTCGATTATCTAACGTCGTTAGATTACAGCCGACGGCGTCGATGTCAACAGTGCGTTCGGTTCCGTTCGATGGGAGCCGATGGGAGGGAGGGCACAGCGTCGAGGAGCGCGAGCTCGGGTATGACGGAACCGGCGTTCGGGGTCGCGACGAAGCGACCGCTGCGGCCAGGCAGCAGGGCGCGGACCGCGCCTCGCCCACGATCAGGGCGGGCGACCACCGGTAGCCACGTCACGCGTATGGCGAGGCGTGAGCGGTGTCGTCGCTTCGGCGGACCGACCTGTAGCGGCCCGCCGTGCTGTCAGCCCGACGAGCCCTTGCTGCGCCAGCCGAGCAGGATCGCGCCGAGTGCCTGCTCGGCCAGTCGCTGCGCGCGCTCGCTCCCGACCGTTCCGAGGTCGCCGAGCGAGGACATGCCGGCGAGGGTGCCCCACACGATCTCGCAGGCCTCGGTGCGATCGACAAGGACGACACCGTGCGTCTCCGCCCAGGCGCTGAGCAGTTCGGTAACCATCTCGATGGCAGGCTCGGCCGCGCGGCGGCGGTCGTTCGCATCGATCACGGTGCCGTTCATCGCCTGGTAGAGATGTGGGTGCTCGCACGCGAAGCGAACGAACGCAGAACCTGTCCGCAGGACGCGCTGGTCGAGGTCCGGCTCGCCGGCGACCTGCTCGAACTCGACCACCATGAGGTCGTAGCCGCGGGTGACCAGCTCGAGCACCAACGCGTCCTTGTTCGCGAAGTGTTGGTAGACGACGGGTGCCGTGTACTCCACCTCGGCTGCGATGCGCCGGATCGTGAGCGCGGTGGCTCCCTCGGTCTCCAGGACGCGGAACGCAGCCTCGGTGATCCGCTCGCGCAGGGCGTTCCGTTCGCGGGCGCGTCGCGTGCTGCTCGACATGTTCCTCCGCTTCCCCGATGTCCCCCCGGATCCTAACCCTGGGGGACGGTGTCCATGAGGTAGCTACCGACCGGGGTGGAGCGCTACCGGGATCGTCGGTGACGGCTGCTGCGGCGCCGGCCCGCGTAGAGACGGCTCAGGACGCCGATGCCGAGGGTGAATGCCCAGACCTGTGCGGGAAAGACGGTGATGCGTTCAGCGATGCCGATGCCGATCGGGCCGGTGGGGTTGGTGACGGCAACGACGGTAAGGCCGAATCCGACGAGGCCTAGGACGCCTAGGGCGAGGGCGGTCCCGCGGATGGCGGGGAGCGTGCGTGTGGAGTCGGAGATTCCCGCGGTGACGAGGGCGGTGTTGCCGAGGATGAAGATTGGCAGAGCTCCGATGGAGTGCCCGGTGAGGTTGACGTCTTCGGGTATCAAGCCGACGAGGATCCAGGAGATGCCGGTGACGGCAATCATGATTGGCCACGTGGCTCGACGGAGGCTCAGGATTCTTGAACGGGCGATGAGTGTGATGCCGGTGAGCATCAGCATCCCTTGGAGGACGAATGCGGTGTTCATGATCGGGTGGAGTGGCGAGCAGACGTAGTTGTCGGAGAAAGGGCCGCAGACAGTCGCGCCGAGGTCGCTGATGTAGTTGTTCCACCAGCTGTACGCGGGATTCGTCCACGCGGCCTGGGCGACGAGGTGGGCGACGAAAAACTGGATGGTGCCGAGGGCCAGCAGTATGGATCCGACGGCCGCCGTACGTGGGCGGGGTCGCGCCGGGCGGGTCGTGGTGCTCATCGGGTGTGCTCTTTCGGGTGGATGATGGCAGTGAGGATGGCGCCGGCAAGGAAGAGGATGCCGACGCCGGTGTAGGCAGCGGTGTAGGTGTGGACGGCGGCAGCTTCCGTCTGTCCGGGATGGGCGCTGAGGTAGTTGGCGGCGGAGGAGGCAGCGATGGTGCTGAGGGCCGCGACACCGACGGAGCCGCCGATCTGCTGGGCGGCGTTGACGGTTGCTGCCGCAGCTCCCGCGTCGGTGTCGGCGACGCCGGCGGTGGCAGCGCCGGTAGCGGTGGCGATGACGAGCCCGACGCCGGCGCCGATGAGCAGCAGGCTGGGGAGCAGGTCGACGACGTAGTTCGCCGTGGTTCCCAGGCGCACGAGCAGCAGGGCCCCGGTCCCTGCGAGGGCGAGTCCGACCGGGAGGACGCGACGGTTGGTGATCGTCTGAGTCAGGCGTGGTCCGATGAAGACCGCCGATGCGACGAGGGCGACGGGGACAGGGAGGAAGGCGACGCCGGTGAGTAACTGCGGGTAGCCGAGGGTGGATTGCAGGTAGTACGGCAGGAACAGAAAGGTGGTGAACAGTCCGGCCGAGGAGAGCAGCAGAGCTATCAGGGCGGCGCCACGGACGCGGTCGAGGATCACGCGCAACGGCAGCAGCGGGGTGCGGGTGCGTGCCTGGATGATCACGAACGCGACCAGCAGTCCGAGTGCGGCGGCGAGGTAGGCGACGGTCGTCGGCGCTGCCCACCCTGAGGTCTCGGCCCGGGCGGTGCCGAGGACCAGGGCGAAGAATCCCGTAGTCACGGCGATCGCGCCGGGGATGTCGAGCCGTTGGCGGTCACCGCGCGTCAAGCCGGGAAGCAGCACAACCGCCCCGACGATCGCGGGGAGCGCGACGACGGCGTTGATGTACATCGTCCACCGCCACGACAGTGTTTCGGTGAGTGCGCCGCCGAGGAGGAGGCCCAGGGTGGTGCCGACCATGGACACGGCGCCGAAGATCCCGAATGCCCGGCCCCGTTCCTGACCGTCGCTGAACGTCACCGAGACGAGCGCGAGCGCGGAGGGAGCGAGAAGGGCCGCGAACGCGCCTTGAGCGATGCGGGCCGCGATCAGAACCTCGACGGATGGTGCGGCGCCACCGATCGCGGAGGCGACCGCGAAGCCGATCAGTCCCGCGACGAGCGTCTGCTTCCGGCCCCACCGGTCGCCGAGGCGCCCGCTGAGCAGCAGCAGGCTGCCGAAGGTCAGCGCGTACCCAGTGATGATCCACTGCCGCGAACTGTCCGGGAACCCCAGATCCGTCTGAGCCGATGGCAGCGCGATCGTCACGATGGTCGTGTCCAGGGCGATCATCAGTTGAGCGATCGCCAAGACAGAAAGCAGCCACCAGCGACGGCGGACGGTCACGGGAGCGGGTGGTGTTTGAGAGTTTCCGGGCATGGCAAGCGGGCCTCCTGATGAAGGTGTGAATGGTGTGGGGCGACGATCGCCGAGGAAGAAGGAGTTGCGTGCCTTACGGGCGGCGGGCGACCCACAGTGTTCGGGCGCCTCGGAGACGGACCCGCGCGGGGAACGTTTCAGGGCTTTGACCGGTGTACAGGGCGGTCAACACACTCCTGTCCGCGTCGCTCAACCGGTGCCCGGCATGCAACGCGAGGCGCTGAAGCTCGAGCCTCGCATAGGCACCGCCCGGCCCATCGGCAGGCAGATCTTGGTCACTGGTGAGAACGCGCACGGTTTCCAGGTCGAATCCCGCCAGCCGGATCGAAGTGGTCCAGTCCGGCGAGGGCAGGTCCGCGCCTGCAGACTGCCTCAGGCGAGACTCGAGCTCTGCGTACCCGTCGGGAAGGAGCCGAGGTGACGTGTCCATCTCGATCACCGCAAGCACCCCGCCGGGGCGCAGCAGCCCGAACAAGCCGGTGAGCACGGCGTCCGGATCCTTGAGCTCGTGGAATACCGACGACGACCACACCAGATCGACCGAGTCTGGAGCAAGGCCGGGGGAGAGGATGTCTCGAGTCGCTGCGACAACTTGGTCCGCACCCTCGGTGGCTGCGCGGGCCTGCACCAGCCGTGTCATCGCCGGGTCGGTGTCCACGGCGACGACCTGGGCGTCCGGGAACCGGCCCGCCAGCTGAAATGTGGCCGCCCCCGTCCCTGCCCCCGCATCCAACACCGACCGCACCTCATGCGCACGGGCTCGGTTCGCGACGACATCCAGCGCGTTCTCCATGAGGCCTGCATGGACTTCGGCATCCAGCTCCAGCAGCTGTGGAAGCAGAGCCTGCGTGTCGAGTTGATGTGCGTGAAAGGCCATGCCTCCAGCGTAGAGGCGTCATGCTTGAGGGGCATAGACTCTTGCCTATGGAGCAAGAACTGAACGTCGACCGACTCGTCAGGCAGCGGATCCGAGCGCTGCGGCTCGCTCGAGGGTGGTCGCTCGACGCGCTCGCTGAACGCGCTTACCTCAGCCCGTCCAACCTCAGCCGCATTGAGACCGGAGCTCGACGCATCGCTCTCGACCAACTCGTCCCACTTGCGCGGGCGCTCGACACCACCATCGATCAGCTCACCGAATCACCCAACGACGAGGACGTCGTGATACGGCCCCAGCAGGATGAACGGCGCGGCATGACCATGTGGACGCTCGCCAGCTCCCGAACCCCCGGAGGGCTCACCGTCGCGAAGATGCGGATCGCGACCCCCGTACCCTCGCTCGAGGAGGCAGGTGTGCACCCCGGCAGGGACTGGTTCACCGTTCTCACCGGAACCGCTGCGTTGCGCCTGGGGGAACGAATCATCGTTGTCGAACAAGGCAACGCTGCTGAGTTCTCGACCATGTTGCCCCACGCCATCGGGGCACATGGATCGAAACCGGTCGAGATTCTCACCATCCTCACCGCGGAAGGCCAACACGCTCACTCCGAACAACCGGGCTGATCTCCGAGGCGGGGGGCTCGGTGGTCACTGTGCCGATCGGCTCGACAGTGCTGAGACCAGGGTCGGGCCGTGGTGCGTTCCTACTCGACCTTGAGGAAGATCGGGTTGCTGTAGAACCAGAGGTCCTCCCAGGGATTGACTGCCCCGGGGACATCCTGCGCCGGCCCGGCCGGGTCCACGTGCTCGCCGAGGTAGCCCGGCTGGCTGCGCTTGCCGTCCGTACCGCGGAGCCGGACGTAGCCGTCGTGCTCGGCCATGAAGCGGTGGGTCAGGGTCACTGGTCCGGACTTCCCCACGGTGTCCCACGAGTGGACCACCCTGGTCTCCGGTGCGTAAAGAGCGTCGGGGTCGGCGACGGGGGCGGACACCCGGCCGCGGATCAGGTCCACGCGGGCCAGCTGGGGCAGGAGCCCGGCGTAGTTGACGCTCGCCGCCAGATCAAGGGTCACGATCAGCTCGACCTCTGTGCCGGCCGCCACGACCAGTTCCTCGCCGAGGGTGGCATGCCGACGTGGGATGCCGCGGGTCTTCGTCCTGAGCTGGACGTCCAACCCGGTGATCAGATCGCCGAAGCAGACCCACATCCGACCAGCCCTCATCGCGTCGATCACCGCGCGGTGGCTGAAGTCTTTCGCTCCGACCCACGTCTTGTTGTACGCGCCGGGCGGGAAAGAGCTGTACTCGGCGACCGGCCGGCCTGCGCCGACCGGCGGCGGGTAGACACCTGTGGACTGGAATGTGTCTCCGCCCTCGTTGTAGGGAGTCTTGTCGTAGGCGGCCTGGTCGAGCTGATCGACGGGGTTCTTGACCCAGTCGCCGCAGCCCTGGTGGCCGTCCGACGTGGTGGTGATCCACCACCGGCGGCCCTCGGACAGCAACGAGTCCCACACGCCGCCGACCGTGGCGGTCATCCAATCGAACCCGCCCCACGTTCGGTAGCTCTCCTCGGGGTACCCCGGAAAGGAGTACTGACCCGGGCTGCTGTCGTACAAACCGCGCCCGCGCGCCATGCCAGGCGCGGGAAGACCCGCCGCCTGATGGCCGGGCGCACCCTCGAACCCGATGACGACGTTCGGCGCCGCGTCCTGCCAGGCGCGCAGCTCGGCAGGACCGTCGATACCTTTTCGCGCCGGGTGGTTGGGCAAGACCAGTGCGTCCGCGAGCCGCCCCGAACGCACGGCGGCGGCGATATGCTTCAGCGCGTCGAGCGCCAGCGCCTTGTTCTCAGGGGTGCCGTCACGTGCGTCGACCACGAGCGCGTCAAACTTGTTCACCAGCTCTTGGAGTGCCCGCGGCTCGCCCGTTCCGGGCGCCATCATGAACGTGGTGTGCTCACCGCCAGGGATGTTCCACTCCAGGCCGTTGAAGATGAGCAGGTCCTCGCCGTGCCGCTCTCTGGCCGCCAGGATGTCCCGACGCTGCGGTGCGATGCTGTGGGCAGCGAACGCCGCGTTGCCGTGGTCGGTGATGACAATCCAGTCCAGCCCGCCGGCCACAGCGCGGGCTGCTTGGTCGTCGATGCGGTACATCGCATCGTTGCTGTACTGGCTGTGAAGGTGATGGTCGCCAGCGAGCCAGACGACGCCACCCCGCTGGGGGCGAGGACGGACAGGAGCGGCGCTCGCGCCAGTGGCACCTGATCCAGCCACCAGACCAGCCCCGGCGGTTCCGGCTCCGAGCAGGAAGCCGCGTCGGGAGGCGATTGGCGAAGTGGCGAGATCGGTGGTGCGGTGGTCGTTCAACGAGGGACTCCTCAAGGCCGGGCAGGAAAGCTCCCGGGCATGCGGAAGCGCAGCCAACCTCGCAAACATCGGTGTCCGCAGACTGAACCACACCTGACGGCCCCGTGAATCCGAGACGCAATCATCAAGTACAGGCAGCGTCCGAAGGAATCCGACCACTACGAACTACTCCCGCACGCGCGACCGCGCGATGGGCGACGCATCCCAGACGAGATGATGCGCCATGGTTCGTCAGCGGCCCAGCGCTGGTCGACGAGGACCACCTCTCTGACCGGGACGGCCTGGTCCGAGATCGCGGTGTCGGCGTCGCTCCGACGCATCCCCGAAGCGGCTCGGAGCCTGGTAGCCTCACGAGCATCAGAGGTAGAAACACGACACCAATGTCGTGCGCGCACGCGGGTCGCTGAGCCGCCACTTCTCTCGTAACGAGGAGTGCGCCCATGAGCGACCACCGTCCACGATCCACCTCCGAGTCCCGGCCGCAGCAGGCCGGTCACCAGCACTGGCCAGTTTCGCTGGGCGCCGCCTGGGTCGCGCTCTCGGGCCTGTCCGCCGTGTTCTTGTTCGAGATGCTGGACAGCTCGGTCCTGAACGTGGCACTGCCCACCATCGGTCGCGAGCTGGGCGCGTCGACCACGGAGTTGCAGTGGGTGACCAGCTCCTACGCCGTGGTGTTCGGCGGTCTGATGATCGCACTGAGCGCAGTCGCCGACCGTTTCGGTCGCCGAAAGGTCATGCTGATCGGTCTGGTGCTGCTCGCGCTGGCCAGCCTCGCGACTGCGTTCGTGAGCACGACCGGACAGCTGATCGCCGTGCGGGTCATGACTGGCGTCGCGGCTGCGATGACGACCCCGGGCTCGATGGCCCTGGCATATCGGCTGTTCGCTGATGAGCAGCTGCGGCTGCGGGCTATCACCCTGATCTCGACCGTCGGTCTCGTTGGGCTTGCGGCGGGGCCGACCACGGGTGGGTTCGTGCTCGGCTTCGCCCCGTGGCAGGCGCTGCTCCTGGTGAACGTCCCGATCGCCGTGATCGCACTGGTCTGCATCCGCCTCGGCGTGCCTGCCGACCAGCCGGACGAACTGCACGCCGAGCCGATCGACGTGAGCGGAGCCCTGTTCGGCAGCACCGCCGTGGTGCTCGCCCTGCTGGCACCCACTGTGTTCGTCGAGAACGGTGTCGGCTCCTGGCTGCCGTGGGCGGCGACCGCGGGAGCGGCCTGTGCGGGGCTTCTGTTCGTCTGGCGGCAGCGGGCCGCCGCGCATCCTCTGCTCGACCTCGCTCTGCTCGGGCGCCCGCTGGTCGCCGGCGGGCTGGCGTTCAAGGCTGCGGCCGGTCTGGCAGTTGCCGGGCTCAGCTACCTGGTCACCCTGCAGCTTCAGCTCGACTGGGGATGGACGCCGGCGCAGGCGGCTCTTGGCCTGCTGCCGCAGGTAGTTGTCCTGATCGCCGGCGGAGCGGTGATCGGCCCGCTGGTCAGGTGGCTCGGCCTGGAACGGGCGGCCTGGGTGAGCGCGGCCGTCGTCGTGGGCGGGCTGGCGGTCTACGCCGTCCTCGGGCGCCTCGCATACGCCTGGATAGCGCTCGCCCTCGTGCTTGTCGCCGCAGGCATGCGCATCGTGGGAGTCGTGGCCGGCAACAACGTCATGCGCGGCCTGCCCGCCGACCGCACGACGATCGGAGCCGCGCTGATCGACACGGCGGGCGAGCTCACCACCGGCATCGGGATCGCCGTGGCCGGCACGATCCTCGCAGCCGTGTTCACCGGCAGCATTACCGCCCAGGACTGGACGGCCACCCAGACCGGACAGTTCCGCGATGCCGTCACGCTGTCCGCGGTCGTTCTGACCATCCTTGCCGGTCTGTTGGTCGGCTGGGGAATACTCCGTGCCCGCACGCCGGCCCGCTGACGCGCACACGGCGGTCAGCCGCCGGTGGCGCTCCGCAGCGCCGTGGCGACGTCGTCCGTGAGGATCGGCTGATCGCCGGCTCGGTGTCGCTCCGCGCGGCGAGCTTCTCCCGGGCGCTACAAGGGCCTGGTCTCGTTTGGCCAGAAGGTAGGGGGCCACCAGCGCCACATCGGACGCGTCCCGCTGTTCCACCGCGCCGCCCAGGTGCTCGACGGCGTCTGCGAGGCACGGGCTCTGCGGATCGTCGCCGGCAGCCAGGCCGGGCATGGTGAGGGCGACTGCACCGTGTCCGGCGCCGGGCGCGACATGGCGACTGACCGTCACGCCTGGACGAGTCGTCTAGGAGGACGCCGTCCCGGTTGTCGTGGTCCCTATTCCGGTCAGCTCGCTGACAGTCGTCTCGCGCAGCCATCGGTGTGCGGGGTCGCCGCTGTTGCGGGTGTGCCAGCTGATGGTGAGCGGGAGCGCGGGGATCGAGAGCGGCAGGGGCGCGGTCGCGAGGCCGAGGGCGTCGATGTCCTGCTGGCAGATCCGCTCAGGAACCGCCGTCAGACTGTCTGTGGTCTGCACGATCCGCAGGGCGGCGGTGCTCGTGGGGGCGGTGGCGATCACCGTGCGTGCAAGGCCCAGCTCGTCGAGGGCGTCGTCGACAGGATCGGCGAATCGTCCACGCCGCGAGACATTGATATGTGTGGCTGCCGCGTACTGCTCAGCGGTCATCGGCATGCCAGCCAGAGGGTGGCCGTTGCGCATCACGACGACGAAGCGGCTGGCTGTGACAGTCTGCGACTCCATGTCTGCGGTGGTGCCGGCGGACGAGCCGATCTCGATGTCCGTGCGCCCGGTCCGGAGCCCGTCCATGTCGGTGCTGGACTCGGCGAGGAACCGGATCCGCACGCCGGGCGCTTCCGCACTCACCCGCCGGATCAGCCTCGGCGCGAGCGCGCTGGTGATGGCGTCGTGGCACCGGTACGTGAACGTCGTGGCCAGCCTGTCGAGCTCGAGGTCATGGTGTGGCGTGAGGACCGCGCGCACCTGCTCGGCAAGCTGATGCACCTGGTCGCGCACATTCAGCGCATACGGCGTGGGCACCATGGTCCGCCCCGATCGCACCAGGATCTGGTCCCCGGTCGACCTTCGGATCCTCGCGAGTGTCCGGCTCATCGCGGGCTGAGAAAGATGCAGGCGGTCGGCGGCACCGGTCACGCTGCCCTCCTCGAGGAGGACGTCGAGGGCGGCAAGGAGGTTCATATCCAGTTGCATGCAGGTAATAGTACAGATGCAATACATGCATTGGACATCATGACGTGGTCGCTCTTGAATTGAGCCAGCAGGAACACACCGACAGTTTCCTTTTGAGAGAGGCCCAGATCATGACCACGATCTCCACGCTGAGCGATGCCAACGTCAACGCTGTCCAGGACGCCACATTGGTTCCGGGTATCCAGGCCGCGCTTGCCGCCGCCGGTGCGGTGCTGGTGCAGCGCTTCGAGACCAAGCCCGAGTTCCTGACCCGCGACGACGTCGTCGAAGGGATCTACGCGAACGACCGTGCGTCCCTGGACGCGATGCGGCCCGCCCTGACCGCGCTGCGGCCGGAAGCAGGGTGGGCGGAGGACGAGCTGGAGAGTGGTGCGCTGCCGGACGGGGAGTGGTGGATCACCGACCCCGTGGAGGGCAACATCAACCACATCCACGGTATGGCGGACTGGGGCGTGACTGCCACCCTCGTGCGCGACAACGTCCCCGCTGTCACCGTCGTGCACCTTCCGCTGACCGGGGACTTCTACACCGCGGTTCGCGGCGGCGGAGCATTCCTCAACGGGCAGCGGATCACCCCGTCGGTGAAGACGAGCCTCGATGCCGCTCTGGTCGGCTCCGGGCAGGCCTCGCCGCGCGAGACCAGCGATACGTTCGCGAAGATCGCCCGGTCCACCGAGGCGATGCTCGATGCGGGACTGGTGCTGCGTCTCTCTGTCCCCGCGACGCTCCAGCTCATCCAGGTCGCGGCCGGACGCACGGACCTCTTCTGGCAGCACAGCGCCGTCCGGTCCGGCCTCGTGTCGGGTGCACTGCTCGTCAGTGAGGCCGGCGGGGTCGTCTCGGACCTGGAGGGCGGGCCGTGGACGCTCGACAGCACAGGCTTTCTCGCCACCACGCACCAGCTGCACGCGGAAGCGGTCAGCATCCTTGCCCCGCACGCCTGAGTCACCAAACCAGAGAGAAGGAACATCCTCCATGTCGCGAATTGCCATCCTCGGCGCCGGGCGCGTCGCCTCCAGCCTCGCCACCGCACTCGTCGAACAGGGGCACCAGGTCACCATCGGCGTGCGGGACCAGACCAGGACCCGTGACTGGCTCGTCGAACCGATGGTCTGCACCAGCATCGGTGAGGCAGTGGTGGGCGCCGACGTCGTGTTCAACGCGACCCCGGGCGAGACCTCCCTGGAGCGTCTCTCCGCAGTACGCGAGGAACTTGCCGGCAAGATACTCGTCGATGTCAGCAACGCGGTCGAGCGTGGCCTGAACGGGCTGCCAGGGACGCTGACCTATCCGGGCTCGAGCCTTGGGGAGATGCTTCAGGCGGCACTCCCCGACACGAAGGTCGTCAAGACGCTCAACACCATGCTGTTCACGGTCATGGCGAACCCCGGCAGTCTGAGCACGCCCGCGACGGTGTTCGTCTCCGGCGACCATGCCGATGCCAAGGCCACCGTCACCGGGCTTTTGCAAGACCTCGGGTGGACTCCTGGCTCGATCCTTGACCTGGGCGACATCCGTACCGCCCGCGGCCCGGAAGCTATGATCCTGGCCGTCCCAGATCTCATCGCGGCACGCGGTCTCGCGCCGTTTGCGATCACCGTGGCCTCCTGAACCGTCGTCCTGATCCGTGGGTGGCGGAGCCGGGCGTGGCCTGGTGGCGGAGGGAGCGTGTCGCGACGTCGGGTGTGTGCCGGCGGAGTATGTCGAGCTCTTCTGGTCCCGGTTCGCCGATCTCCTTGAACCGTTCCGTGCGCCGGGCCGGGGCGTCGAGCGGTTGTGTGGAGTTCTGAACGGGCTCCGACCCGACTAAAGCCGACGCGTTGGAACGGCCGGCGCGGCACTTCTCACCCGTGGGGGAGTGCCGCGCCGTGGTCGGCGCGCAGCCCGTCGATGGCAGCCGGCCAACCGTTTCCGCCAGATCTGCGGGCTCGTGGAGCTCAGACTCCGTGGAGCCGGTCGAGGGTGCCCTGGCCGATCGACCCGAGTGGCTTCCGACTCTGTCCGAGGCCTGCGGCAGGCGCCAGCAGCTCAGCTCAGCGCTGCGGCGTCGCCGGCCGCGGACACCGCGAAACGCTTGATCAGCTGGTACATCTCCGCCCGTTCGTAGACCTGGCGGCCGAGTAGCAGTGTGAGTTCGTCACGGGCATGCGCCTGGCAATAGGCGCGGATCTCCGCAGCCTCGAACAAGTCCCATGACGGCGCCATGTTCGACATGTGCCCAGCACGGGCGAAGCCCGCAGCCGTTGCAAGGTCGTCGAAGAATGCCCAGTGATGACCGACGTCGACGGCAGCCCCGCGCAGCACGCTCATTCCGGGACCGTTCTGGGCTGGGGGAAGCGGCGTGTGATCGAGGATCGCGTGGTACTTCGCGGGATCCGACGGCGCGGCGAGGGTGGGCCTCTGGCCCGAGCCTGAGTGGGCCACCGTTCCGGGCTCGTGGTCGACGGCGGATGATGGCATGACGGTCGCCAGCATGGGGGGTCCTTCAAATGGTCGTGGGTGTGTGGTCGCGACACGGCGAACTGCCCGGTGGAACTCCTGCACGGCAGGCTCTGGGGCAGTTGGATCGTTTCCTGCGACTGGGACAATCCGCGCGTTCTGGCCGCCGAGCGATGTTTGGGATCGAGCGTCGGAGCGCAGCGCGGAAAGGGCAATGCTCAGGTTTAGTTCGTGGACACCAGGGTGTCGGGCTCGAACGCGGTCCAGTCGACCGACGAGCTCAGCAGGTCGGTCAGGCTGATCTTTCTGACTGGGACGGCCTGGTCCGCGATCGCGGCGTCGGCGTCGCTGTCCCAATCGTCGGTGGTCGCGACGACGAGCCGTCCGGTGAACGGGGCTTTGTCCGACGCCGAGAGAAATCCCTCGACGTCCTCCTTCGGCAGCGGCGAATCTGGGTCATGGAAAACGCACCGTACTGCTATCAGACCGTCCGTATCCTGCTGGTGGGCGACAAGATCGACCGCGGTCTTTTCGCCGTCGCCTTCCGGCCACTGGTCCCACGCCCACACCTGGTCGAACTCCGCCGACCAACGAGTATCGGCCGTGAGGAATTCCCTCACCAGATCCTCGAATTTCCGATCGCGGTCTGTCTCGGAAGCGGATCTGAACATAAAGTCGTCGAGTAGGGTGCCTAGCGTTGTCACGCAGGAATCATGTCAAGATTTGAACGGGACGGACGAGTCAGGAGCAAGATGTGCACTCGCTTGCCTTCTTACTCTAGCTAGTGGACCGAAGAGCGCGACGGCGATCAGCCAGTGGTGGACGAACCACCGGATCACCCGGCGGTCGGCCGGGGAGGCGTCGTCCAGGCGTGCCGTTCCGAGGGGCTGATCAGGCGGAACATTGCCCTCGCGCGCCGCTGGGTGGTTTCCCAGTGGTTGGCGCATCCCGTGGCGGTCATCAGGACGGCGTCGGTGCGCGCGTGGCCTTCAGCCCTCTTGATCCGATGCGGTGCTGACACCGGCAGCCTGGCCCCTCATCTGGGTCAGATGGCTGAGAGATTGCGCGGGTAGGGGGTGCAGGTCAGGTGATGCGACACGGGCACCCGAGGTGCTCAGCGGCCCGGATAGCGAGAACGCGGCGCGCCGCCGCCCGCAGTTGGAGGCCGGTTCGACCCAAGCTTTCCCGTCGCAGTCAAGACCGCCCATGTGGTCTCTGCGCCGTCGAGTCCGACGCCTCCGCGTACGCGTAGTACGCGCTGGTCACCGCGTTGAGAAATTTCTCGATGACTTCGTGCTCGGCAGGCGAGAACGGTTCGGCGGCGGCAGCGATCGCCTCCACCAGTGGCCCGAGCTCCTCGCGCACTCGGGTGCGGGCGGACTCGGTCGGTTCCAAGCGGATTCGGCGGCGATCGGCCTCGTCACGCACACGGTCGATGTGTCCGGCCGCGACGAGGCGGTCGACGACCTCGGTGGCGGAGGACCGTGTGATGGCCAGTCTGGCCGCGAGCTCCCCAGGGCCCACCGGCTTGTCGGACAGTGAGATGTGCTCGACGGCCGCGGCGTCCGTGGCGCTGAGCTGCAAGCGATGAGCTAGGGCTGCGGTCGCTGCGCCGAGGGCGTCATGGAGGTTCCGGAGCAGGTGAATCAAGGTCGCCCCCTTCATCTCTGCGGGCAGCGTCATCATGTCACGCTGCTCCAAAATGGTACGGTGGCCGTATTACTTACTGGACATGCGGAGTTGATCCATGCCTTCCACGCCTGACGCGCCCAAGCAATCCCGTCCCGAAAGCCCTACGCGTCCAACCGTCCCGGCGACTGGTGCACGCCGGCTCCACCGCCGCAGTGCCCGCCGGGTGGTCGGCGGCACGCTGAACAGTCCACGTAGCGTGCTCGGCTGGGGAATTCCGGTATGTCTGCTGCTCACGGGCGGTGTCTGGCTGGGCGGGCAGTGGCTCGACGTCGAGCTGCTGCCGGACCAGGGCGCCTCCTGGTACTACTGGAAGCTGCCCGAGCCCACGTTCTGGACCAGGGCGAGCGCGTGGACCGGGTACATCGCCCACCAGCTGTTCTTCTGGGGCCTCATCTACTACGCGCAGCGGCATGTCCGGCGCTACACCTCCGGGCTGCACCCGATCAACGTCGTCGCCCTGGCCGGGAACCTCGTCTTCATCGTGCTGCACGAGGTGCAGACCCAGGTGTTCTACGACGGGATCGCCCAGGACGTCTCGATCTTCACCTCGCAGGGCTCGGTGATCGCGCTGCTGATCGTCGTCCTGATCATGGAGAACAGGCGGCGTGGCATGTTCTTCGGCCGCCCCGCGCCGATCTCGAAGGAGATCGTGCGGTTCTTCCGGAAGTACCACGGTTACCTGTTCAGCTGGGCCGCGGTGTACACGTTCTGGTACCACCCGATGGAGAGCACGAGCGGCCACCTGATCGGCTTCGTCTACATGTTCCTGCTCCTGCTGCAGGGAAGCCTCTTCCTCACCCGCACGCACACCAACCGCTGGTGGACGCTGACCCTGGAGCTGGTCGTGGTCGTGCACGGCACCCTGGTCGCGGTGATGAACTCCGGCCCCGACGGGATGTGGCCGATGTTCCTGTTCGGCTTCCTCGGCGTCTTCGTCATCACCCAGATGCACGGGCTCGGCCTGTCCGCGCGCACCCGCTGGGTGTTGGCGGCGCTGTACCTGGCCAGCGCCTTCGCGGTGTACTACAGCCGTTCGCTGGCCGACCTGAGCGAGATCGTGCGCGTTCCGCTCATCGAGTACCTGGTAGTGGCGGTGGTCGCCCTGCTGGCCTGGCTCGGACTGCTCGGCTACCGGCTCATCCGGCGCGCATCGGAGCCCGCCGAGCAGGTCACGGCAGCGGACCGGGCGGACTGACGGCCCCGCGAGGTCATCAGCACGGCTCACGTCTCGTCGGCGAGCCACTTCGGGGGGTGCGAACGTGCTGTCTCGGTCAGCTCTCGTCGGTCCCTTACCCGCAACACCGCATAGATCTGGCGGAAGCGGTTGGCGACCGTACGAACTGAGACGTAGGCGATCTCAGCGATCTGCGCATTGGTCGCACCGCGCAGCGCCAGCCGGACGAGCCCAACCTCGTCTTCGCTCAGCTCGTCCCAGCTGCGTTCGTCTCGCGCTCCGTGGTCCGAGAGGTAAGCATCGATTGCTCGGTCCCAGCCGGGCAGGCCGGTCACCCGAGCGAGGGCTCGCGCATCCCGGAGTGCTGCCTCAGCGTTGTTGCGCTCGCCATGAGTCAGGGTGTGCCTGCCGTAGGCGATCAGCGTTCGCAGACGCTGCCACGGCGAGATCGGGGACAGCGATACGGGCAACCACTCGTCGATGGTGTTGCGCCCGGTACCGCTGTCCAGGATGGCCAGCATCCGTTCGTGGGCGGTGTCGGCGTCAGCGTCAGCGCGTTCCTCGAGGGACACAGGCGGGTCTAGCAGCCATCGAACCTGAAGGATGCGTGCTTCGGGAGTCGGGTCGTGGGCCGCGACCGACTCGACCAGGTCGGCCCGTACCTGCGCTCGGCCCCGGTAGGGCCAGGCGCAGCGTTCGAGCCCGGTCGTGAGGAGCTCGGCTGCGTGCTTCATGTGTCCGACGGCCAGGTGTGCCAGGCCGAGGTCGACGGCGAACTCGCCCAGCGCTCGGGTCGACCAGGCCCCGGTTTGGCTCGGCAGCTCCGTGACGGGCGGCTTGCCGTCGAGCATTGCTGTCGTGGCCACGCGTAGCCCCCGTACCGGAAGCCAGTCCTGGACGCTGGGCCGCAGGTCCGTCGCGCGGACGAGGTGGGTCCGGGCGTCCATGGCACGGCCCTCGAACATCGCGACCCTGGCCGCCGCAAGGTCTCTGGCAACCAGCTCAGCGACCGACCTGCCCTCGGCGATCCCGGACTGCTTCTCCAGGACCAGACGTGCACCCGACACGTCGCCCAGCAGCAGGCGGCCACGCACCTGGACGCACAAACCCACCCAGTGCGGTTCGGGTACGGTGCCGATGAGGCCGAGGTCGGCGCGGAGAGCGGCGGGGTCGGTGAGCCGCCCGGCATGCTCGAGCTCGATCAGCGCGGCGGCCGCTCGTGCTCCGGCAGCGCGGGTAGAAAGGGCGACGCCCGTCGGGTCGCGCCACCAAAGGTGGTCGGTCCATTCGGCGTCGGCCGCGGGCGGTGTCCACCGGCCGGTACCGTTCTCGGCCCAGATGGATCCGGTCAGGAGCGTCACGCCTACCGCGCGGGCGGCCGCGCGCGGCTCAGCGCCCGCCCTGGACGCCTGGGCAACATCGTCCAGGTGCAGGCCCTCCCATATGGCCTCGGCGACGGTCGCGGACCCGGCGAACGTGGACCGGCCCGCTTCGTCGGTGGGTGTCGCGGAGAGCTCGTCGTGTACCAGGGCAAGCAGGGGGTGGCTGACTGTCGCGTCGTCGGTTGTTGTGCCAGACCCGTCGAGCAGGTACCGGTATGCGCGCCTGGCAGCGGGGCCGGCGGACTGCGGACCCGGCCACTCGATGTCGCCGCGCTGCTGGGCTGGGCTGAGTCCGTGGGCGAGCTCGAGCGCTATCCGCGGGTTCCCGGCGCTCCATCGGTGAAGGCGGCTCACGACGTCTGCGGCGATCGGCAGGCTGAGCTCGTCGGCCAGCACGAGGCGCAGTGACGGTTCGTCGAGTGGGCCTACCGCGAGTCTTTCGATGTCGTCGGGCAGGCTGGTTGGAGCGGCCTGGCGGACGGCGGCCATGATTCGCCAGCCACGCTCGTACGCGGCCTCGCCCAGGCGCAGCAGCCAGGCGGCACGGATCGGTGAGAGCACCTCGAGGTCGTCGATGAACAACACTCGGGTGCCGGTCGGTGCGATTTCGATGCCGGCCGAGACTGCCTCCAGGAGGCCGACCGGGTCGACCTCGTAACCCGGCCCGGAGGCCGTGGGCCTGGTTTGCTTTCCCAGGTCTATGCCGCCCCGGCCTGCCAGGCCGTGCGCGTACGGACGCGAAGAGGCGGAGCGTACGACGCGCACGGCCGACGCTCGCAGGTCGATCCGGCGCAGCGCTGCCAGCACCGTGGCGCTCTTGCCGATACCGCTGAGACCGCTCACGACCAGGGTGGCCGTGTCCAGGTCTGTCGCGAATGCTCCGATAACTCGCAGCTCCCGGTCTCGTCCGTGGACGACACGGTCCGTCCCACTGCTGCCCGCGGAAGGAGCCCACCCGGGGAAACCTGGGGGCGCCGATTCCACCGGTTTGTTTTCTGGCTCCACCTTCTGCTCCTTTCCAGAAGAGCTCTTGAATGCTCACGGGAGCTTGCAGTGGGGAGCATATGGCATCGGGTGAATTGTGCGAGAGATCGGAGTGAGCGGCTGATCTGGACGGCGGCGTGGCGGCGCGGATCCGTTTCATTGACGGGCCGGAGGGCCAGAGGGAATTTTTCACCCGCTCTTGTTCTTGGTTTTCTGGTCACTCCGTGCTCTCAGCTGAATCGCCGTGGTAATGGCGTTCCGGAATGTCCTCGATTGCATCGGCGCAACTGTCGATGCATTGCTGTGCGCGCATGCACGATTGTCCATTACGCGTGGCAGGCACCCCGGAAACGTGTGTCTTCTGAGACCGGGCCCGCAGCATCCTCGTCGCGGCCTGCAGTCCCCAGACGCCGTCACTAGACGCGCGAACGTGAGGAGTGATCTTCGTGATTCCGACGCATGTTCCGACAGGCCGTACCAGGAGGCGAGGTGGCGCGAGGTGGCGCCGTGGACTCGCCGTGGTTGCCGCCTCAGCACTGATCGCCACGACAGCCGGCCTCCCCGCCGCGGCCGTGGACAACTACCCGGACGAGCCGGCAGAGGCCGCGGCCAGCGTGCTGGCGGCCGAGCTGATGCAGCAGGCGCTGCTAGGCGCGGCGACGTCCGACGCGGGGTCAGCGAGCAACCCGGGCCCGAACACCGAGAACCTGGACGTTGATGTCCTGGGCTCGCAGGTGCTCGCGCTCGGTGACCTCCAGCTCCCGGTGGACCAGTTCCTCGACTTCGGGCAGATCGGCGCCCTCGCCAGCACGAGCGAGGCGTCCGGCCCGGCCGACGCGCACGCCGTATCCGGTCTGCTGGGCGCCGACGGCGGCGTCACGCTCGACGGAGCGGAGGACGCGTTCGGCACGGCCAGCATCGACGTCCTGTCGCTGGCCCGGCTCGCCGGCGTCGACGGCATCTCGGACGCGGTGGTCGACCAGCTCACGATCGAGCTCGGTGCCCTGGCCGCGGAGGTCACCGCCGAGGACGGCGTGATCCTCGACCCCGACGGCGGAGTGACCGGCCCGGGCCAGTACCGGCTCGGCGACGGCACGCTGCTGCTCCACTCACCCGTCGTGGAGGACGCCGCGGCCACGATCTTCGACATCGGCGGCGCCGTCGACTCGCAGATCGAGACGCTGGTCAACGACACCTTCGACGTGTCGGAGCTGACCGCGCTCCTGTCGGCCGTCCCGGGCATCCCGGAGCCGACGGTCACGGTGGACTCGAACATGCAGGAGACGCTGTTCCAGTCCGTGGTCGGGGAACCGATCACCTCGGCGAACCAGCTCGTGACCATCGACTTCTCGACCGGTGAGCTGCAGATCCACCTGGAGCACCTGGTCGAGGGCAACGACCCCTGGGGCGGCGGTGATGACGTCGGCATGAACGGCCTGGCGCCCAACTACGAGGTGCTGGACGACCAGACGTACCCGCAGATCGCCGAGGGCGTGCACGAGATCATGCAGGAGGCCACGCGCATCATGATCGGCGCGATCGAGGACTCCCTGAACGCGGTGACGATCAACATCGCGTTCTTCGACGAGTCCCCGCTCGGCACCCTCGACGTCTCGTGGTCGGTGCCGCTGGCGGACGCTGTCAATGGCAACTTCCCGCAGGTCGTGAACAACAGCACGGGGACGCAGGCGATCACCGGCACCCTGCTGGCCACGACGATCAACGGCCTCGGCAACGCCGCGGCGCCGATCTTCGGCACGGTCTACGACCTCGTCATCAGCGACGAGGGCGACCAGATCTTCGACCTGCTGATCAACGACCTCAAGTCTGGCATCACGTCGACCATCGGCGCCGCGCTGTCGCCCGTGTTCGACGTGCTGGTCCAGTTCGTCTCTCTGCAGATCAACCACCAGGAGACGGCGACCTGCACCACGGCGGGCGGCGACGAGCTGCTCGGCCAGGTCGAGGTGTCCGCGCTCAGCCTGGGCCTGGTCCAGTCGGCCGACGCCGGCCGCATCGGGCTCGGCAACGCCGGCGTGCGCGTCGACGCCTGCGACCTCGCAGCCATCGCCCCGACGCTGACAGCGGACCCGGCGGAGGTCGCGCCGGGCGGCACCACCACGGTGACCGGCGCGGGCTACACGCCCGATGCCACGGTGACGGTGCAGCTCACGGACGCCGACGGCAACCCCGTGGGCGACCCGGTCACGGTCGACACCGACGCCGAGGGCGGCTTCACGACGCCGCTGGTGGTGCCGGAGGACGCAGAGCCGGGCGACTACACCGTAGTCGGCACGGACGACACCACGGGCACCCCGGCGGAGGCTCCGCTGACGGTGACCGACGTCCCGGTAGTCACGCCGGAGCTGACGGTCGACCCGACCGAGGTGGCCCCCGGTGAGTGCACGGAGGTCTCGGGCACGGCCTACACGCCGAGCTCGACCGCGACCGTTCAGCTGACGGACGCGGACGGCGACCCGGTGGGTGACTCGATCACCGTCGACACTGACGAGAACGGTGCCTTCACCACCGAGCTGTGCGTCCCGCAGGACGCCGAACCGGGCGACTACACGGTGGTCGGCACGGACGATGCGACGGGCACCCCCGCGGAGGCTCCGCTGGCGGTGACCCCCGCCGCAGCGATCGAACCGGCGATCACGGTAGCCCCGTCGGAGGTCGCCCCGGGAGGCACGACGACGGTGACCGGTGAGGGCTTCACGCCGGACAGCACCGCCACGGTCCAGCTCACGGACGTCGACGGCAACCCCGTCGGTGACCCGGTCGCCGTCGACACCGACGAGAACGGTGCCTTTACGACGCCCCTCGTGGTGCCAGACGACGCCGAGCCGGGCGACTTCACCGTCGTCGGCACCGACGACACCACCGGCACCCCGGCCGAGGCGCCGCTGACCGTGATCACGGGGGCCGAGCAGTGCGAGTCGGCCCCGGCGATCACGGTGACGCCGAGCTCGACCCCCGCGGGCGAGGACGTCACGGTGGTCGGCACGGGCTTCCCGGCCGGTGTCGACGTAACGGTGCAGCTCACGGACGCCGACGGCAACCCCGTGGGCGAGCCGGTCGTGGTGACCCCGGACGAGACCTGCTCGTTCTCCACGCCGTACTCGGTCCCGGAGGACGCGGAGCCGGGTGACTACGAGGTCGTGGCCGAGCCCGAGGACGGCAGCGAGGGTGCGACCGCACCTCTGACCGTCGAGGGCGCGGGCGACGGTCCAGCGATCACCGTGGACCCGGCCGAGGCCCACGCGAGCGAGGAAGTCACAGTCACCGGTACCGGCTACACGCCGGACTCGACGGTGGACCTGGAGATCGTGAGCGACCTGGGCGTGCTGTACACGGCCAGCGCGATCCCGACGGACGAGGAGGGTGGCTTCGAGCACGTGGTGATGCTGCCCGCCGACTCGTACCCGACGGCGTACGTCGTCACGGGTACGGACGCCGAGGATCTGACTGCGGACACGGACCTGACGGTCCTGCCGTTGGAGCCGACCCTGACGGTCGACCCGTCCGAGGCGTACCCGGGTGACGAGGTCACCGTGACGGGTGCTGGGTACACGCCGGACTCGACGGTGGACCTGGAGATCGCAAGCGACCTGGGCGTCCTTTACACCGCGGGCGACATCCCGACGGACGAGGAGGGCGGTTTCGAGTACGTGGTGACGCTGCCGGAGGACTCTGCTCCAACGGACTACGTGGGCACGGGCACGGACTTCTCGACCGACGTGTTCGCTACCGACGACCTGGTGGTCCTGGACCCGGCGGCCGCGATCGACCCGACGATCACGGTGGCCCCGTCGGAGGTCGCCCCGGGCGGCACGACGACGGTCACGGGCGAGGGCTTCACGCCGGACAGCACCGCGACGGTCCAGCTCACCGACGCCGACGGTAACCCGGTCGGCGACCCGGTCCAGGTCGACACGGACGCCGACGGTGGTTTCACGACGCCGCTGGTGGTGCCGGAGGACGCCGAGCCGGGTGACTTCACGCTGGTCGCTACCGACGACACGACGGGTACACCTGCCGAGGCGCCGCTGACCGTGATCACCGCGGCCGAGCAGTGCGAGTCGGCGCCCGCGCTCACGGTGACCCCGTCGTCCGCTCCGGCGGGCACGGATGTCACGGTGGTCGGCACCGGCTTCCCGGCCGGTGTCGACGTGACGGTGCAGCTCACGGACGCCGACGGCAACCCGGTGGGCGAGCCCGTCCTGGTCACGCCGGACGAGACCTGCTCGTTCGCCACCCCGTACCCGATCCCCGAGGGGACCGATCCGGGTGACTACGAGGTCGTGGCGGAGCCCGAGGACGGCAGCGAGGGTGCGACCGCACCTCTGACCGTCGAAGGCGCGGACGTCGCGCCGGCGATCACGGTCGCCCCGTCGGAGGTCGCCCCCGGTGGCACGACGACGGTGACCGGTGAGGGCTTCACGCCGGTCGCGACTGCCACGGTGCAGCTCACGGACGCCGACGGCGACCCCGTCGGTGACCCCGTCACCGTGGACACCGACGAGACCGGTGCCTTCACGACCGACCTCGCCGTGCCCGAGGACGCCGAGCCCGGCGACTACACCGTGGTCGCCACGGACGACACGACCGGTACCCCGGCTGAGGCCGCGCTCGTCGTGGCCACCGGAGCGGGTCCGGGCGAGGAGTGCACCGACCCGACGCTGGTCGCCGACCCGACCACCGTCGAGCCGGGCGGCGAGGTGACGGTCACCGGTACGGGCTTCCCGGCCGGCGTCGAGGTGACGGTCACCCTGACGGACGCCGCGGGCGAGCCGGTCGGCGAGCCGGTCACGGTGCTGCCGGACGAGTCGTGCGGGTTCACCGCCACGATCACCGTCCCGCAGGACGCCGAGCCCGGCGTGCACGTCATCGTGGCTGAGCCGGAGGATGGCAGCGATGGTGCCGAGGTGCCGATCACGGTGGCCGGGCCTGGTGCCCGAACCCTGAGCGCGTGGTTCGAGGAGGACACGGTGGCACCGGGGTCCAGCCAGACCTTCTACGCCTCGGGCTTCGAGCCGGGCGAGATGGTGGTCGGGACGGTCCGTTCGACGTCGCTGCGGCTGCCGGCGGTCGCCGCGGACGACTCCGGCACGGTCCGGTGGACGTTCACGGTCCCGTCTGACCTCGCGACGGGGACGCACATCGGTATCGCCACCAGCACGACCATCGGGGACTCGGCGGCCGCTCAGTTCAAGGTCGTCCCGACGTCCGCGAGCGGGGGAGATGGTGACGGCGCCGGCACGGGCTCTACCGGCGGCTCCGGCTCTGGTGGTGGGAACGACTCCGGCCCCCTGGCCTCGACCGGGGCTGACGTGGCCACGCTGGTGACGGCCACACTGCTCCTGCTCGGTATCGGTGCGTTGCTGATCCGGCGGCGCCGTGAACTCAGCATGCTGGTCGCAACTGCCGCGGGACGTGTACCGGACGAGGAGTGACAGTACAGATGACCGCCATCGAGTGAAGCAGTGGTCGCAGTGCTGGGTTTGTGCTTGTTTCCCCCTCTCGACCCGCGCTCCCCCCCCCCCCCCCCCACCTCCACCGGCCTTTTTTCCCCCCCACCTTCCCCCCCCCCCCCCCCTCCCCCC
>NZ_JBHWLR010000016.1:111554-137192 GCF_042731755.1 Promicromonospora sp. NPDC059942
ACATCGGGACGGAGCAGTCCGCCGGGTGATCTTCCGTTCGTCCCCGCCTACCTGGGGCGGCGGGGGGGGGAAGGGGGGGTGGGAGGGCGTGGTTGGGCGTGTTCCCCCCCCCCAGGCCCAGCGCTGCGACCATTGACCGACAGTCGCAGTGGTCTTGGTCGCGCGCAAATTTCATCCCTTACGTACGCTTCATCCCCAGAAGTTGATCGAAAATCATGCAGCGACCGTCGTGCAGGAGCGGTGAGGGGGAAACGTGGCCGGAGTTGGCCCTCGCGGGGTGGCGCCACAGTCCGAATTCTCGGGAATCGGACCTGGCGGCAGCGGTGTTTACGGCAGGGACTCGGAACTGCGGCTGATCGGGTCGTTCGCCTTCGACCTGGACCCAACGATGCTGGTGGTCGCCGGTCTTAGCGGCGCGGGCAAGACGTGCACCGTCATGGCCGCGTTGGAGCGCGCCGGCCTTGGGGCTTCGACGGTCCGGATCGCGTACTCGGCCTCTCAGGGCCCGTACGTCGAAACAACGTTCGGCGGGCAAGTGCTTGAACTTCCGGGACTGGTTGCTGACACGAGCCAACACAACGAGCTGGACCCTGACCAACTGCTTGAAGCACTTGGAGCGGTGACCACCTCGAGCGGGCCTCGAGTTCTTTTCGTCGACGACGTCGACGTGCTCACCTCTGACCGCGCCGCCTGGCTGGGGCGCCTGACGGATACGGCCTATGACGACGGCTGGCGCGTGATCGTCGCAGCTCGGCACGTTCCGGCTCAGCCGAAGCTTGATGAGATGGATGTCCTGGCTCTTGGCCCGCTGGATCCGGCGCCGCTGCGGCAGCTGCTGCAGCAGGAACTGCACCAGTTGATCGCCGAGGACGTCGTCGCGCAGCTGCGATGGTGGAGCGGGGGAGTGCCGCAGGTTGCTCTCGAACTTGCCAACCAGCTCAATCCGGAGCAGCTCAGGGGCAACAAGGTTTGGGCTGGTCCTGAGACTGTGGGGCTTGTGGCTCGGCGTGCATACCGGCCAATTCTGGACAGCCTGAACAGCGCCCAGGCCCGCAACCTTGCGCGAACGGTTTTACACCCGAACGTGGCAGATCTTGTTGGGCGGGCTCATGACAGGCACCTTCGGGCGGTGCCGCACGGGGTCGCGAAGCGCCATGCCGACGAGTTGGCCGAACAGCACCCGCTCCTCGCGCTACTGTGCCGGAGCCAAACCGGCGCCAAGCGGGCAGCGAGCGTCGCCGAGGGGCTCGGCCCGGCCGACATGGTTGCTGCAGCCCTGGACGGTCTGCACCTCGAGGACTTGGCCGGCGTGACTGCGGCAGAGATTACGCCGCGCATCACGGCAGGCGTGGTCGCCGTCGCGCTGCTGACGGGTACTACTCTTGCGGCAGGCCGGACCGGGGAACGGTTGCTGCGGCACATGAGCCCTGAGTGGACCGACCATCTGTGGTGGCGCAGCCCGCCATCCGACCCTGCGGCGCGGGCCGCGGGAGCGCGTGTGGCTGCCGCTCTCATTGTTCTGGAGGGCAGCGGACAGCTGCTCGATCCGGCCGGCTTCCGGTCAGACTTGGATCGTCTCGATCAAGTCCCCGAGCCGCACTGGGTCGGCGTCTGCATCCGGGTGCGAAGTCGCCTGCTGCTGGGCGACGTCGCTCAGGCTCGTCGGCTGCTGGACGTCCTGACGTGTCGTGGAATCGAACCGACGGCCGCCGAGATCGTTGCCCGGGATCTGGCCGAGGCGAGCATCGAGATCGCCGAAGGTCGCCCGGGCAACGCCCGCGCACACCTTGCACACGCCGCACAACTGCGACCTGGTATCCACAGCTGGCTCCCGGTGCGGGGTCACGAGGCACTCGTCAGCGCCATGCTTGACGGACAAACACCTGTGGGCTGCTCCCTGCCGTCACCCAGTCCGTGGTCGGAACGCGCCATGGGTGAGTATGCCCTGGACCTGGGTACGGCATGTCTCGCCGTGGGGCAGACCGAGCAGGCAAGCGTGCTCCTGACGGGCGGGCTCGAGCGCTGTGCCTGGCCCTACCGTGGCAGGTCACAGAGTCGTGCCGACCTGGTAGAAGCCCACATCGTCACCGATGGCAGGCTCCGATCACGAGCGCGCCGTCTGGTTCGGCCACCCCTGGCGGCCGAGGAGCAGGTCCACGTCAACGCCGCCGCATCGTCAATGCGGACCTCGATCCTGTTGGCGACCGACAAGAGAACCACGGGCCTCGACGACTGGTTGCCAGTTGGTCGTGCGCGACTCACACCCTGGCTGCGCCTGCGATCTCTGATCGCCTACGGCCACCGACACCTTAAGCACGGAGATGACTGGTCGCTCCAGCAAGCCGCCCGCGAAGCACGGACACTCGCAGATCTGGCCGGTGTGCCGGGGTGGTCTGGCGCGATCGATGCGGCACTCAACTCAGATGGTCCGGACCGCGAAGAGCTGGAGCGATTGAGTGAGGGCGAGCGCGCCCTGGTCCGGCTGGTCGCACACGGCGCGACCAACGCGCAGATAGCCGGCGCCGTGTACCTGTCACAGCGATCGGTAGCCAACCGGTTTAGTCAGATCTACACCCGACTGCGTGTCAGGGACCGCAGAGAGCTGCTCGAACTCATACAGGTAGAACTACCCGACTGGATCGAAGAGTCAGACTAGGACCCCGTTCCAGGCGCAGCAGGGGCGCGACTGCCGGGGCAGCCCATCGAGGCGACGGCGCTGATCGTGGGCGCGGCGACTGGGTGACGAGCCTGTGCAACTCGTTTCGTTCGTAGACCTGGTGTATCAGAGCAGTGCGGCTGCAGTCAGTGGCTCAGCACGGGAGGTGCGAGAGAGCGATCGCGGGGTCCTGGAAACGTTCCAGGACCCCGCTCGTATCTGGGCGTCTGGGCGCTCAGCCCCAGGTTTCCCCGCTCTGCTGCTCGCCGCCCTGCTCCTGTGAGCCGTACTGGCTCGTACCCGAGCCGTACTCAGCTCCGGTGTCGGTACCGCCCTCGGACCGCTCGGTGTACTGGTTGTCGCCGGCCTGGTCATTGGGAGAACCCTCGCTCCGACCGTAGGCGGAGCCCTGGTCCGACGACTCGCCGTACGAAGCGCCCTCAGCAGACGAGGCGTCCTGGTACTGGCCGGAGGGCTCACCCTGCCCGTAGGGCGAGGCTTCGGACGGGCGCGACTGCTCGTAGCCGGACGACTCGCCCTGGCCCTCAGCGCCGGGCTCGCCGTACGAAGAGCCCTGTGGAGCCTCCGCCGACTCGCCGAAGGAGCCCACGGAGCGCTCCGAATCGTTGACTGCCGAGTCGTCCTGGATCTCGCTCGAACCGAAGGCCGACGTCGGCTCCTGGTCGAACTGGCCCTGCTCGGACTGCTCATAGTTCTCGGTCATGATGACTCCTCACGTATGCACGTGGAGGGTGTGCCGAATTGCATCCCCCTGCGAAGCCGGGGACCTACCCCCGAACGCACAAGAACGTACAGAGGCCGCATGATGTCCGCGACCGATGCCGGGGAAATGTGCAGTGCACAGAATGCACACATCTGGCCAAGATAGCCTGCCTAGTTGGCTCTAACGCGCCGTTACGGCGCAGGGCATACATTCGTCACGAGCTGACGGGTCCTGGGCGGCCACCGTGCAGGAAATTCATCCACTACGTACCCTTCCCTCTGGAACTCACCGAAAGTCAGGTATTCGCGGAAGGGGCGACCGTGGACCAGCAGGACGGCTCTTCGATACTGGCGTCCTCAGGGGGCGTCGCAAAAGCCTCGCTCAATGAGAGCGGCAGAGTGCAGGACGACGGTATCCACGGGCGTGACCGGGAGTGCCGGGCGATCGGAATGTTCCTGAGAGACCTGGACCCGGCGGTCCTTGTGGTGAGCGGCCTGAGCGGTATCGGGAAGACCGCGACGGTGCTTGCCGCGTTGCACCGTATCGGCATGCAGGACACGGCGGTGAGGCTGGTGCGCTCCTCCTCGTCCCGGCCGTACGCGCAGGTCCTGGCCGGCGGGCCGTGGCTCGATCTGTCGAGCGTGGTGATGCCGGTGGGCGAGGACTTCGAGCCCGAACCGCACGGGCTGCTGGAGCTTCTCGGCGCGGGTCTAGCGACCGTGCGCGAGGGAGCTCGTCGCGTCCTGTTTGTCGACGACGTCGAGGTCCTGACATCCGCCCGTGTCCGATGGCTGCAGCGACTGGCCCAGCATGCGGACGAGCGCGGTTGGCGTGTGATCGTCGCTGTCAGGTACGTCCCGCAAGATCCCATGTCGGACGATTTCCGGGATCTGCCCCTCGGGCCCTTGGACGACGCGTCGTTGCGTACCGTCCTGGACGAGGGTCTGCGACTGCCGGTCGCGAAGGACGTCGCGGCGCGGTTGCGCTGGTGGAGCTCGGGCAATCCGCGCATCGCACTCGAGCTCAGTGGCGATCTCAGTCCCGCACAGCTGCGCGGCACCTCTGAGTGGGCGGGGCCGGGCCGTGTGGGTCGAGCGGCCCAACGGGCATATCGGGTGTTGCTGGATCCCCTCGACACGCTCGGGGACCCCGTTCTCTCGCGAGCTAATGAACACCCTCTGCTCGCGCTGCTGTCCCGGGGGCCGTCGGGCGGTTCGGACCATCCCGTAGAAACCAGTCGCGCAGACGACGAGGTCAGTCTGCCCGAGTCGGTCGAAGCGACGCTGGACGGGCTTTATCTCGAGGACCTGGCAGGCATCTCCACAGCCATGGTCACACCCCGGGTCACGGCGGGCGTGGTCGCCGTCGCGCTCCTGACCGGGACCACGATGATGACGGCGCGGGCTGGGGAGCAGCTCCTGCGGCATATCAGCCCTGACTGGACCGACCACATCTGGTGGCGAGAGCCCGCTGTGGTCGACGATGTGACGCGTGGAGCCGGTGCAAGGGTCACCGCAGCTCTGATCGTCCTGGAGTGCACCGGCATCCTGATAGACCCCGCCGGCTTTCGTCGTGATCTCGATCTGATGGACCTCGCGCCTGACCCACACTGGGTCGGGCTCTGTATCCGGGTGCGTAGTCGCCTCCTGCTCGGGCAGACCCTTGAGGCAAGAAAGCTCCTGGGGGAACCTGGCCCCGCAGACGTGCCCTCGGGCCGGACGGTCGCGGAGGTCGTGTCCAGGGATCTCGCGGGCGCGTGGGTCGCGCTCGCCGAAGGTCGTCCAGCCAGTGCGCGCGCGCATCTGTCGAACGCTGCACATCTCCGGCCAGGTATCGACAGCTGGTCGGCGGTGCGAGGATTGCGAGCCGTCGCGGCGGCGTTGCTGGACGGTCAGGCGCCGGATGATGACCTGTTCTCGAACGAGGCGTGGTCGGCGCGCGCGGCGGGTGAGTTTGCCGTGAGCCTAGGTGTCGCGCATCTTGCTGTCGGACAGGTCCGACAAGCCGCAGAGGCTCTAGCCGTCGGGCTCGAGCGCTGTGCTTGGTCATACTGGGGCCGGGCGCAGGCTCAGGCCGACATGGTCGAGGCCGCCCTGGCTGCCAGCGGGGTGCTCGGGCCGCGCGTGCAGCGGCTGATCGAACGGCCCGTACCGGTCGATGAGCGGACCGACGTCCCTGCTGCCGCGGCACATGTGCGGATGCTGGCTGCTTTGCGCGGCACGCAGACGTCGGTCGGCATCGAGGAGTGGCTACCGGTTGCGCTCTCGCCGGTTCCACCATGGCTGCGAGTGCGGTCTCTGACTGTCTATGGGCAGCACCTGCTGGTCCGCGGCGACCGAGAGACGTCCGAGCGAGTCCTGCGCGAGGCGTGGTCGCTCGCGAGCCTGGCCGGGGTGCCCGGTTGGCAGGCGGCCATCGACGCACTGCTCGCCGGGAACGCTTCTGGTCGGCCGGACTGGGAGCGCCTGAGCGATGACGAACGCGTTCTTGTTCGGCTGGCTGTCCAGGGCGCGACCAGCGCACAGGTCGCCGAGGCGGTCTACCTCTCCGTGCGGTCGGTGGCCAACCGCTTCCGCCAGATCTATGGGCTCGTACAGGTCCGAGACCGCAGGGAACTGGTCGAGCGTGCCCTGGCCGATCCGCCGGACTGGCTTGCCGACCCCGTCTGAGGCCTGCGACAGACGCCGCCAGCTCGGCTCAGTGCTGTGGCGCCATCGGCCACGGACGCGGCGTAACGGTTGACCAGCTGGTACATCTCCGCCCGTTCGCAGGCCTGGCGGCCGAGCAGCAGGGTCAAGCCATTGCAGGAGTGCACAGGGCAGTCGGCGCGGTTTCTTGCGGCCTCGAACATGTTCCAAGACGGCATCACTTTCGACATGTGCCCGCCCAAGGCGTCTCAGTCCTGAGGTGCGAACTTCCGGTCACGGTCCGTCTTGGATGCAGGCTGGAACAGGAAGTCGTGCACTCGATTGCCTTGCCGCGCGGGCCCGACGGACTGTTGCTGTGCGAGGCACCGGGCCGGCGCGCACGGTACCCGCCCTCGTTGGGGTGGCGGCCGCCGGACTCGGTGATGCGGTCCAGGCCCACTGCGATGGCGGAGGCCGATAGAGCAGTTTCCCGATGTCGCAGCACTTGTTGTCGGCGTGACGGGCGTCCGGCCGCCCGCTGCCGTGGGGCAACGGGGCGGCGGTGGAGTCGCCGAATACCAGCTGACCGCTGCGCAGGCCGTGGCCGCGTCAGAGGCCGGCCGTGTCGTTCGGTTCGATCAGGCCGTGATGGTGGGCGAACCGAACCGCGTGCACCCGGTCTCTGAGTTTGAGTTTGGCCAGGACGCGTGAGACGTGGGTCTTGACAGTCTGTTCGCCGACGTAGAGCTGTTCACCGATGTCGGTGTTGGAGAAGCCAGCGGCCATCAGCAGGAACACCTCCCGCTCGCGTGCCGTGAGCCGGCCCAGACCGGGCGCTCGTTCCCGTTCGGGAACGTCCGGGGCCAGCACGTCAACCAGGCGTGGGGCAAGTCGGCTTGTGATTGACGGGTCGAGGTAGGTGTCGCCTCGGGCAGCGACGCGGATCGCGGTCACGAGTTCTTCGGGGGGCACACTCTTCAGGACGAACCCGCTCACCCCGTAGGCCAATGCCGAGTGTAGGTAGTCATCGGTGCCGAACGTGGTGAGCAGGAGGACTTTCAAGGTTTGCCGCCCTGACGACAACAGTTGGCGTGCTGCCGAGAGACCGTCGAGTTTCGGCATGCGCACATCCAGGACGGCAAGGTCAGCGCCAAGCGTCCGAACGGCCTCGATGGCGCTGTACCCGTCACCGACGTCTGCGACGCATTCCATGTCCGGCTGAGCGTCGAGGACCGCGCGAAAGCCCGACCGGAACATCGCATGGTCGTCGGCGATCACGATCCGCAAGGTCACGCTTCACCTCCCAGAGGGATCGTGACGCTCGACTCCCAGAAAAGCCCGTCGCCGACGACGGCAAAGGATGCCGACCCGCCCAATCTCTCCGCGCGCTTACGCATGCCCTCGAGTCCAATACCGAAGCCGGCGACCGAGGAGCCGCCGCCCACCGGATCCACGCCGGGGACGATCCGGTTGCGGGCGCTGAGGCCTATGCGGTCACCGGCGTAGTCGAGTTCTACCCGAGCACGATTCCCGTCGCCGTGCCGCAGGACGTTCGTCATCATCTCCTGCGCCACGCGGTACAACGTGCTGTCGATGGCGCGAGGTAGCGGAAGCGGGGTGTTGTACACGACGTACGTCACCTGCAGGCCGGAAGACCGGACGCTGTCGAACAGATCCGACAGCATCGCCAGCCCCGGCTGCTCCGGTGACGCATCACCCTCGTGCAGCAGCGAGAGCAGCCGGCGCAGGTCGACCATCGCGGCCTGACTGGACTCCTCGACTGCGGTGAGAGAGGTGTGGACCGTGACGTCGCCAGTGAGCAGGCCCGCGGGAAGGTTCAGCCGGGCCGCTGTGGCGTGGACGCCGATCGCGCTCACGTGGTGGGAGATGACGTCGTGCAGTTCAACGGCTATCGTCTCCCGCTCGTTGGCCACTGCCGCGGCCACCTCGGCCTGCGCGTCTCGCAGGGCAGCCTCGCGTCGGTGGCGCAGTTCATCCACGTGCGCCTTGCGCGCGGTGGTGTAGCGCCCGACCAGCCACGGCATCAAAGCGTTGGCAGCCACGAGGCTCAACAGAGAAGCCGGGTCACTCAGCCCGGCTATCAGCAACGAACACAGGGTTCCGCCGCACGACGCCGCCAGTGCCGCGCCAGCTGACCACCCTCGCAACCAGGCACCGGCCCGGTACGCGCTGACGAGCTGCCCGGCGGTGCTTGCGCTCCGGCCGGGAAGCACAAAGGCAAGCGCTGAGACCACCGCGACGTGCCCGACCGCGACCCAGCCGGAGAGCCTCGGCGAAGTCACCAGGGCTGCATCGGCAAGCAGTATTGCGATCAGGAGAGCTGGGTTCCACGGTCCTGATTCGGGACCACGCGTCAGGAAGCTCACCGCGTCGACGACCAGGCACACGACTCCCACCAGGACCGACTGATGCGCCAGGGAGCGCTCCGTCTCGTTCGAACCCGCGCGGCCGAGCCACCGGCGCAGCACCGAGCGATCCACCACGTTCGTGCTGCTGAGCATCCGGCCATTGTGCCCGGCGCGAACCGGCCAGAAGTCACTCCCGAGAGGGATGGCCATCACATCGCGGTGTGACGCCGTCCGACGGCTCCGGCTCCTAGCGTGCAGCCATGCGCGTGTCCCTCACCCGCCGCCGAACGGTGGCCCTCGCCGGCGTCGCGGCCGTACTGCTCGTGCTGAGCACGTTCATCTTCTGGCCTGACGCCACCCCTCGGGTCCCGCCTGGCGCCGTGCCGGACTCACTGACCCTCAAGCCCTGCACCTACGACACGGAAGAGGGAACACGGCCCGCAGACTGCGGGAGGCTCGTGGTCGCGGAGAACCGCTCGAACCCGATGTCGAACCTGATAGCCCTGCCCGTCGTTCGGATCCGTGCCATTGCGCAGCCCGCGGGCGAACCGATCATCCGGCTCGGTGGCGGGCCAGGCCTGTCGAACATGGACTTTCCCGAAGCCAGCCGACTCACCGACCACCACGATGTAGTTCTCGTCGGCTACCGGGGAGTCGACGGCTCGCGACGTCTTGACTGTCCCGAGGTGACGTCCGCGCAGCAGTCGTCGTCCGACGGCATGACGGGCCCGGACGCTCTTTCCGCGACGAGCCGGGCGTTCAGCCAGTGCGCCAACCGCCTCCAGCGCTCGGGAGTCGACCTGACCGGCTACTCGGTTCCCAGCGCGTCGAGGACATGGAATCAGCGCGGAAGGCTCTCGGCTACCAGCGGGTCAACCTGGTCAGCTCCAGTGCGGGCACTCGGACAGCGATGGTCTACGCATGGCGCCACCCCAAGGCGCTGCTGCGCTCGGCCATGATCTCCGTCAACCCGCCCGGCCACCTGTTCTGGAACCCCCGCGTCACGGACTCCCAATTCACCCAGTATGCCGATCTGTGCCAGGCGGACGCCGCGTGCGCCGCGAAGACCCCCGATCTAGCGAAGACGATCCGAGACACCATCACCACGATGCCTTCGAAGTGGGGACCGTTTTCCCTCAAGAACACCAACGTCCGGGTCCTCAGCCAGTACGCGATGCATCACAACGGCCGCGGATCAGCCCCCAACAACGCGCCTACGGCTATCGACGCCTACCTCGACGGCGGCTCGGGCGCCATGTGGGCGATGTCCGTGCTCGCCGAGGTCGCACTGCCGACCTCCACGGTCTGGGGCGAATTCGCGTCGTTCGCGATGACCGACGCCCCCGCCGTGCGGCAGTACTACGCCCAAGGCGGCGATCGCGGCTCGATCCTCGGCAATGCCTCGACGGACTTCCTCTGGGGCGGCCCAAGAGGTATCTCCACCGTCTGGCCGGACAGTCCCGACAATGCCGAATACCGTACGGTCCGGCCCAGCGCGGTCGAAACTCTGCTCATCGGCGGCGAACTCGACTTCTCCACCCCGCCGGTGAACGCGACGAACGAGCTGCTGCCCGCGCTGTCCCGCGGGCACCAGGTGGTCCTGCCCGGCCTCGGCCACACCCACGACTTCTGGGAACACCAACCCGAGGCGGGCAAGCAGCTGCTGACCACCTTCTTCGACACGGGGCACGTCGACAGCACGCAGTTCCACCGCCGCCCCGTCGCCCTCGACGCCGTGCCGTTGAGCATGTCGACGATCGCCGTTCTCCTCATCGGCGTCCCCACCGGTGGAGCGCTGATCGGCTTGCTGCTCCGCAGGCGACGGCGTCACGGCGCGCCGAATCGCCGGGCGAGCCGCAGGATCCGGGCGCTGATCATGGTGCCGCTCGGCCTGGCCGGCTGGTTTCTCGGGGTCCTGTTCACCTGGACGCTGGCTCCGGGATGGTTCATCGCCGATCCGGTCGTGGTGGTGCCCGGCACCGGCCTGCTGATAGGCCTCGGCGCGCATCTCGCCCGACCGACAGCGAAGCCTAGATCCCGATTCGCGGCCGCCGCACCAGTCGCCGGTGCGCTCGCGGGAGCATTGCTGGGATCGCTGGCAGGAACAGGACTGATCACCCCAGCCTTCGCGATCGTCGGCGCGGCACTGGGCGCGAACCTCGTAGTGGAGATCCGAGGATGCCAACAGCCAGTCGGGCTCACCAACCCGGCAACCGTGGGGTGACCGACATGTCAGAGCCATGACCACCGGGCGAGAGCTCATCCTTCGTCGTGCGCCAAATCCGCCGAAGCTTCGACTTGTCGCGAGGTCGGTAAGGTGCGGCTGTCCAGCAGTTCCGGCTACGCCGACTTCCATCAGGAGCCCGTCGAGTGCTGCAAACAGATTCCAGTTGCATGGAGTAATCCCAACCGTGATCACCGAGGCCAGTGGCGTCGGCGGGTTCAGGCCTCGAAGGCTGAGGACAGAAAGTCAAACATCGGCCGGCGATGGCCGAGTGTGTTGCGCATCTGCATGGCGAAAATCATTGATTCGCTGACTTGTTTTACGATCGGTCGCCGCAACCCTCGGTGCGAATTGTGTCGATGGCCAACGAAATGGAGAAATGTAGAGATGAAGAGCATCGTACTGCAGCACCAGTTCACTGTTCCTTCGACACCCGAAGCGGCGGTTTCGCATTTGATGGAACCGTCCAGTTACGTAGAGCTCAACGGCTTCGTTGTTGCCGTCCGGGACATTCGCGAAGAGGGAGGTTCCACCGTTTACACCGCGATCGAGCGACTACCCATACTCTGGTGGCACTTTCACAGTCCTCTCAAGGTCCGCGTCCGAAGCGAGGAGGCAGGGACACGGTTCATCATGGAAGTCGACAGCCACGGAGGAGTGAGGGTGCGAGTAGTAACTCAATTCACCTCCACGCCTGAAGGCGCGGTGGCCGACGACACAATCACCCTGACTGCCCCCGCGCTCGTGCGGGGCTATTCCGCCAAGCAGGCGCGGGCCGGTCAACTGCATCGGGGACAGGCCCTGGCCGTCCGTCTCAGCTGAATTCACAAAGCTTGCCGTGACGCCGTCAGAGCATGCTTCAGGGTGGAGTTGGCTGCCGCGGAAGCGAACCTGATCTCGCTCGCCAACGGTGGGGCCCGGCCCGGCATGACGTAGAGGGCTGGGCTCCGCCTGTCTCGCACAATTCACCCGGCGTCGCCTCCACTCGGAAGCCTTCTATCCACATTCATGAAGTGCGCTGAGAACGGTAGCGGCCACGGGCTGGTCTGGTGAGCCTCTGGCGGGAGCGAATTCGGCGGATCCGTCCGTAGTCTTCGCGGGGTCGACCCAGCTCTGGACCGCGTGGTTCACGGGCGTGACCGGGTGCTGAGAGCGATGGGTGCTCTCGCGACTGAGCTGGACCCGACAACTCTTGTCGTGAGTAGCGCGGGGCCCGGTGGCGGACTTTGTCGGCCCGCTCAAGGCGTGTTCGGCCGGCTCGTCGCCGCCGCCACCGACGAAACTCGAACTGGACGTGACCTCGCTCAAGCTGGAGAGCCTCGCCTGGAACTGCTCTCGTCACGACGCCCAGGATGGAGCGTAGGCGGGGTTCGCACTCTCGTAGGGCCTGCGTCGTCCGGACTGACTTCGGCGTGCCACCAGGAGGCTATCTTGCTATGCAAGAGACCTGCTATCCTGTGATGCATGATACCGACAGCGGACATGGTCCTGACGCAGTTGCGCAAGGGGGTCGTGGAGTACTGCGTCCTTGCTTGCCTGCGCTCGGCGCCCGCCTACGGGCTCGAGCTCGCCGAACGCCTCGGCACCGACAGCACCCTGCTGACCAGCGAGGGAACGCTGTACCCGCTGCTGTCGCGCTTGCGTCAGCAGAACTGGGTCACCACGACCCAGGTCCCTTCCGCGGTGGGTCCACCGCGCCGGTACTACGAGATCACCGACGAGGGCCGGGCGGCGCTGGAGACCTTCACCGCTACCTGGTCCCGTTTCACGACCGACGTCCGTTCGACCCTGGAGTCCTGATGACAACAACCCCCGAGTTTCCGCCGATCGTTGATGCGTACCTCGCTGATCTCGACCGCGCACTGGCCTCCGCCGACCCGCGCGAACGGGCGGAGACCCTGGCGGCGGTGCACGAACACGCCGCGGAGGCGCTCGACCGGCACGGATGGGACGACGCCGCGGCCAGCCGGGTTCTCGACGAGCTCGGCCCAGTGGACGCTATCGCGGCCGAGGTGACGCCCGCCCCGCAGTCCGCCGTCTCGGTAGAGAAGATCGAGGCCACGGATGTGGTGCTGCCCGTCCTTGCGTTCGTGCTCTGGCCGCTTGCCCCCGTTACCCTCGTTTGGGCGATCGTTCGGCTGCGTTCCGGTGTGGGCAAGCGCGCTCTGCAGTGGCTCACCATCGTGCTCAGCGCTATCCCGACCGTCGTCGGCGTCGTGTTCCTCCTGATACACACCTTGAACTTGGCCTTCGGCAAGTAGATCGAGCGGCCCGGCGTCGCTTTCCGCGTGCGGTGCGAGACGGTCCGACCGCTCATCAGGTCGGACCATCTCTGAAGGCGACACTTGTTGGCTTCACGTCTACGGCGTAGCCGTGCGCGGAGGTGAGCAGGGTGGCGTGGAGGTCGGCATCCCGATTGACCCGCAGAGTCTGACGGTCGGCCTCGTACCCGTTGTTGTTGGGGCGGGCCGATAGCTGCTGCTACTACGCCCAGCGACACTCGACCCCCGACAGAAACCCGACGGATTCAGCCGTCACTGACTGTCACCACTGGACTACAGTGGCACTCACGAGGGCGACTTCCCACCCCGCACCCATTGCGGGCCAGAGTCATCAGTGACAGACGTACGTGGCCGCTACCTGGAGAAACGCCATCAGTGAAACGGGCGGGAGCGGGTAGGTGTCCGCAGATCCAGAGGCCTGTCGTGCGGCTTGATTGCGCGCCAGCCTGGGATCAGAGGGTCGCAGGTTCGAATCCTGTCACCCCGACCAGCGAGAACACGGTGGGGGAGTAGTTCGCTCCCCACCGTGTCCCCACCAGGCCCTGTTCATGCCCGCACCTGGTAGGCCTGTGTCAATTACTGGTGAGGCGGTGGCGCTGAGTGGCGGTGCAGATCGTGCTCTGCATGGTTGCGTTCTTCGGCGCCTTTGGCCTCATCGGGAGCGCCTTCAACGGGCACTTCTGGGGTTGGGGCAAGCCTGCGGGCAGGTGGCTCGGGATCGTCTTCAACGGGACCATGATGGCCCTTACTTTCGAGCGAGTTCTGGACGAGGGGATGCTCGTCGTCTGGACGGTGTTGGTGTTCGCAGGTACGGGGCTCGGCATTGCACTAGGCGTGAGAGACCTCAATGCTGCGCGCAATTCCGCTCAGGAGACCGCGGACCGGGTGGACTGACGGTTTCGATGGCTGCAACTGAATAGCACTCCGCCGCTCGGTTTACAGCACAGTGCCTCCGGCGGGCACCAACCCCGCGGATATCGAGGAACTCGCCGGCTGAGATCCCTGCGCCCGCCCTGATGCCTGATGGCAGGATGTCGCCGTGGTTGGTGTCTCGGTAGCTTGGGAGCACGGTCCGTCGGGGCGAGTGGTCTGCGCAAAGCTGGCGGCTGATTCCTGGGAGATCAACGTGCGTGGCGCTCGTAGCGACCTGACACGCCTGACCCAGATCCGCGAGGCGGACTGGCTGAGCCGCCGAAGCCTCAGAGCCGGGCTGGTCGCGGGGGCTCCCGTGTTCTGGTCGTTCGCCGACGGTCAAGTGTCTCTCCTCGTGGGCGAGGACGATGAAGTCTGGGACGTCGCGGTCAGCGTCCCCGTCGAGGTCGTCGACGAGTTGGCGCAAGCGGTCGGGCGTCTTGCGGAACCCTGACGCTTGGGCACCTGTGCCCACCCACACCGAGCATGTTGAAACGGGCCGTGACGAGTTCCGGGCGCTGCACGCCCTCCCACTGCACCCATACGCCTTCGGGCATCCGCTAACCTCCCGCTATGGCACAACCGGCTAGCCGTGGGCCTGGGGCAGTAGCCGGCCCTGGATGCTCCCGATGACGTTTCGCCACCCCACCGAGAGCCCAGCGGAGATCGTCGCCTACGGGAGACGCCTGCGGCCCCAGGGCACGTTTGTGATCGTGGTTGCCGCCCTCCTGCTCTTCGCGATCGTCGAGGTGCCCTGGTCGTGGGTTGTGGTCTGGACCGCAATCTCGGCCGTCTCGGGGATCCCGGCGTTCAGTGTCTGGATCACCGACCGACGATGGGCAGGCCGTCTAGCCGCCATCGGGGACAACCTGCGACCCCGCATGATCACGCTGGGCTTTGTCTTCGGAGCCACGATCCTGCTCCAAGGAATCGTCGGCGTGACACTCGGCACCTGGCCCGCGGCAACCCTCGCGCCAGTCGCCTTCGCCGTCGAGTTCCTCATCGCACGGGAACGCTTGCGCACACGGGCAGCGAACAAGGACAAGCGGTAGGGCAGGAGCCCGACTGGCGCTGACGAGGGTCGGCCCGGCCGTCCCGGCGCAGGCTCAGTCGGCGAAGACGAGGTCGAAGAGCCCGTCGGGAACGCTGACGTGCTCGGCGGACTGCGCTACGGCGTCGACCCAGGCGCGTGGAAACTCGGGGAACCCGGTGGCCGGGCCGGCACCGACCAGGCCCTCCAGGGCAAACGCGACGGGTGCGGTCACCTGCGGACGCACCGCCGTCCCGGCACCGTCGAGCAGTTCGGTGAGAACCGGCCAGACGTCCTGCGGCAGCGCGCCACCGACCTGCTCGCACCAGAGCCGGACCTGGCGCGACCGCTTGATGCCGACGGCGATGAGGATCCCCATGGAACCGGGGTCCTGTCCGAGCCGGCCCAGGAACTCGTTGCACGTCCAGGCCAAGGTCTGGGCACAGGCGGCAATCTCGCCGACGCCGTCCGGGACTCGCAGGTGCAGCTCGTCGTCCGGCTGGTAGAGCCGGAGGGAGCCCAGCCGGAAGACCGGTTCCGGAGGTTGGACCGTGGCCGCGCTCACGGGGGTGCGCGGCGTACGTCGCCGGAAGAATGCCATTGCGGGAGTCTGCCATCCCGTGCCTGGTCAGGCGGCTGCCGGGAGGTGCCCGGTCACAGCCCGGCGGCCAGCCCCCGGACGACGTCGGCGGCCGGGCCCGTCGTTGCGTGCCGGTAGCCCGTGCCCGCCCACAGGTGGAGCCGGTCGGCGTCCCCGGACACCGCCGCCTGACGTCGCAGCTCGCGCGTGAGGTGGTGGATCGCGGGGTAGCCCACGGGCGCGACGGCGTCGTGCCGATCGACGAAGCCGTTGCGCACGGCGCGCGCTGGCCGGCCGGTGAACGACCTGGTCACCACGGTGTCGCGGTCGGACGTCGCGAGCGCTCCCTGGTACGTCGCCGACGCGCCGGACTCGTCCGTGCGCAGCAGCAGGGTGCCGACCGCGACGGCCTGCGCCCCGGCCGTCAGCAGCTCCCGCACGGCGTCGGGCCCGTCCACGCCGCCCGCCGCCACCAGCGGCAGGTCGACGGCGGCCGCGACGGCGCGGACCACCGACGCCGTCGGCGCGTCGACCACCCGCCGGGCCGGGTCCCACGTGGCGCTGTGACCGCCGGCCGCGGGGCCCTGGACCACGAGCCCGTCGACGCCGCCGTCGCGGGCGGCCGCGGCCTCGTCGGCGGTGGTCACCGAGGCGAGCACAACCGTGCCCGCCCGGCGCAGGGCGCGGATGTCCGCCGGGTCGGGCAGGCCGAACGTGAACGACACGACCGGCACCGGGTCGTCAAGCAGCAGCGCGAGCTTGTCCGGCCACCGGTCGTCGTCGTCCACCGGATCGGCGGAGAGCTCGACGCCCAGGGCGGCCGCCTCCGGCGCCAGCCGCCGGGCGTAGGCGGCGAACGCCTCGCGGGCCGGGCGCTCCGCCCCGGGGACGAAGAGGTTGACCCCGAACGGGCGCCCCCAGGTGCGTGCGGCGGCGACGTCGGCCGCGAACCGCTCGGGCGCGAGGTACCCGCCCGGCAGGAAGGCGAACGCGCCGGCCTTCGTGGCCGCGGCGGCCAGCGCGGCCGTCGTTGCGCCGCCGGCCATCGGGGCCGCCACGATCGGCAGGTCGCTGCCCAGCAGGTTCGGGGTCGTCACAGTCGTGCTCCGTTCGGCGGGTCCGCGAGAGGCACCCTACTCGCCGGGACCTCGCGCGCCGCGCCGCCGTGGAACGAGCCGCAGACCAGCTCCCGGCAGCCTCACTCCGCGGGGTCCGAGGGCTCCCCGTTGGCCGGGGGCTCCCCGTTGACCACGGCCTCCCCGGAGCTCGAGAGGTCGTCGAGGAACTTCAGGACCACCTCCCGCTCCTCTGGCTTGAGGCGCGCGACCGCCTCGAACCGGTGGGCGTGGCTGCGGCCGACGCTGCGCAGGGCGATCCGCCGGGTCTCCTCGGAGACCTCGACCGCGAGGCTGCGGCGGTCGGACGGGTGGGGGAGCCGGCGGACGTGGCCGGCCTCGGCCAGCCGGTCGAGCATCTTGGTGGTGGACGCCGACGTGATGCCCAGGTGCGCGGCGATCGCTCCCGGGGTCACGGTCTCGCCGCGGTGCTGGGCCGCGATGACGAACCGCAGGGTGCGCATGTCGGTCTCGCCGAGCTTCATGTAGCGGCGCGACGCCTCGCTCGTCCGGCGCTCGGCCTCGCGCCAGTCGCGCAGACCCTCCAGCACGCGGACCACCTGGTCGACGTCGCGGTCGTCGAGGCCGGCACGCCGCACGATCTCCTCCTGCGGGTCCAGGACCCGGGGATCCAGCATGGACGGAGCGGGCGGCTGGGCCGGCTCGGGTTCACGAACCACGGTCGATCCCCTTTCACAAATTGCTGCCCGCGCTTGAAGGTAGCCAGGCTAGGAATATTCTGCCACGAGGTGGGGTCAACTGACGCCCTCGGGCCAGCCCCTGCTCGGCGTCGGCGGGTGTGCCTATGGTCGTGTCGTAGGGGCAGCAGGCAGGTACGTCGCGAGGGGGCGGGGAGTGCCATGCGGGTGCGGAACAGCGGGCGGGTGCGGAACGGCGGAGACCGAGGGGCGGGCGTCGCGCGCCGGGTCCTGACGGTGTTGATGGCGGCCTGCGTCGTGGTCCTGGTGGCGGGCTGCGGCATGTTCGGCCGCGGGCAGGACGGTCGCGGGCACGACGGTGGGCCGCCGCACGGCGGGATGGGCTCCCGGTCCGCCCCGGCGGGCGCGGGCCTGCCCCAGTCGGACGCGCCGGCCGACGTGGACCCGGCGGACCTCACCACCGAGATCGACAACGAGTACTGGCCCATGGAGCCCGGCACGCAGTGGGTCTACCGCGAGACCGACGAGAAGGGCCAGGAGCTGCGCGTGGTGGTGACCGTCACCAGCGAGACCAAGGAGATCGCCGACGGGTCCACGGCCCGCGTCGTCCGGGACACCGTGACGCGACGGGGCGAGGTGGTCGAGGACACCTTCGACTGGTACGCGCAGGACCCCGACGGCACGATCTGGTACCTCGGCGAGGACACCGTCGAGTTCGAGAACGGGAAGGTCACCACCACGGAGGGCTCCTTCGAGGCGGGGCTCGACGGCGCCCTCGCGGGCGTGATCATGCCCGCCGACCCCGCCGTCGGGATGACGTACCGGCAGGAGTTCTACCGGGGCGAGGCCGAGGACAACGGCGCCGTGCTCAGCCTGGACGAGCAGGCCGAGGTCCCGGCGGGGCACTACGACGATGCGCTGCTGACCAAGGACACGAGCACCATCGAGCCCGACGTGCTGGAGTACAAGCTCTACGCCCCTGGCGTCGGGCCGGTCCTCACGCTCGGGGTCTCCGGCGGTGGCGGCCGCGAGGAGCTGGTCGAGGTCGGCACCGTGTCGGCGGAGGTCGCGCAGGCGGCGGGCACGACGCCGCTCGGCGAGCGGTACGAGTGAGCCCGAGCTGCCCGCCGCGCTGGTGCGCGAACGCCTGTCAGATCCAGCCGCGCTCCTCCGCCATCAGCACCGCCTGCTGGCGGGTGTCCACGGCGAGCTTGCCCAGCACGGCGGAGACGTGGTTGCGGACCGTGCCGGGGGCGAGCGACAGGGTGCGCGCGATCTGTCGCGTGGTCTCGCCCTGTCGGCCGGCCCGCAGCACGTCCAGCTCGCGGTCCGTCAGCGGCGACCGCTCGTCGCGCAGCGCGTCGGCCGCGACCTCCGGGTCCACGTACCGGCCGCCCGCCGCGACGCGGCGGATGACGGCCGCGACCTCGTCGGCGGGGCGCGACTTGGGCAGGAAGCCGACGGCCCCCGAGGCGAGCGCCCGCCGCAGGACGCCGGGCCGGGCGTGCCGGGTGACGATCACGCAGCGCGTGGGCAGCGTGCGGTTCAGCCGCTGCGCCACCTCCACGCCGTCCAGGTGCGGCATCTCGAGGTCCAGCAGGCAGACGTCGGGCCGCAGCCGCTCGGCCTCGGCCACCGCCTCGGCGCCGTCGGCGCACTCGGCCACGACCTCGATGTCCTCCTCCAGCCGCAGCAGCGCGGCCAGGGCGGACCGGATCATCCCCTCGTCGTCGGCGAGCAGCACACGGATCATCGGGCCAGGCTACGGGCACGGCGTCAGGCGAGCTCCACGCGGGCCAGGAAACCGAGCACTGCCGCGGCGAGCTCCGCGGGCGCCTCCAGGGCGGCGTGGTGGCCGACGCCGTCGAGCTGCGCCGTTGCGATCGGCGCCGCGGCCACCTGCGCCAGGGTGTTCGCGGTGAACGATCCGCCGCCTGCGCCGACCGCCAGCACCGGCACCTGTATGGGGTCCTCCGCGGCGAGCGCCCGGAGCTCCGCACCCTCGGTGAGCATCGAACGGTAGAGCCCGGCCGCGCCCCGCCAGGCGCCGGGGCGGGCGTAGGTACGTGTGAACTCCGCCAGGTCCTCCTCCGTGACCGAGCCGGGTGTCGCCGTCATGGCGTGGAACATCGCCGCGAGGAACTCTTGCTCGCGCCCGGCGAGCAACAGGTCCGGAACGCCCTGGGCCGCGAGGACGCCGATGTGCCAGGAGCCGCCGTGCGTGACGTCCGCGAGGGCTTCGAGGCCGAAGCCGGCCAAGCCCGCCTCGACGGCGGTCAGGCTCAGCACGTCCTCCGGGTGGGTCGCGACCAGCCGCAGCGCCGTCCCACCCGCGATGTCCTGCACCGCGAGGTGGACCGGACCGAGGCCCAGGTGGGCGATCAGCCGGTGCAGGTCCTCGGCGGCGGTGGCACTGTCGTGGTCGTCGTCGGCCACGGCCGAGTCGCCGAAGCCGCGCAGGTCCACTGCGATGACGCGGTGGCCGGCCGCGAGGTGCGGGATCAGCCGGTGGAACGTCCACCAGGTCTCGGGGAAGCCGTGGACGAGCAGGATCGGCGACCCTGACGTCCCGGCGGAGACGTAGTGGAGCTGGGTGCCCGCGAGCTCGGCCACGTCGTGCACGACCCCGTCGACGGAACGTCCCGGCACGGTCTCGATCATGATGTCTCCCTTTTTAGACAACCAGGTTGTCCAGTCACATTAGACAATCAGGTTGTCGAAATCAACCCCCTTATCATGGGCCCATGACTCGTTCGGGCGCCGACCTCGCTCTGCTGCTCCTGGGCGGTTACCGGACGCTCGTCGACACGGTGGCTGCCGAGCTCGCCGCCGGCGGCCACGACGACGTCCGCCCGGTGCACGACTTCGCGATGCGGGCCATCGCGGACGGGGCGGACAACGCCTCGGAGCTGGGCCGCCGTCTCGCGGTCTCGAAGCAGGCCGCGGCCAAGACGATCGCCGTCCTGCTGGAGCGCGGCTACGTGCGGCGCGGCACCGACCCGCAGGACGCGCGGCGCAAGCGGATCGAGGTCACCCCGCTCGGCTGGGAGGTCATGCACCGCGGCGAGGCGATCTTCGACTCCCTCCGTGAGGACTGGGCCCGCCGGATCGGCGCGGAGGAGCTCGCGACCCTCGAACGGCAGCTCGGCGCCCTCGTGGGCGACACCCCGGTCAGCCCCGACGCCGCCGGCCGCGCCGCGCTCGACTGACCCGCACCGGCGGGCCAACACTGCCGGCCGGCAAGCCGGCCCCGGCGCTCGACATGTCGGTTCCGCCCGGCGCTGCCAGCATGGAAGTGCGCTGTCCCGGTGTGCAGGAGGTGCGTCGTGTCGTCTTTCCTCTATCGGCTCGGCCGTGCGGTGGCCCGGCACCGCGGCCTGGTCGTCCTCGGATGGGTCCTGGTGCTCGTCGTGTGCGGCGCCGCGAGCGCCCTCCTGAACAAGGGCACGGACGACACGTTCACGATCCCGGGGTCGGAGTCGCAGGACGCGATGGACCACCTCGACCACGTCTTTCCACAGGTCAGCGGCACGTCGGCGCAGCTCGTGCTGCTGGTCCCGGAGGGGCAGCAGGTCGACACGGCCGCGACCCGGCAGGCGGTGTCGGACGCCGTGGACCGGATCGGGGACGTGGCGCAGGTGGAGGTGGCGTCGGACCCGTTCGACCCCGACGTCAACGACGCGGTGTCCGACGACGGCCTGGCGGCGAACATCGGGGTGCAGCTCAAGGTGGACTCGACGCAGGTCAGCGACGCCACGCTGACCGACCTGAGCGGGATCGCCGACGATCTCGCGGGTGAGGTCGGGGACGGCGCCAAGGTCTACACGGGCGGCGACGCGTTCGCGGACCGCATCCCGGGGCTGAGCTCCACGGAGGCGGTGGGACTGCTCATCGCGCTGGTGGTGCTGCTGCTCATGTTCCGGACGATCATCGCCGCGGTTATGCCGCTGGTGACGGCGGTGGTGGGCGTGGGCGTGTCCGTCTCCCTGGTGTACCTGGGGACCCTCTTCGTGCCGGTCTCCTCGACCGCGCCGATGCTCGCGGTGATGATCGGCCTGGCGGTGGGCATCGACTACGCGCTGTTCCTGCTGTCCCGGCACCGCGACCAGCTCGCCGAGGGCCTGTCGGTGGAGGAGTCGATCGCGCGGGCGACCGCGACGGCGGGTTCGGCGGTGCTCTTCGCGGGGCTGACGGTGCTCATCGCGCTGCTCGGCCTGTCGGTGGCGCGCATCCCGTTCCTGACGACGATGGGTGTCTCGGCGGCGCTCGGTGTGGCCGTCGCGGTCAGCGTGGCGGTGACGCTCGTGCCGGCGCTCCTGGCGTTCGCGGGGCGCCGGATGGTGCCCAAGGCCCGCTCCGAGCGTCGTCGCCGCCTCCGCAAGCCCCGGGTCGCCCGGCCGTGGGTCCGCTTCGTCACGCGCCGGCCGCTCGTCACGATCGTGATCGTGGTGCTCGGGCTCGGCGCCCTGGCCGTGCCCGCGGCGAACCTGCGGCTCGCGCTGCCGGACAACGGCAGCCAGGAGGCCGGCTCGCCGGCTCGCGAGACCTACGACGTGGTGGCCGAGCACTTCGGCCCCGGCTTCAACGGGCCGCTCCTGGTGACGGCGGACGTCATCCAGTCCACGGACCCCTCCGGGCTGGTCGACCACCTCGCGGACGAGATCCGCGACCTCCCCGGCGTCGCGGCGGTGCCGCTGGCCACGCCCAACGAGAAGGGCGACACGGGCATCATCTCGGTGGTCCCGACCACGGCGCCGGACGACGCGCGCACGGACGAGCTGGTCGAACGCCTCCGGGACCAGGAGCCGCACTGGCTCGCCGAGCACGACGCGCAGACGGCGGTCACGGGCCTGACCGCCGTCGGCATCGACGTCTCCGACCGGCTGGGCGCGGCGCTGGTCCCGTTCGGCCTGCTGGTGGCCGGGCTCTCGCTGGTGCTGCTGGCCATGGTGTTCCGCTCGGTCTGGGTGCCGGTCAAGGCGACCGTGGGCTACCTGCTCTCGATCGGGGCGGCGTTCGGCCTCACGTCGCTCGTGTTCCAGGAGGGGCACGGCGCCGCCCTGCTCGACGTCGCGCACGTCGGGAGCGTCGTGAGCTTTCTGCCGATCATCCTGATGGGCGTGCTGTTCGGGCTCGCGATGGACTACGAGGTCTTCCTCGTCTCGCGGATCCGCGAGCACTACGCCCACCACGGCGACGCGCACGAGGCGATCGAGGAGGGCTTCGTCTCGGCCTCCCGGGTGGTCGTCGCGGCGGCGCTCATCATGTTCGGCGTCTTCGCGGCGTTCGTGCCGGACGGCAGCGCCACCCTCAAACCGATCGCGTTCGCCCTGGCCGTGGGCGTGTTCATCGACGCGTTCGTGGTCCGGATGACGTTCGTGCCCGCCGTGCTCGCGCTGCTCGGAGACCGGGCCTGGGGCCTGCCGCCCGCGCTCGACCGCAGGCTGCCCGTGTTCGACGCCGAGGGCGACGGCCTGCTGCACGAGCTGCGGCTGGCGGACTGGCCCGCGCCGCACAGCGACGAGGTGATCAGCGCGCAGGCCCTGAGCCTGGACGACGACCGCGGCCGCCCGGTCTACCGCGACGTCGAGCTGCACGTGCCCCGGGGCGAGGTGCTGGTGCTGCACGGGTCCGGCGCGGTGGGCAAGTCGGCCCTGCTGCTCTCGCTCGCGGGGCGCGTGACCCGCCACCGCGGCGACCTGAAGGTGCTCGGCCAGGTGCTGCCCCAGCACGTGCACGCCCTGCGGCCACACGTCGCCATCGTCGACGGCCGCGGCGACCTGGACCCCGCGGGCCGGGTCACCGAGGCGCTGGCCCGCGACGTCGAGCTGATCCTGGTCGACGACGCCGACCTGGTGCTGCGCTCCGAGGCCCGCGCCCGGCTGCGCGACCAGCTCGCCTTCCGCGTGACCTCCGGCGGTCTGCCCGCCACGTTCGTCCTGGCCTGCCAGGACCCCGACCGGGTGGTCGACCTGCTCCCGCTGGAGGCCACCCAGCTCTACGCCATGACCCACCGACCCGCAGAGGTCCTGTGATGACCATGTCGTTCGCCGCCTCCGCCCGGTCCCTGACGACCCGGCCCCTGACCTGGCGCACCTGGACCGCCCTGGTGGCCGTGCCGCTGCTCGTCATGGGCGTGCTCACCTGGGCCTTCTGGTCCCCGGGCACCGATCACCAGACCGCCCAGGCCGCCGTCGTGAACAACGACGAGCCCGTGACGGTCAACGGGCAGCAGGTCCCGCTCGGCCGCACGCTCGCCGGGAACCTGACTCACGACGACGACTCCGCGTACGCGTGGGTGCTCACCGACGCCTCCGACGCGCGCGACGGGCTCCGCGGCGGCACCTACGCCGCCGTCGTCACCATCCCGAAGGACTTCTCCGCCCAGGGCATGTCGGCCGCGACCGCGGACGACCCGATGGACGCCGTCCAGGCCGGGCTGCAGGTGCAGACGACCACGGCTGCCGGCGTCGCGGACCCGTACCTGGCCGGCGGCGTGGCCGACGACACCCAGGACGCCCTGAACCAGACCGTCGTGGAGTCCTACCTGGGCAACATCTACGGCAGCTTCACCACGCTCCACAAGCAGCTCGGGGACGCCTCCGACAGTGCGGGTCAGCTCGCCGACGGCACCGCCCAGCTCAGCGACGGGGCCGACGAGCTGTCCGGCGGCGTCGACCAGGTGGCCGACGGCGCCGACGAGCTGTCCGGGGGCGCCGGGGCGCTCGCCGCCGGGACCGGCCAGCTCGCGGCCGGGGCGGCGGGGCTCACCTCGGGTACGTCCGCGCTGGCCGGCGCCACCGGCGAGGTCGCCGCCGGGGCCGGGCAGGTCGCCGACGGCACGGCCGCGCTGTCCTCCGGCCTGGACGACGCCGCGCAGCGCGCAGCCCGGCTCCCCGCGGCCGCCCAGGAGCTGGCCGACGCCGCAGATCGGGTCGCCGACGGCAACAAGCGGCTCGCGGACCGGGTGGTCCCCGTGGCCAACCGGGCGATCGACGGCCTGGACCGGCTCCCCGACACCCGCGACGTCGTCGCCGAGCTGGACCGGCTCGCCGAGCGGTGCGGTGCGAGCGTGGTGGCCGACCGCGACTTCTGCCAGGCGCTGGAGCGTGCCGCCGGCCGGGCCGACTCCGCCGCGCAACGCATCGAGGACGGCAAGGCCCGCGTGCGCGCCGACGTCGAGTCCGCGCGCGACGCCGTGCAGGCGCTGCGCACCGGCTCGCGGCAGGTGGCCCGGGGCAACGCGGAGCTGGCCACGCGGTCGGCCGAGCTGGCGGCCGGCATCGCCTTAGCGGCGAGCGCCGCCGACGACCTGAATGCCGGGGCGCAGGGCGTCGCGTCGGGCGCCCGGCAGGTCGACGCCGCGGCGGGGCAGCTCGTCGCGGGGGCGGCGGACCTCGACGCCGGGGTGGCGCAGACGAACGCGGCGGCGCAGGAGGTCGCCGTCGGCGCGAGCGGGCTGGCCACGGGCGCGGACGAGCTGGTGCCGGGCGCGGACCAGGTGGCGAGCGGCGCCCACGACGCGGACGACGGCGCGCACCAGCTCGCCTCGGGGCTGTCGGACGCCGTCGACCAGGTGCCCACGTACACCGACGACGAGCAGGACCACCTGTCCACCGTGGCGGCCGACCCGACGACGTCGACCACCACGTCCGCGGCGTTCGGCGTGCTGTCGATCGCCCTGTTCTCCGCCCTGGCGCTGTGGGCCCTCGCGCTGGTGACGTACCTGGCGACCCGCCCGCTGCCCGCCGGGATCCTGACGTCGCGCGAGCCGACGTGGCGGCTCACGCTGCGGGCCGCGGTGCCGGGGTCCATCGCGGCGGCGAGCGCCGCGCTCGTCATCTCCGCCGTCGCGATCCCGGTGCTGCGGCTGCACCTGTCCGCGGCGGTCGGCTTCGTGCTGGTCGCGCTCCTCTCGGGGGCCGCGTTCGTGGCGCTCAACCAGGCGCTGGCCGCGATCTTCGGCCCGGCGGGCCGGCTGGCGTCGCTCGCGGTCGCCGTCCTGACCGTGGCGACTGGCGTGGTCTCCACGCTGCCGGGGCCGCTGTACGCGCTCGGCGACCTGCTGCCGACGCACGGCGCGATCGTCGCGCTGCGGGCCGTGACGGCCGGCGACGCGAGCCTCGCCGGCGGCGTGGCGGCGCTGGCGGCCTGGCTGGTCGTGGGGCTGCTGGCCACGATCGTGGTGACCGACCGCCGCCGGTACGTGTCGCCGCGCCGGCTGCGGCTGGACGCCCCGGACGCCCCGGCCGCCCCGGCCGCGGAGGCGCGGCCGGCCCCGGCCGCGTAGGGCTGGGCGCCGTCGGCGCAGGGCTGGGCGCCGTCGTCCGCCGCGGTCCCTCCCTCCCCTTTGAGGCCCGGGTTTCTTCTCTTTTGGGTGACTCCAAACGAAAAAACCCAGGACTCCAAAGGGGATTGGCGTGGCGGGGCGGAAGAACCCCCGCAACCCCAAGAACGGCC
>NZ_JBHWLR010000017.1:0-120181 GCF_042731755.1 Promicromonospora sp. NPDC059942
TCCTGTGGGGGGCCGGGTTTTTTTAGCTGGAAAAAAGAAAAAAAAAAAAAACCCCGGGCCTCAAAGGGGACCTGCGGGGTCTCGTGCGTCCGGGGCGCGTCCGGGACGGCCCCTCAGCGCACCATGCTGTTCTCGTGCACGGCCGCGAGCCGCGACCGCACGCTCAGCAGGGTCTCGATGATGAGGTCCTCGCGGCCGTCGCCGAGCCGGCTGATCGGCACCGCGACGCTCATCGCGTCCACGGCGTGGTGGCCGAAGGGGAGCGCGACGCCGAAGCAGCGCACGCCCATGCACGACTCCTCGCTCTCGGTGGCGTAGCCCTGGTAGGCCGCCTGGTCGATGATCTCCAGCACGGCCTCCTTCTCGGTGGTCGTGTTCGGCGTGATCGCGGCGATCGACTCGGGCACCAGGTCGCGACGTTCCTCGGCCGGCATCTCGGCCAGCAGGGCGCGGCCCAGCGAGGTCGCGTACGCCGGGAGCCGGCGTCCGACGGCGGAGTGCATGCGCAGCGGGTGCACCGACTCGCGCTTGGCGGTGTAGATGACGTCGGCGCCGTCGAGGCGGCCCAGGTGAACCGTCTCCTGGGTGGCGGCGGCCACCTCGTCGAGCACGGACTGGGCGCGCGCCAGCACGGGGTCGCCGTCGAGGTAGGCCGAGCTGACGACTAGTGAGTGGATGCCGAGCTGGTAGACGCTCCCCGTGGGGTCCGTCTGCAGCCAGCCGCGCTCGGTCATGGTCCGCAGCAGCGCGTGGAGGCTGCTCTTGGGGATGTTGAGGCGGTTCGAGAGCTGCAGCTGAGTTCCGGGGCCGCGGGCCGCGATGTCGTCCAGCAGGTCCAGGGCGCGGGCGGCGGACTTGACCGGCCCCGCGTCGGCGGCGCCGTTCGTCTCCCTCTTGAACTCCTTCTGAAGCTGCATGAACTCTCCTCTGGTCCTACCACGGTGCACCGGGCCCTCCCCGGGGGTGAATACAACGCTACCGCTAGTTCGCATACATGGACAGGTTTCCGCCCCTTGACCCGTGAGCCGGATCACGTCTATCTTCAGACCAGTTCACATAGACGAACGCAGTTCACAGACGAACGCGATTCGCAGACCGACCGAGGGGCAGCTACGTGATCCAGGTTCGATACTCGACATCTCCGTCCAGCGCGGAGACGGCCACCACAGCGGACCTGCGGGAGAACTTCCTCGTCCCCGACCTCTTCGTGAGCGGCGAGGTCAACGGCACCTACACCCACGACGACCGGCTGGTCATCGGCGGCGCCGTCCCCGGCACCGCCGAGCTCGCGCTCCCGGCCTGGTCCGAGGTGCTGGGCACCGAGTCCCACCTCGAGGGCCGCGAGCTGGGCATCATCAACGTCGGGGCGCCCGGGCACGTCGTCGTCGACGACGAGAAGTACGAGCTCGAGCACCTCGACGGCCTCTTCGTGGGCCGGGGGAGCGAGGTGTCGTTCGGTGGCGCCGACGCCGCCTTCTACTTCGTGTCCGCCCCGGCGCACGCGACCTACCCGACCACGGCGCTCAGCCACAGCGAGGTGGAGCCGGTGGCGCTGGGCTCGGCCGACGCCGCCAACGAGCGCAGTCTCTTCCGCTACGTCTGGGGCCAGGACGTCAAGACCTCGCAGCTCCAGTTCGGCGTGACCGTCATCGCCAGCGGCTCGGTCTGGAACACCTTCCCGCCGCACCTGCACGACCGGCGCACGGAGATCTACTGCTACGTCGACCTCGACGAGGAGGCCCGCGTCTTCCACTTCATGGGCAAGCCCGGCGCCACCCGGCACCTCGTGCTCCGCAACCGCGAGGCCGTCATCTCCCCGCCCTGGTCGGTCCACGCCGGGGCCGGCACCGGGTCGTACGCCTTCATCTGGGCGATGGCCGGCGAGAACAACGTCTACACCGACCTGAGCCCCGTGGCGGTGGAGGACCTGTGACGACCGGCCCGGCCGCTGCCTCCGGCGAGGCGCGCTCACCCTTCGACCTGCACGGCAGGTGCGCCGCGGTGACCGGTGCGGGGCGCGGCCTCGGCCGCGCGGTCGCGCTCGGCCTTGCTCGCGCGGGCGCCGACGTCGTGCTGCTGGGCCGGCCCGGCAACCAGGACGAGACCCGCGACCAGGTCCTCGCGCTCGGCGCGAAGGCCGACGTCGTGGACCTCGACGTGAGCGACCTCGACGCGGTCGAGCGGGTCGGCGCCGAGCTGACCGGCTCGCGGCAGATCGACATCGTGGTCAACAACGCCGGGATCATCGACCGCGAGGACTCCGTGGCCGTCAGCCGCGACTCCTGGCAGCGCGTGCTCGACGTCAACCTCAACGGGCTCTTCTTCCTGACCCAGCAGCTCGGCCGGCCGATGGTCGAGCGGGGTCACGGCAAGATCGTCAGCATCGCCAGCCTGCTGTCCTTCCAGGGCGGCCTGCGGGTGGTGTCCTACGCGGCCAGCAAGCACGCCGTCGCCGGCGTGACCAAGGCGCTGGCCAACGAGTGGGGGCCGCACGGCGTCCAGGTCAACGCGATCGCCCCGGGCTACATGGTCACCGACAACACCACCGCGCTCCGCGACGACGCGGACCGCTCACGCTCCATCCTCGAACGGATCCCGGCCGGCCGCTGGGGCACCGCCGAGGACGTCGCCGGAGCGGCCGTCTTCCTCAGCTCACCCGCTGCCGACTACGTCAACGGCCACGTCCTGGCCGTCGACGGAGGCTGGCTGGCGCGCTGAGCCCGTCCCTCCCACACCAGTTTCACCGCCGGACACCGGCACCGAACGAAATCGAGGAAACGACAATGAAGTTCACCTCTCGACACACCGCCGCGCGAGGCACGGCCGCCGTCTTCGGCGTCGCCCTGGCGGCCGCCACGCTCACGGGCTGCACCGAGACGGCCGCCGGGGGCGGTGGCAGCACCGAGGGCGCCGCCGCCTGCGACCCCGCCGACGTCACCCTGGTGGGCCAGGTGCGCAACGAGTCCAACCCCTACGAGGCCTCGTGGCTCGACGGCGGCGACGCCTTCGCCGAGCAGGTCGGCCTCACCCAGGAGCGGCTCACCTACGACGGCGACTCGACGCGCCAGCAGGAGCAGATCTCCCAGCTCCTCGCCGGCGACACCGAGTGCCTCGTCATGAACATCCTGCCCAACGGCGACTCCGACACCCCGCCGATCGTCGAGGGCGCCGAGGAGGCCGGCGCCTTCCTGGTCACCCAGTGGAACAAGCCGGCCGACCTGAACGTCGCCGACTACGACCAGTGGCTCTCGCACATCACCTACAACGGCGTGGAGTCCGGCAAGCAGATCGGCGACGCGCTGTCCGAGGCCATCGGTGGCTCGGGCGGCATCATCGCCCTCCAGGGAATCCTGGACACCGGTGCCGCCAAGGACCGGTTCGCCGGGCTCGAGGAGTCGCTGGCGGCCAACCCGGACGTCGAGCTGCTCGACGACCAGACCGCCAACTTCTCCCGCGCGGAGGCGCTGGAGGTCACCAAGACGCTGCTGACCAAGCACGGCGACGACGTCAAGGGCATCTGGGCCGCCAACGACGACATGGCGCTCGGCGCGCTCGAGGCGCTGCAGCAGGCCGGCCGGGACGACGTGGCCGTGGTCGGCATCGACGCCGTGCCCGACGCGCTGACGGCGATCGAGGACGGCACCATGACGGCGACCGTCTCCAGCGACGGCCCCTGGCAGGGCGGCATCGGCCTGGCCATCGGCTACTGCGTGGCCACCGGTGAGCTCGCCGCCGAGGACATCGCCGACGAGGACCGCGCCTGGTTCGCCGAGCAGTTCCTCATCGAGCAGGACAACGTCGCCGACTTCGTCTCCCCGGAGACCGACGAGGCCGACTTCGCCTGCGACAACCTCTTCAGCCGGTCGCAGGGCGCGATCTCGTGACCATGGCACCCCCCGCCGAAGCCGACACCGACGTCGTGCACGCGCAACGCCCCCGGCCTCGGCGGGGGGTGTCCCTGCGGGACGCGGGACCGCCGGTCGCGCTCGTCGTCATCTTCGCGATCTTCGCGGTGCTCAGCCCCGGGTTCCGCACGCTCTCCAACGTGCAGAACGTCCTGGACGCCGCGGCGGTCCTCGCGGTCGTGACCATCGGCATCAGCTTCGTGCTGATGATGGGCTCGATCGACCTGTCCGCCCCCGGGATCATGGGCGCGTCCGCCATCACGGTCGCCCTCCTGGTCGCCAACAACCGCAACGACAACGACTGGGGGCTCCTCGGGGTCGCCGTCGCGGTCCTGCTGGCCGCCGCGCTCGGCTGCCTCAGCGGGCTCGCCCTGGTCGTGCTCAAGGTGCCGTCGTTCATGGCCACCCTCGGCGTCTCCGCCGTGGGCCTGGGCGTGGCCACCCTCCTGTTCGCGGGCGTCCAGCCCAACGTCACCGACCCGATGCTGGAGGGCTGGGCCGTGGACCGGTTCCTCGGCCTGGCCCACCTGACCTGGATCGCGCTCGCCTGCGTGGTCCTGGGCGCCCTGGTGCAGCGCTACTCGCGCCTGGGCCGGTACGCCTTCGCGATCGGCGGCGCCGAGGAGGTGCTGTCGCTCTCCGGCGTGCGGGTCGCGCCGTTCAAGGTGGCGGTCTTCACCATGGCGGGCGCGTTCTACGGCCTGGCCGGCGTGCTGGTCACCAGCCAGCTCGGCGCGGGCCTGGTCCAGGCGGGCAAGGGCTACGACTTCTCGGCCATCACGGCCGCCGTCGTCGGCGGCACCCTGCTCACCGGCGGCCGCGGTGGCATCCTCCACTCCACGGTCGGCGTGCTGCTGGTGACCGTCCTGACCAACGGCCTCGTCCAGGTCGGGGTCAGCCCGTACTGGCAGGGCGGGGTCCAGGGCCTCATCGTCGTCGCGGCCGTCGCGGCCGCCGTCATCCCACAGCGTCGTAGGAACCAGGTGACCAAGTGACAACGAACCTGCGGACAGAGTCCGCACCCCGCGTGCCGGAACCCCGGCACGCCCTCGAGGTGCGCGGGCTCGTCAAGCACTACCCGGGCGTCAAGGCGCTCGACGGCGTGGACCTCGTGGTGCGCCAGAACGAGGTGCTCGGCCTGGCCGGCGAGAACGGCGCGGGCAAGTCCACGCTGCTCAAGGCTCTGGTCGGGCTCGTGCGGCCGGACGACGGCGAGATCTGGGTGCGGGGCGAGAAGGTGCGCCTGCGGAGCGTCGTCGACGCCGCCGACCACGGCATCGGCATGGTGTTCCAGGAGCAGTCGCTCGTGCCCAACCTCACCGCCGCCGAGAACATCGTGCTCGGCAGCGAGGGACCCGGCGTGCGCCGCGGCATCTACCGGTGGGGCACGATGCGCCGGCTCGCGCAGGAGCAGCTCGACAAGATCGGGTCGCACATCGACCCCCTCGCGCGCACCGACACCCTGAGCTTCGCCGACCGGCAGATGGTCGAGATCGCCAAGGTGCTCCGCATCGAGGAGCGCACCTCGCACCCGCCGGTGATCATCCTCGACGAGCCCACTTCCGTGCTGGAGTCCAAGGAGATCGAGACCCTGTTCACCCAGGTGCGGCGGCTGCGCGAGTTCGCGTCCGTCGTCTTCGTCTCGCACCGGCTCGACGAGGTGCTCGACGTCTGCGACCGGGTCGCCGTGCTGCGCGGCGGCCAGTCGGTGGGCGAGGTGCCCGCCGAGGGCGCGGCCCCGGCCGAGCTGCACCGCATGATGATCGGCTCGACCGGGTCCGACGACCACTACCACGACGGCGCCGCCGAGCGGTCCGAGGAGCCCCGCAGGCCCCGGCTCGAGGTGCGCGGCCTGTCCGGCAGGACGTTCAGCGGCGTCGACCTCGACGTCCACGCCGGCGAGATCGTCGGCATCGTCGGCGTGCACGGCTCCGGCCGCGAGGACGTGTGCCGGGCGCTCTTCGGCGCCGAGCCGACCACGGCCGGCGAGGTCGTGCTCGACGGCAAGCGGCTCGACCTGTCCGGCACCCGCGCGGCCTGCGCCGCAGGCATCGGGTACGTCCCGGCCGAGCGCAAGACCGAGGGCATGGTCGGGCCGATGTCGGTGGCCGACAACATGACGCTCACCAAGCAGCAGGCCCGCTGCACCGGGCCCGTCGTCCGGCCGCGCAAGCAGGCGACGCTGGTGGACACGTGGATCGACCGGCTCTCGATCCGCACCCCGCACCGGGGCACCGCGATCCAGCGGCTGTCGGGCGGCAACCAGCAGAAGGTCGTCCTGGCGCGCTGGCTGGTGGCCGGCGACGTCCGGCTGCTGCTGCTCGACCACCCAACCCGCGGCCTCGACGTCGGGGCGCGCTCGGAGGTGTACCGGCTCATGCGTGAGCTCGCCAACAGCGGCGTGGCCACGGTGCTGCTGGCCGACAGCCTCGAGGAGGCGATCGGCATGTCCGACCGGATCATCGTCATGAGCGACGGCCGCGCGACCACGGAGGTCGCCGCTCCCACGGGGAACAAGCCGACTCCGCTCGACCTCGTCAAGGAGATGGTCTGAGCATGTCCACGCCCGTCCTCACCCAGCCGGCCCCCGGGCCGGCCTCCGAGCCCGTCGTCAAGGGCCGGCCGACCACGGCCCAGCGGCTCACGTCGTTCATGCCGGTCATCGCGCTCGTCGTGCTGCTGGCGGCGCTCACCGTCGCCGACCCGAGCTTCCTGACCGCCAGCAGCCTCACGGCCGCGGTCCGCACCTCGGCGCCGCTCGTCGTGCTCGCCGCCGGCGCCACCCTGGTGGTCCTGTGCGGCGGCATCGACCTGTCGATCGCCGCGCTGTGCTCCCTGGCGACGGTCTTCTTCGCGCTGTGGCTGCCCGACCTCGGCGGGCTCACCACCCTGGCGATCATCGCGGCCACCGGCGCGATCGGCGCGCTCCAGGGCGTCGCCCACGTGCTGCTGCGCATCCCGTCGTTCATCGTCACGCTCGGCGGCATGAGCATCTTCACCGCGATCGCCCTGGTGATCTCCGACGCCGGGCCGATCCGCGTGGTCGACCGGGACGCCACCCACTGGCTCACGCTCTACGTGGCCGGCGTGGTGCCGATGTCCTTCTTCGTCGCGCTGCTCGTCGTGGTCGCGGTCTCCCTGGTGCTCCGGTTCACCCCGCTCGACGCCTGGGTCCGCGCCACCGGCTACTCCGAGTCGGCGGCCCGCCTGGGCGGCGCGCCGGTCGACCTGGTCAAGGTCGCCGCGTTCACGCTCTCCGGCGCCTGCGCGGGCCTGGCCGCCGTCATGCTGGTCTCCCGGAACTTCAGCGGCAGCCCGACCATGGCGGACAATCTGCTGCTGCCCGCGGTGGCGGCCATCGTGGTGGGCGGCACCGCCATCACCGGCGGCCACGGCTCGCTCTGGCGCAGCCTCGCCGGGGCGCTCGTGGTGACGCTGCTGCGCGTGGGGCTGCCGATCGTCGGCGTGCCGTCGGCCTACGAGCAGATCCTCTACGGCGCGATCATCGTCGCCGCCGTCGCGCTCACCCTCGACCGGTCGAAGGTGCTGATCATCAAGTAGCCGCGGCCGAACTCGCCCCGAACCACCCCTGAGAACCCCGACACCCCGGAAGGCTCCCCATGTCCGAGAACTCCCTTCTTCTGCCCGCCGTCTCCTCGTTCCTGTCCTCGCCCAAGCAGCTGCTGATCGACGGCGAGTGGGTCGACTCCAAGGACGGCAAGACCTTTGCGACGGTGAATCCGGCGACCGAGGAGGTCCTGGTCCAGGTGGCCCAGGCGTCCGCGGTCGACGCCGACCGGGCGGTCACCGCCGCCCGCAACGCCTTCGAGTCGGGCTCGCCGTGGTCGCGGATGACCCCGCGCGACCGCTCGCACCTGTTGTGGCGCATCGGCGACATGATCGACGAGCGCGCCGAGGAGTTCGCGCAGCTCGAGTCGCTCGACAACGGAAAGAGCCTCGCGTCCGCCCGGGGCGACGTCGGCGTGGCCGCCGAGCTGTTCCGGTACTTCGCGGGCTGGGCCACCAAGATGGAGGGCACGACCATCCCGATGTCGGTGCCCGGCCGCGACTTCCACGCCTACACGCGCCGCGAGGCGATCGGTGTCGTCGCCGGCATCGTGCCGTGGAACTTCCCGCTCACGATGGCCGCCTTCAAGATCATCCCGTCGATCACGGCGGGCAACACCGTGGTGCTCAAGCCCGCCGAGCAGACCCCGCTCACCGCGCTCCGGCTCGGCGAGCTGCTGCTGGAGGCCGGCGTCCCGGCCGGTGTGGTGAACGTGCTGCCCGGGTTCGGGGACGCGGGCGCCGCCCTGGTGGACCACGCCGGCGTGGACAAGGTCGCCTTCACCGGCAGCACCGAGGTGGGCAAGAAGATCGCCGCGGGCGCCTCGAAGAACCTCAAGAAGGTCTCGCTGGAGCTGGGCGGCAAGGCGCCCAACATCATCTTCGCCGACGCCGACCTCGACGCCGCGATCGCCGGCGCCGCCCTGGCGGGCTACTTCAACGAGGGCCAGTGCTGCGTCAACGGCTCGCGCCTCTACGTGCAGCGCGAGGTGTTCGACCAGGTCATCGAGGGTGTGGCCGCGGCCGCCAAGGCCATCCGGGTCGGCGACGCGTTCGACCCCGCCACCACGATGGGGCCGCTGGTCTCGCAGGAGCAGCACGAGAAGGTCATGGGCTACGTGCGGGGAGCGGTCGCCGACGGCGCCACGATCGCCGCGGGCAGCCCCGACCCGGCCGCCGACCGCGGCTACTTCTTCTCCCCGACGCTCATCACCGACGTCACCGAGCAGATGGCGGTCCAGACCGACGAGATCTTCGGGCCCGTCATCACCGCCATCCCGTTCGACAGCGAGGACGAGGTGGTCGCGGCGGCCAACAACACGGTCTACGGCCTGGCCGCGGGCGTGTGGTCGCGCGACCTGAGCACGGCCCACCGGGTCGGCAGCAGGCTCCGGGCCGGCACGGTCTGGCTCAACACCTGGCACGCGGACGACGTCACCCTCCCGCGGGGCGGCTTCAAGCAGTCCGGCTGGGGCCGCGAGCTGGGCTCGTTCGGGCTGGACGACTACACGGAGCTCAAGACGGTCATCGCCGAGCTGCGCTGACCGGGCCCCGAGGGCACCACATGTTCAGGGGGCACTGTACTTCAGGGGGCACTGAACGCAAGACGCACCACCGGAGAGCAGCTCCGGGGCGGCCGACCCCGTGCGGGGATCGGCCGTCCCGGCCTGCCCTCATGTCCATCAACAACGTGCGAAAAGGGATCAACGATGAACCTGTTACGCAGACCTGACCGGCGCCACCATGCGCGTCGCTCCCGCCGGGCACGCCTGGCGGCCGTGCTCGCCGCCTCCTTGGCGGTCGTGCCCTTCCTGGGCGGCGTCGCCCAGGCCGCCCCCGCAGCGGCGGCCCCCGCGCAGGCCGCGCCGGGCTCCGTGGACGACGGCGTGCTGCGCGTCCTGCTGTTCTACAAGTCCAACTTCCACGCCTCGCACGTCCAGGCCCGCCAGGCCATCCGCGACCTGGTCGCGGACCTGGGCGTGGAGTACAACCAGCCGGTCGAGATCCAGGAGACCGACGACCCCGCTGCGTTCACCACGGCGAACCTGGCGACCAAGGACACGATCGCGTTCGCCCAGACCGGTGGCGTGCTGTTCAACGTGGACCAGCGCGCCGCGCTGGAGGCCTACATCCGCGGTGGCGGCGGCTACCTGGGCCTGCACTACGCGGGCTGGTCGGTCGGCCAGAGCGAGCACGACGTGAACCCGTTCTACGCCCGGCTCGTGGGCGCGGCGTCCGAGGGCCACCCGGAGAACCCGGCGGTGCGCCCGGGCCGCGTGGTGGTCAAGGACACCTCGCACCCGCTGACCCAGGGCCTGCCGGCCGAGTTCACCCGCAGCGACGAGTGGTACGACTGGCTGGTCAACCCGGCGCCCAACGTGCGCACGCTGCTGAACGCCGACGAGTCGTCGTACGGCGGGGGCAACAACGGCACGAACCACCCGATCACGTGGTGCCAGGAGATCGACTCCGGCCGGTCGTGGTACTCGGGGATGGGGCACGAGGGCACGGCCTACGCCGAGGCCCCGATCCGCACCCAGATCAAGAACGGCCTGGCCTACACCGCGGGCCTGCTCCCGGCCGACTGCTCGGCGCCGAACAAGGCCGAGCAGGGCGCCTGGAGCGGCGTCACGCCCTGGCCGTTGGTGCCGATCAACGCGGCGCTGACGTCCGACGGCAAGGTCCAGTCGTTCGGCAGCGTCTCGTCGGGCTGCACCGACAACACGCCCTACGACTTCTACGGCAACTCCTGCGTCACGCAGGGCGGCCAGATGGAGATCGACGTCTGGGACCCGGACGAGGAGCGCACGACCGCCAACGTGAACGACGGCATCGTGACGAACTCGACCTACACCGACCTGTTCTGCTCGATGCAGGTCCAGATGCCGCACCGGCGGGCCACGATGACGGTCGGCGGTGACGACGGCCTGGGCGGCAACGCGCCGAACGACGCCGCGATCGGCGTCACCAGCTACACGACCAACCAGGGGCTGCGCAACGAGGCCCCGATGAACTTCCCGCGCTGGTACCCCACGGGCACCACCCTGCCGGACGGCTCCGTCGTGGTGCAGGGCGGCAGCCTCAAGGGCGGCCCCGGCGGTCCCGGCGTGCTGACGCCGGAGATCTACACGCCGGACGAGGGCAGCTCCTGGAAGCTGCTGGACGGCGCCACCAGCGCGGCCGCGTACGGCGACGGCGGCAACGGCAACGGGCCCGACGAGAACCGCTGGTGGTACCCGCGCGCGTTCGTCGCGCCGGGCAACGGCAACGTCTTCAACATCACCGGCACCCAGATGTACGAGCTCGACCCCTCGGGCGACGGCGAGGTGACCCTCCGCGGCACCCTGCCGGCGAACATCGCGAACCAGGGCGGCCTCGGCAACCCGGTCGGCGCCACGTCCACAGCCACGATGTACCGCCCCGGCAAGATCCTGCAGGTCGGCGGCGGCTGGTGGGCCAACGGCGGCGGTCCGGACGGCGCCCGCGCCGGCTTCACCGTCGACATCACCGGCGGCACCGACGCGCCGGTGGTCGAGGCGACCGAGCCGATGCAGTACGCCCGGCACTGGGCCACGTCCACGGTGCTGCCCGACGGCGACGTGATCGTCACCGGCGGCTCGCGCGACAACAACGGCAACGGTGGCTACGTCACCACCGCCGAGATCTGGGACCCGGAGACGGGCGAGTGGGCCACGGTCGACGTGCCCTACGAGCACGCCCGGCTGTACCACTCGACCGCCCTGCTGCTGCCCGACGGCCGCCTGATGGTGGGCGGCGGCGGCACGCCGGGCCCGCGTAACTACACGGACGTCGAGTTCTACTCCCCGTCGTACCTGTTCGACGGCGACGAGCCGGCGGTGCGCCCGGAGGTCACGGGCGTGCCGGAGAAGGTCGGCTACGACGGCACGTTCGACGTGCAGGCCGACGTCGACGTCTCGCGGGTCACCCTGGTCCGCAACGGCTCGGTGACGCACGGGTTCAACAACGACCAGAACTTCCAGGACCTGGCGTTCGCCCAGAACGGTGACACCCTCACCGTCGAGAGCCCGGTCGACGGCACGTACGCCCCGCCCGGTGCGTACATGCTCTTCGTCTTCGACGAGGACGGCACGCCGTCGGTGGCCGACATCTTCCAGATCGACCCCGAGGTCGAGATGGACTCCCCGGCCCCGCACCTGGTCGACCAGCTCGAGTACCCGCGCCTGCCCGCGGACTGGCGTTCCGCCAACCCGCCGGCCGTGGTGGACGTCGAGCCGGGCAACGGCCGCATGTCTCCCTGGGAGGTCGACAGCGAGGTCCAGCTCGTCCGCGCCGCCGCGCCCAGCCAGGGCGGACTCGGCGCGACCGGCTACCACCTCGCCGTGGGCGGCGAGGGCAGCCTGACCCGCACGGTCAAGGGTCTCGACCCGGGCCGCGAGTACCGGGTCTCGCTGCGCTACGCCCGCGACAGCCGGTCCTCCGGCACGGCACCCGGCACCGCCGACCTCTCGGTCGGCGACCTGTCGACCACGCTCTCGGCGGGCACGGACCTGTCGTCGCAGAGCAAGTTCGGCAAGTACGTCGGGACCTTCGTGGCCGGGGCACGGTCGCAGGACCTGACCCTCTCCGCCGGGGCGTCCGGCGCGGGCGTCATGATCGACGACCTGGTGATCGTGGGCTCCGACACGGGCGCCTCCGACGTCCCGGTGCACTACGCGTTCGAGGAGGGTTCCGGCACCCGGGCCGCCAACACCGGCACGGACGGGTCCGTGGGCGCTGCCACGCTCACGGGGACCACCGGCTGGAGCGAGGACGGCGTGTTCGGCGACGCCCTCGACCTCAGCGGCGGCAGCAACGCCAACGCGGTGGACCTGCCGGACAACCTGCTCCAGGGCGAGGAGAGCTTCACCACCTCGTTCTGGGTGCGGCCCGACACCAGGACCGGCTGGACCGGCCTGTTCCACCTCGGCGACGGGCTCGGGGACGCGGGCAGCTTCTTCCAGATCCAGATGCAGACCAACGCCGCCGGGGCCACCGGGCTCGCGGCGACGTTCAAGGCCAAGGGCGCCGCGCTGCAGGAACGGGTCTACGCCACGCCGACCCGGGACGTGACGGCCAACGAGTGGAACCACGTCGCGTTCACCCGGCAGGGTGCGACCGGCACGCTCTACCTGAACGGCGAGCCCATCGCGTCCCGGGACGACCTGACGATCGACATGACCGACGTCGGGCCGACGGCCAACAACTGGCTGGGACGCAACGGCTTCCCGGACCCGGCCTACGACGGCCTCATGGACGACGTCCGGGTCTACACCTCGGCGCTCGGTGACGACGCCGTGGCTGCCCTGTACGCCGACGGCAGCGCGCTCGCCACGACCACCACGGTCACGGTCGAGCCGGGCTCCCCGTCGCCGTTCGGCGCGCCGGTCACCGTCTCGGGCGCCTTCGCGGCCGCGAGCGGCGGGGCCCCCACGGGCGTCGCCGAGCTGTGGGTCGACGGCGCCCGCGTGGGCGGGCAGGTCGACGTCGTCGCCGGCGCGGTGGAGTTCACCGACGTGGCGCTCTCCCCGGGCGACCACGACGTGCAGATCCGCTTTCTCGCCGACGACGGGTGGCGCGACTCCGCGCAGACCGTGGAGCACACGGTCGAGCGGCCGCCGCCCGGCGAGGGCACGCCGATCCACTACACCTTCGACGAGGGTCAGGGGTCGACGGCGGCCAACACCGGGCTGGACAGCTCGGTCGGGGCGGCGACGCTCACCGGGTCGACCGGCTGGTCCGGTGCCGGCAGGTTCGGCGGGGCGGTCAACCTGCCCGGCGGTGCGGCGGGCACGGGCAACCAGGTCGAGCTGCCGGACAACATCGAGGCCGGGATGGAGGACGAGTTCAGCGTCTCGATCTGGGCCCGTCCGGACGCCCTGCCCACGTGGGTGCCGCTGCTGCAGATCGGCAGCAGCACCGACACGTTCTTCCTGCTCCAGTCCAACACCCAGACCAGCGGGGCCACCGGCTTCGCGGCGACGTTCAAGGCGCCGGGCACCCCGGGTACCGCCCAGGAGCGTCTGGTCCTGGGCCAGGGCAAGGACCTGCCGCTGAACGAGTGGACGCACGTCGTGTTCACCCAGAGCGGCTCAGTCGGGAAGATCTACTTCGACGGCGAGCTCCAGGCCACGCGCAACGACTTCACCGTCACCATCGGTGACGTCGGGGTGGGCGGCCAGACGACGACCAACCTCATCGGCGGGACCAGCTGGCCGGACGGCCGCTGGGACGGCCTGGTCGACGACTTCCGGATGTTCGGCTACGAGCTGACCGCCGAGCAGGTGGGCGACCTGGCCGCCGGGACGGCAGCGAACACGGCCCCGGTGGGTGCCGCCGACGCCTACGGCACCGTCGAGGACAAGGCGCTGGAGGTGGCGGCGCCCGGTCTCCTGGCGAACGACACCGACATCGACGGCGACGACCTGACCGCGACCGGGCTCACCCAGCCGGCCCACGGCGACGTCGTCCTGCAGGCGGACGGGTCCTTCACCTACACGCCCGACAGCGGGTGGTTCGGGACGGACACGTTCACCTACAAGGCCTCCGACGGCGCGGCGACGTCCGCCGCGACGACGGTGACCATCACGGTGGAGGAGGGCGAGCAGCCGCCCGTCAACACGGCTCCGGTCGCGGGCAACGACGCGTACTCGGCCGTGGGCGGCCAGCCGCTGACCCTCCCGGCGCCGGGTGTGCTGGCCAACGACACCGACGCCGACGGGAACGTGCTGACCGCGACCGCGGTGACGCAGCCGGCCAACGGCCGGGTCACCCTGGAGGCGGACGGGTCGTTCACCTACACCTCCGACGACGGGTTCTCCGGCAAGGACGTGTTCACCTACAAGGCGTCCGACGGCACGGCGACGTCCGCCGCGGCCACGGTGACCATCACGGTGAAGTCGCCGACGGTGACGGCGGTGGCCGGTGTGGCCCTGCCCATCACCTACGGCACGGCGGGCACGGTCTCGGTGGCGGTCTCGCCGGACACGGCCACGGGTGCGGTCGAGCTGCGCGACGGTGACACCACCCTCGCGACGGCCACGGTCGCGGACGGGCGAGGAACCCTCGTCCTGGCGGCCAAGGGCCTGAAGCCCGGGGTGTACGACCTGACCCTGCGCTACGGGGGCGACGCCGACCACAAGGCCGCGACGTCCAAGGTCCGGGTCGTGGTCGACAAGGTGGTACCCACCATGGAGATCACCGCGAAGAAGTCGGGCAAGAAGGTGGCCGTCGAGGTCTCCTTCACCGCCGCGAACGAGGTCCCGGTGACGGGGCAGGTGCGCCTCGCGGTGAAGGACGGGCAGACGCTCCTCGGGACCATCGAGAACGGGCGTGCCCGGTTCGAGGTGGACCAGCCCAAGGGGAAGGACCTGACGCTGACGGCGTCCTACCTCGGCAGCGAGCTGGCGCTCGCGGCGGAGACCAGGGTGACCGTCAAGGTGAAGTAGAAGAGGCCGGGCCTGGAGGACGTGTCCTCCGGGCCCGGCCCGATCCCCTTCGGGTCCTTGTTTTCTTCCCGCTGAGCTCACCACAGTCGAAGAAACCCGGGCCTCGAAGTGAACTGTCAGTCGTCGGCGAACGTGGCGACGACGCCGGCCCGGCTGTCGTCCTCGCTGGCGAGCACACCGCCGTTGGCGACGATGTCGGGGGTGATCTCGCTGAACACCATGCGGACGTCCTGGCGGCGGGCACCCAGGATCTCGACGGCGCTGTCGGCCACGGCCTTGGCGAAGTCGCGACGCTGCTCGATCGTGCGGCCGCGCAGCAGCTCGACGGTGATGTTGGGCATGTCTTCCCTCCGGTGGCGGCCGCTCCGCAGTTCACGGCTGCGACCTTGATTCAGTGACGTGAACCACCGTACGCGCAGCGCACCCCGAAATCCATGGTCGCGGGTGCATCAGTTCACATTCTTGACACTAGTTCGACAGGCTGGTTTGGTGTGCGGGCCAGCTCCATTCCCCAGGAGTCACCATGAATCGCACGACAACGATCCGTCGCGCGGCCCTCACCGGCCTTGCCGCCGTGGGCCTCGTGGTCCTCGGGACGACGACGGCGTCAGCCCACGTGACCATCACGCCCTCCACCACCGCTGCGGGTGCCACGGCCGAGCTCCGCGTCGAGATCCCGCACGGCTGCGCGGAGTCGGCCACGACCGCGATCTCCGTCCGGGTCCCCGAGGAGGCCACCGACGTCACCGCCTCCGGCACGGACCGCTGGGCCGTCGAGCAGACCCCGGACGCCCTGACCTGGTCGACCGACGAGCCGCTCCCGGACGGGGAGCACGCCGAGGTCGAGTTCTCCGTGCGCCTGCCCGACGACGCCGGGGCGACCCTCGTCTTCCCGGTCGTCCAGCAGTGCGAGGTGGGGGAGGCGGCCTGGACCGAGGTCGCCGAGCACGGGGAGGGCCACGACGCGCTCGAACGGCCGGCGCCGGTCCTCGTGGTGACGGCGGGTGAGGACGAGCCCGCCGCGACGCCGTCCGCGAAGGCCGAGCCCACCGCGGAGCCCACTCCCGAGGCGACCGTGATCGCGGAGCCGGCCGCTGAGCCCGCCGCCGGCGAGCCTGCCGCCGCGGAGCCTGCCGCCGCCGAGGCGCGCGGCTCGCTGGTCACCTACGGTGCCGCGGGCCTCCTGGCCGCGGGCGTCCTGGTGGGCGGGGCGGTGCTGCTGCGGCAGCGCCGACGCGGATGACCCGCCGTACCGCGGGCCACCGCACCGCGGGGCGGCGCGCCGGCGGCTGGCTGCTCCTGCTCGCCGTCGCCTGGGCGCTCCTGCTCGGGTCGGCGAGCCCCGCCGCGGCCCACGCGACGCTCATCAGCACCGACCCGGCGCAGGGCGCGGTGCTCGACGCCGCCCCCGAGCGGGTCACCTTCACCTTCAACGAGTCCGTGATCGGGGTCCCGGCCGGGATCAAGGTGTTCGACGCGACCGGCGAGGAGGTGGCGTCGACGGCCACGGTCCGCGCCTCGCGGCTCCTCGTCGACCTCGACGAGGAGGTCCCGGACGGCACGCTCGTGGTGGTGTGGCGGCTCGTGTCGGAGGACGGGCACCCGATCGGCGGCTCGCTCAGCTTCTCGGTGGGGGCGCCCAGCGACGTGGTGGACGTGCCGACCGGCGCGGACGCCGGCACCGACGCGCCCGTCCTGCTCGGCGTCGTCCGCGGGGTGGGGTACGTGGGCCTGCTGGCGGCCGCCGGGGTGGCGGCCTTCGTGGTCCTGTTCCTCCCGCGCGACCGCGTGGCCGACCGGTCACGCACGCGACTCCGTGCAGTCGCCAGGATGGCGGCCGGCGTCGCCGCCCTCGGCTGGGGGCTGGCCGTGCCGCTGGTCGCGCTCTACCAGCTCGGCCTGCCGGCGTCGGCGATCACCGACGGCTCGACCTGGTCGGCGCTCGCGCCCGCCGAGTACGCCGTCCCCGCCGCCGTGGTCGCGGGGCTCGCGCTCGCCGTCCGGTTGCTCCCGGCGGGTGCGGCGCCCGACCGGAAGCGGGTCGTCCTGGTGCTGGCCGGCTGCGCGCTCGCGCTGGCCGCGCCCGCGTTCACCGGGCACACGCGCGCGGCGACGCCCGAGGCGCTCGTGATCGGCGTGGACGTGCTGCACCTGGCCGCGGGAGCCCTGTGGCTCGGCGGCCTCGTGGCGGTCGCGCTCGTGCTCGGGGACCTCGCGCGCGGCGACGCCGGCGCAGTCGTGCTCGGCCGTTTCTCCACCTGGGCCTCGGTGCTGCTGGCGGTGCTCGTGGTCGCCGGGACCGTGCTGGCCTGGCGGGTCGCCGGGAGCTGGGGCGCGCTCGTCGACTCCGGCTACGGGGCGCTGCTGCTGGTCAAGGTCCTCGCAGCGCTGGTCGCGATCGGGATCGCCGCGTGGAACCGGTTCGCGCTGCTGCCGCGCCTGCGCACGGCACCGCGCAAGGGTCGTGCGGCGCCCGCCGCGCTCCTGGTCCGGACGGCGCTCGCGGAGGCGGGCGTGCTGGTCGTGGTCCTGGCCGTCACTGGCTTCCTGGTGGACCGCAGCCCCGAGTCCGACGCGGCCGTCACCGCCGCCGAGACCCGGGGACCGACCGCCGAGGAGTCGGTGCAGCTCGACGACATCTCGGCCCGGATCACCCTGGCCCCCCTCGCCGTCGGCCCCGCCACCCTCACCATCGAGATGACCGACGCCGCCGGCGAACCCGTGGAAGGCTACGAGGCGCCGCGGCTCGCGCTGGCCTCGGACGAGGTGGAGCTGGGCGAGGTGACGCTCAGCTCGCTGGGGCCGGGCGTCTACGCGGGCGACCTCGTGCTGCCGACCACGGGGGAGTGGGACGTGCAGGTGTCGCTCCGGACCACGGAGTTCGACAACCCGGTGCAGACGGTGACGTTCGAAGTGCCCTGACGCCCAGTCGGCTGACTCGCCCGACCTTCTTCGCCGAGTCAGTCGACTGGTCCGACCACCCGGCTGACTCGGCGAAGAATGTGTGGCGAGTCAGCCGGGTGGTCGGACTAGTCGGCTGACTCGGCGGCGGGTTGGAGGGCGGACCGCAGGCGGTCCGCGTAGGCGCGGCGGCGGTCGGCCGGGAGCCAGTCCGGTTCCGGGAGCGTGCCGTAGAGGTCGTCGCCCGGGTAGCGGGGGAACAGGTGCTGGTGGAAGTGCCACACGTCCTGGTTGCCGGCGGGCTCGTTGTGCTGGCGGGTGGAGACGCCCGCGCAGCCGTACGCGGTGCGCATCGCGCGGGCGAGCCGCTGGGTGACGTCGAAGATCGCGTGGCCGTCGGCCGCCGGGAGGTCGTACAGGTTCTCGTGGTGGGCGACCGGGATGATCAGCGCGTGGCCCGCGTTCCGCGGCCACCAGCGGGGCGCGATGATCGCGAAGACCCGGTCGTCGCGGTAGACCACGTCGGCCTCGCGCTCCGCCGCGAAGTCGCAGAACGGGCAGTCGTAGTCCGCGGGTTCGTGGTTGTGCACAGGTGGACCCTAGGGCCCCCGTCGAGGCGGGGACAGGAACGGTCCCGCCCGGGCGCGAGCCGACCCGCGCCCCCGTACGGTGGGCGGCATGACCGATGCCCCGGCGCTGATCTGGTTCCGTCGCGACCTGCGCGTCGCCGACCAGCCGACCTTTCTCGCCGCAGGTCAGGGCGCCCGCGCGCTGGCCCTGTTCGTGCTCGACCCGCGCCTGCTCAAGCCCTCCGGCACCCCGCGGCAGTGGTTCCTCTACGGCTGCCTGCGGGACCTGAGCGAGAGCCTCGGCGGCAGGCTGCTGGTCGTGAAGGGCGACCCGGTCGACGTCGTGCCCCGGGTGGCCGAGGCGATCGGCGCGGGCGCCGTCCACATCGCCGCCGACTTCGGTCCCTACGGCCAGGCCCGGGACAACGACGTCGAGCACGCCCTCGGCGAGCAGGGCCGCGAGCTGGTGCGCACGGGCTCGCCGTACGCCGTCGCCCCCGGCCGGGTCCGGTCCGGGGACGGCGGCCGCTACCGCGTGTTCACGCCGTTCAGCCGGGCCTGGGCCGACCACGGGTGGCGCGCCCCCGCGGACACCGACGCGGGCTCCCTGGACTGGATCGATCCCGCGACCGTCGACGTGAAGGCGACGGAGATCCCCGACCAGCCCACCGTCGACGCCGACCTGCCCGAGCCCGGGGAGGCGGCGGCGCACCGGCGCTGGGACGAGTTCGTCGGCGACCACCTCCAGGACTACGCGGACGGCCGTGACCGGCCCGACCGCCCCGGCACCTCGCGGATGTCGGTCTACCTCAAGTACGGCTGCGTGCACCCGCGCAGCCTGCTCGCCGACCTCGCGGCCAAGCGTTCGAACGGCGCCCAGTCGTTCCGCAACGAGCTCGCGTGGCGCGACTTCTACGCCGACGTGCTCGACCAGCGCCCCGACTCCGCCCACCGCAACTACGACCGCTCCTTCGACGCGCTGGTCACCGACAGCGGGCCCGACGCCGACGAGCTGTTCGCCGCCTGGCGGGAGGGCCGCACCGGCTTTCCCGTCGTCGACGCCGGGATGCGGCAGCTCCTGGCCGAGAGGTGGATGCACAACCGGGTGCGCATGATCACGGCGTCGTTCCTCGTCAAGGACCTGCACCTGCCGTGGTGGTGGGGCGCCAGGCACTTCATGAGCAAGCTCGTCGACGGCGACCTCGCCTCCAACCAGCACGGCTGGCAGTGGGTGGCCGGCAGCGGCACCGACGCAGCCCCGTACTTCCGGGTGTTCAACCCGGTGCTGCAGGGCGAGCGGTTCGACCCGGACGGCGCCTACGTGCGCAAGTACGTCCCCGAGCTCGCGGACGTGCCGGGCAAGGCGGCGCACCAGCCCTGGAAGCTGCCGGACGGTCCGCCGGCCGGCTACCCCGCACCCGTCGTCGACCACAAGGCCGAGCGCGTGGAGGCCCTGGACCGCTACGAGGCCGTCCGCGCGGCGCGCCAGATCCCCCGAACCGGGTGAGCGTCCCCGCACACGGGAGTGGTCGACTGCGTGGTGTCGTGCCCACACGGCAGCCAGGCGCACCTAGGAGAGTCGGACATGAGCGACTCGTTCGGCGGCAACGTGCTCGTCTACCAGGCGAAGCTGCGGCCGGCCGTCAACCCGGAGTACCTCGTGCGGCGGCCCCGGCTCATCGAGCTGCTCGACACCGCGGTCGAGTCGCCGCTCACCCTCGTCGTCGCGCCGGCCGGCTCGGGCAAGACCTCCCTGCTGCGCGACTGGGTGGGCTGGACCGACCTGCCGCACGCCTGGCTGTCCGTCGACGAGTCGGACCGGGACCCCGCCCAGCTCTGGCTGAGCATCCTCGCCGCGCTCGACGGGATCGCCCCGGGCTGCGCAGAGCCCGCCGCCGACCTCATCCGGCGCCGGCACGCGCTCCTCGACGCCGTGGGGACGCTGCTCGACGACCTGGAGTCGCGGCGGTACGGCCCGCGCGTGCTGGTGATCGACGACCTGGAGGTCGTGGACGAGGCGGTCGCGGGCGGGTCCCTGACGATGTTCGTCCAGCACCTGCCCCGGTGGCTGCGCGTCGTGCTGGTCAGCCGGCACGTCCCGCCCCTTCCGGTGGACCGGCTGCGCGCGCGGGGGCTGATCGGCGAGGTGCGGTTCCCCGAGCTGCGGTTCTCGTTCGACGAGGCGACGGAGATGCTGTCCCGGCTGGCCCCGACGCTTCCGCCGCAGCGCGTGGCCAAGGCCGCACGGCACGCCGGCGGCTGGGCCGCCAGCATCCAGCTCGCCGCGCTGGCCGCCCGGACGGCGGACGCCCGCGCGGCGCCGGACGCGCCGCGGCAGGACGACGTCGAGCGCTACGTCGGCGACTACGTCTGGCACGAGGTGCTCAGCGGGGAGCCCGCCGACGTCGTCGACGTGCTGATGGCGGTGTCCGTGGTGGACCGGGTGGAGCCGGGCCTCGCCCGGGTGCTCGCCGGCCGGCCCGACGCCCCGGAGCTGCTGGAGCGGGCCGAGGAGCGGGGGCTGTTCGCCGCGCGGATCGAGCCCTCGGGGGCGTACGAGACGCACGCCCTGGTCCGGGACGCCCTCCTGGTCGAGCTGCGCAGGCGCGACCCCGACCGCCTGGCAGAGCTGCACCGCCGCGCCGCGCGGTGGTTCGAGGACGGTGGGCGGCCGGTGGTCGCGCTCGAGCACCTGCTGCGCGCCGGCCAGGACCGCGCCGCGCTCCGGCTGCTGGCGTCCTGCGTGCCCCAGCTCTACGACAGCGGGCGTGAGGTCACGGTGCGGCGCATGCTCGCCGCGATCCCGGTGGGCGCCGCGTCGGGCGACACCGCCGCGGCCGTCGACCTCGCCTGGTGCCAGCTCTTCGCCGACCGGAACGCGTTCGTGCAGGCGGTGCACACCGTCGTCGCCCAGGCCGACGGCGACGGCGCGATCGAACCGGGGCTGCTCGCGCGGCTGGAGATGCTCCGCGCGGCGTCGGCGGCCGTGTCCGGCGACTGGGGAGCGGGGGCCCGGTCGGCCCGGTGGGCTCTCGCGACGATCGGGGACCGCTGGCAGACCGACCCGCTGTGCCGGTTCGGCTGGAACCTGCTGGCCCGGGAGATCGCCCTCACGGAGCGGTGGGACGACGCCGGCGCGGAGGTGCGCCACGTGGCCCGCACCCTCAGCCCGGTACCCGGACGGCGGATCGCCTTCGAGGCCACCCGGGCCCTGGGCGTGGCCCTCGCCGGACGCCCGGTCGAGGCGCTGCGCCTGGTGTACGGCACCCGGCAGGTGTCCGAGGCGGCGAACCTGACGACGGCGCAGACCGAGCTGATGGTCGCGGAGGCGCTGGCCAACCGGGAGATCGGGGAGCAGTCGGCGGCGCTGCCGGTCCTGTCGCGCCTGGTCGAGACCCCGTGCGACCCGGTGCCGCACTGCCGGCTGCTGGCCTCCCTGGAGCTGGCGCGGGCCGCGGTCGACTCCGGCGACGGCGCGGCGGCCGAGCGTGCCTTCGGCGCCGCCGCGGAGCTGGTCGACACGGAGCTCACGGGGCCCGGCAGCCGCACGCTCCTGGCCCGCACGGGCACCCTGCTGGCCCTGGCCGAGAGCCGGCTCGACGACGCCGCGCGCTGGGCCGCCGAGGTCGATGACCCCTTCTGGGGCGGCGTCGAGTCGGCGCGCGTGCTCATCGCCGAGGGCGACGTCGGCGCGGCGGACACGACGCTGCGCGCAGCCGCCCCGCGGTGCGTGCGGCACCACGTGCTCCTCGACCTGCTGCTGAGCCGAACGACCCGCGACGCGGACGAGGCCGAGGCCGCCCTGTCGCGCGCGGTGCGGCTCGCCGCCGCGCACGGCCTCGTGCAGACGGTCGCGTCCGAGGGCACGGAGGTCGTCGAGGCGATCGAGCGGCTGGCCTGGCAGGTGCCGCGGCCCTGGCTGGACCGGCTCCGCCGTGTGCCGCTCTCCGGGGCGTCCCCGCCCGGGACGGCGGTGGTCGAGCTCGTCGAGGACCTGACGGACCGGCAGCTCGGCATCCTGCGGATGCTCCCGAGCCGGCTCAGCCTGCGGGAGATCGCGGACGAGCTGTTCATCTCGGTGAACACGCTCAAGTTCCATCTCAAGGTGATCTACCGCAAGCTCGGCTGCGGGTCCCGCGCCGAGGCGGCCGACCTGGCCCGGGCCCTGATGAACCGGCCCCGGCGCGGTCAGCCCGCGGGCGCCTGGCGGCGCTGAGGGTCGTCCCCGGCCGTCAGGGCGGCGAGCGCCGCCCGGGTCTTGGTCTCCTGCGGGGAGCCGAGGTCGAGCCCCTTGCCGGCCAGGACGGCCTTGGTCTCCGCGGCGGCCTGGAAGGCCTCCTCCGGGGGTGCCTTGGTGGACAGCTCGAGGATCCGTGAGCCGTCCGGCAGCCCCCACAGCTCGGCGACCATGCGGCGGCGGTACCCCTTGGCCCGGAACCGGCACTTGATCAGGTTGATCGGACCCAGGACGACGAGGTCGTCGGCCTGCACGTCCTCGGGCATGCGCTCGCCCAGCAGGGCCCGCTGGTCGTCGTCGAGCAGGCCGTGGATGCCCCGGTCGCCGAGCATCACCTTGCGGACCCGGCGGTCGGGCGCCTCGACGGTCAGGGAGCACGAGCAGGTGTACCCGGCGGGTGACGCGTCGAGCTCGACCTTGAACCCGTCGTGGCCGCGGTAGCCGTCGGGCACGTCGCGCGGCATCGCGGGCCGGAGCTTGACCGTCAGGTCGGCGGGCTTGCGCTGGGTGCGGCGGGCGCGCAGCACCACCCCGGCGGTCGAGAGCCGCAGGTCGGGGGTGTCGACGAACGCGACCTGGCGCAGCACCGCGTCCAGCGGGTCGATGCCGAGGGTCCGCACGGCGGTGCGCTGGAAGTCGTCGGGGACGGTGAGCTTGAGCTCGACCGAGTCCACGTCGGGCAGGAGCGCGAGCATGCCGGTGAGCTGCTCGGCGTCGTAGGTCGGGATGGCGGACATGGGGGCCTCCGGGGGTCTGTCCCGCGATCATGGCGCCGGACCGGGTGGCGCAGGTCCACCCCGGTGCGGGTGGGCCGCTACCACCCTGGTCGACGCCAGCCTGGGTCCGGAAGCGCTGTACCCGACCGGCACCGCAGGAGGTGCGGAGATGACCGAGCTGGACGTCGGACCGATCGACTACCTCGCCGTCGAGTTCCCCGGCAGCAGGATGCAGGGCAAGGGCCTTGCCGCGCTGCTGGACCTCGTAGAACGCGGGATCATCCGGATCCTCGACCTCCGGGTCGCCAGACGTACCGAGGAGGGCGACGTCGTGGCGGTCGCCCTCACCGACCTGGACCACGACGGCTCGCTCGACCTCGCCGTGTTCGAGGGCGTGGGCTCCGGCCTGCTCGACGACGAGGACCTGGCGCAGAGCGTCGCGCTGGTCGCTCCCGGCGACGCCGTCGGCCTCATCGTGTACGAGAACACGTGGGCCGGCCCGTTCGTGACGGCCATGCGGGAGGCCGGGGCGCAGGTGATCGCCACCGGCCGCATCCCCGTGGAGGACGTCGTCGCGGCGCTCGACGCGCTGGAGGCGGAGCAGACGTCGCCGAGCACCACACCGGCTCAGACGCAGGAAGGGATGACGTGATGGGACTCATCGGAGGCATGGCACGCACGGCCGTCGTGGCCGGCACCGCGACCGCGGTGTCCAACCGGGTCTCGCGGCGTCAGGCGAACCGCTGGGCCGCGCAGGAGTCCTACGCGGCGCCGCCGCCGCAGCAGCAGGTCTACGCGGCGCCCCCGCCGCCTGCCCCGGCCCCGGTCACGAACCCCGGCCCGGCGTCGGAGGACGTGATCGCGCAGCTCGAACGGCTCGGCCGCCTGCGGGACGACGGCGTCCTGACCGACGCCGAGTTCAGCGCGCAGAAGGCCAGGCTCCTCGCCGGCTGACGTCTTTCCCCGCTGTACCGCCCGACCGGACGGAGGCAGGTCATGAGCGCCATGGACGCTTCGCACGAACCCGCGCACGAGCCGGTGGCGCGGCACGCCGCCGAGCCGACCCCCGTCGCGGAGCCGGCCGCCCAGGTCCGCGCCAAGGTGCCCGCGACGGCGTGGATCTCCTGGGTCGCGCTCGCGATGATGACCACCAGCTCGGTGGCGAGCCTGCGGGCCGCGCCGACCATGGCGGTCTACGGGCTGGCGTGCGTGTTCCTCTACCTGGTGCCGGCGGTGGTCTTCCTGCTGCCGACGTCGCTCGTCTCCGCGGAGCTCGCCTCCGGCTGGAAGGGCGGCGTCTACAACTGGGTCGCGCGCGGCATCTCCAAGCCCATGGGGTTCCTCGCGGTGTGGTGCCAGTTCGCGATGACGATCTTCTACTACCCCAGCCTGCTGGGGTTCGTCGCGAGCACCCTGGCCTACGTCTTCAACCCGGCGCTCGCGAGCAGCGGCGTCTGGACGGCGTGCGTGATCATCGTCGTCTACTGGAGCGGCGTCTGGGTCTCCTCGCGGGGCACCAAGGGCGTGGCGGGGCTCGCGAGCGGCGGCCTCATCATCGGCACGCTGATCCCCGGCGTGGTGCTGGTGGTGCTCGGCATGGTGTTCCTCGGCCAGGGCAACGAGTCGGCCGCGCCGATGACGTCCGACCACATCCTCCCCGCGTGGGCGGGGCTCGCCAGCCTCGTGCTCATCGTGAACAACTTCCTCTCGTACTCCGGCATGGAGATGAACGCGGTGCACGTGTCGTCGCTGCGGAACCCGGGCAAGGAGTTCCCGAAGTCGATGTTCCTGGCGATGGGCATGGTGCTGCTGATCTTCATCCTCCCGGCCCTGGCGATCAGCTGGGTGGTGCCCGCCGACCAGCTCTCGCTCACCGCCGGGGTGATGCAGGCCTTCGACGCCGTGTTCGCGAACTTCGGGACGCAGTGGCTCACCCCGATCGTCGGCGTCATGCTCGTGGCTGCCTCGCTCGGCGGGATGCTCACCTGGCTCGCCGGCCCGTCCAAGGGCCTGCTGCTGATCTCCCGGCAGGAGGGCTACCTGCCGCCCTACCTGCAGCGGCTCAACAAGAACGGGGTGCAGCAGAACATCCTGGTGGTCCAGGGCGTCGTCACCACGGCGATCGGCCTGATGTACGCGCTGATCCCCAACGTCTCCAGCGCGTACTGGATCTTCTCGGTGATCACCACGCAGGTGTACCTGATCATGTACCTGCTCATGTTCGTCGCGGCCATCGGGCTGCGCCGCAAGTACCCCGACCATCCGCGCGGCTTCCGCAGCCCGATGCTCAAGTCGCTCTGCGGCATCGGCTTCGGGGCGTCGCTCGCGGCCCTGCTGGTCGGGTTCGTGCCGCCGTCCCAGTTCAGCGGGGGCAACCCGGCCGTGTACGTCGTGATCGTCGTCGTCGGTGCCCTGGGCCTCGGCCTGCTGGTCCCGTACCTCTTCTACCGGGCCCGCAAGCCCTCGTGGAAGCTGGCGGAGTCGGCGGAGGAGGCGAGCCCGGAATGAGCACCACCGACGAGACCCAGTCCAGGCGCGAGCGCACCATCCTGTACGTGGCGGTGGGCGTCGTGATCGGCGTCCTCCTCGTCCTGGCCCTGGTCCTCTACCGCGCGGCGGACCGGACCCACGACGCCGAGGCGAAGGCCGACGAGCTGATCCAGGCGCTCGACGAGGCGGGGGCCACGGTCTCGCCGTCGAAGGACCAGATCGTCCGGGTGCTCGGCGACGACGGCGGGGCGACCTGCGCCGACCCGAACGACCCCCTGAACCGCGCGACGCTGCAGGCGCAGCTCGCCAACGGCGCCGGCGGGCCCGGGGCGCGCCCGGTGATCTCGGACCGCAAGATCCTGCGCGGCCAGATGCTGATCATCCAGATCTACTGCCCCGACGAGCTCGAGGAGTTCCAGCAGTACGTGGACAGCCTCGAGACCGACGACGTGACGGGTGCGTGACCATGGACCTCCGCGCCCGGGTCGACGCCGAGATGCCACAGGTCCGCGCCGAGCTCGCGGAGCTCGTCGCCATCCGGTCCGTCGCGGACTCCCGGCAGTTCCCGCCGGACGAGTGCGACCGGGCCGCGCAGTGGGTGCTCACCCGGTTCGCCGACGTCGGCTTCGAGGACGCGCACCTGGAGCGGACGGCGGACGGGAGCATGGCAGTGGTCGGCTCCCGGCCCTGCGCCGACCCGGCCGCCCCGACCGTGCTGCTCTACGCGCACTACGACGTGCAGCCGCCGCTGGACGAGGCCGCGTGGCGCACGCCGCCCTTCGAGCTCACCGAGGCCGACGGCCGGTGGTACGGCCGCGGCAGCGCGGACTGCAAGGGGAACATCGTCATGCTCCTGGCCGCCCTGCGGGCGCTCGGCGAGCCGCCGGTGCACCTCAAGCTCGTGGTCGAGGGCTCGGAGGAGCAGGGCACGGGCGGCCTGGAGGCGTTCGTGCCGGAGCACGCCGACCTGCTGCGCGCCGACGCCGTCCTCGTGTGCGACACCGGCAACGCCGCCGTCGGGCAGCCCGCGGCGACCGTCAGCCTGCGCGGGATGGTCAACGTGGTGCTGACGCTCCAGGCGCTCGCCTCAGAGGTGCACTCCGGCATGTTCGGGGGCGCCGCCCCTGACGCGCTGGCGGCCCTGGTCGCGGTGCTGGCCACCCTGCGCGACGGCAACGGGGACACCACGGTCGCCGGGCTCGACCACCGCGGGACCTGGGCGGGCGAGGGGTACCCCGCCGACCGGTTCCGGTGGGACGCGACCGTGCTGGAGGGCGTCTCCCTGCTCGGCGACGGCAGCGTCGCGGACCTGCTCTGGGCGCGTCCCGCGCTGACCATCCTGGGCATCGACTGCCCGCCGGTGGTGGGGTCCGCCTCGGCGATCACGCCGCGCGCCTCCGCCCGGCTGAACCTCCGCATCCCGCCGGGGACCACGGCGGACCAGGCCCGGACGGCGCTCGAGCGCCAGCTCCGCGCGGCGGCACCCTGGGGCGTCGCGGTGCAGGTCACGGTCGAGGCAGAGGGCGAACCCTTCCTCGCGGCGGTCGACGGCCCCGCGTTCCACGCGCTCGCCGCGGCACTGGAGGAGGCCTACGGCAAGCCGCTGGCCCGGCTCGGGCAGGGCGGGTCGATCCCGCTCTGCAACGTCTTCGCGGACACCTACCCCGGGGCGGAGATCCTCCTGGTCGGCGTCGAGGAACCGCTCGCCGCCATCCACGCCCCGAACGAGAGCGTGGACCCCACCGAGATCGCGAACATGGCGCGGGGCACCGCCCGCTTCCTCCAGCGCTACGCGGAGGCCGCCGCCCGCTGACCGTCCGGATTCCGCTCCCGGGCGGTGCTCGCGCAGGCTCTCGACGTCGAGGGTCTGCGCGAGCACCTTTTCGCGGCGGACCCTTGCGCGCGTTCCATGCCTTTCGATAGTGTCCCGCTCATCGACACAGCAGTCCCGATGATCGGGACAGCACACAATGAGGTGGGGACGTGGAGATGAGTACGCTCACGCGCCGCGCGGTACTGCGGGCGATCGGTGCGGCCGGGCTCGCCGGCGTCGCGGCGTCGCTCGCCGGCTGCGCGCCGACGATCGGGACGGCGCGGCTGCCGCGGGTCCCCGCGGCCTACGACGGGCCGCCGGTCACGCTGAAGTTCTGGAACGGTCTCACCGGCGGCGACGGGCCGGTCATGCGGACCCTGATCGACGAGTTCACGCGGGAGCACCCGCACATCGGCATCGACATGTACGCCCTGCCGTGGGGCGACTTCTACCAGAAGTTCCCCGCCGCGGTGACGAGCGGGCTCGCGCCGGACTTCGCCCTCATGCACAACTTCCAGGTGGCGACCAACGCCGCGCGGAAGGTGATCATGCCGGTCGACGACGTCCTGGAGACGGTCGGCCTCGTGGAGTCCGACTACCTCCCGGTCGTCTGGGGCTCCGGCGTCTACCGCGACCAGCGCTGGTCGCTGCCGCTGGACATGTGGCCCGACTCGCTGTTCTACAACCGCCGGGTGCTGGAGCAGGCCGGGCTGGACCCGGACGCGCCGCCGACCGACCGCGCCGCGTACGAGCACGCGCTCGACGCGCTGGCCTCGTCCGGCGTCCAGGGCCACTGGCTGCCCGCCGTCGACCCGCAGGGCGTCGGGCGCGGCTTCGACTCCCTGCTCTGGCAGTTCGGCGGCGAGCACTACGACGCCGCCGGACGCGCCGCGACGTTCGGCGCGCAGGCCGGCGTGGACGCGCTCACCTGGCAGCAGTCCCTGATCCGGGCCGGCTGGAGCCCGCGGAACGTGAGCGGCTCGGACGCCTCGATGGCGTTCAAGAACGACCAGAACGCGTTCCTCTGGGGCGGCCCCGGCGCCCTCATCAACGACCTCGGCTCCGTCGACGGGCTCGACTGGGACGTCGCGCCGCTACCCCAGATCGGCAGCGGACGGGCCGCGTTCTCCGGCTCGCACCAGTTCGTGGTCGCGCGCCAGCCGCGGTTCGACGCCGACCGGCTCGCCGCCGTCGTGACGTTCCTCGGCTGGATCCTCGCGAACTCGATCGGCTGGGCCACCGCGGGCCCGGTCCCCGCCCGCCTGCCCATCCTCGACTCGCCCGAGCTGGCTGAGCTGACAGCGCAGTCACACGTGGCCGAGGGCGTGGAGCACATCCGGTTCTACCCGCTGGTGCCGGGGATCGCGGAGGTGCAGACCACCATCCTGTACCCCGCGATCGGCGACGCCCTGCTCTCGCTCGGCGACCCCGCTGCGGCCCTCGGGACCGCGACGACCCAGGCGTCCTTCCTGCTCCAGGAGAACGCCGAGAAGTACGGGAGGGCCTGACATGACCGCCACCGCCACCGCGGCCCCGGCGACCACGCCCGTCGCCGGAGCCCGGGCCGCCGCCGTCGTCTCGCCCAGCCGGCCCCGGCCCTGGACGCCCTACCTCTTCCTCGCGCCGTTCCTGCTGATCTTCGGCACGTTCGTGCTGGTCCCCGCCGTGTCGGGGCTCTGGATGAGCCTGCACAACTGGGACTTCTTCCTGCCCGACCGGCCGTTCGTGGGCCTGCAGAACTACGTGGACCTGTTCACCCCGGACGCCCTGGTGGCGCAGCAGTTCTGGGAGAGCATGCGGGCCACCGGGCTGTTCGTGGTGCTCTCCGTGCCGCTGCTCATGGCCGTCCCGCTGGGCCTGGCGCTCCTGCTCAACCAGCGGTTCCGCGGGCGCACCTTCTTCCGCGCGGTCTTCTTCGCGCCGTACGTGCTGGGCGTCAGCGTGGTCGGCCTGCTCTGGCAGTACCTGCTCAACGGCAACACCGGCCTGGTCAACGGGTACCTCGCGGAGCTCGGCGTCACCGAGGCGGTGCCGTGGCTGACGGCGACGCCGTGGGTCTGGGTCTCGCTGGTGGGCGTCACGCTCTGGTGGACCCTGGGCTTCAACTCCGTGGTCTACCTCGCGGGCCTGCAGAACGTGGACGACGCGCTCTACGACGCCGCCAAGGTCGACGGCGCCAACCGCTGGCAGCAGTTCGTGCACGTCACGATCCCGCAGCTGCGCCCCGTCATCCTCTTCGTCCTGACGATGACTGTGCTGGCCTCGGCGAACATGTTCGGCCAGTCCTACCTGCTCACCGCGGGCAACCCGTCGAACGAGACGCGCACGGCCATCATGTTCATCGCCGAGGTGGGCCTGGAACAGTTCCGCATGGGCCTCGCCGCCGCGATGAGCTACCTCCTGGCCCTGCTGCTGATCGCCGTCAGCGCCCTGAACTTCCTGTTCCTGCGACAGAAGGAGAGCTGACATGGCGACCACCGTCGTTCCCCCTGGCAGCACCACCCGCCCGCCCACGACACGGCAGCCCGCGCCGCGGCGCCGGCGTGACGAGGCGACCGGCCGCGGCGTCGTCGGCACGCTGCTGCTGTACGCGATGCTGCTCATCCTGTCCGTGCTGATCCTGGCGCCGCTGCTGTGGATGCTCTCGACGTCGTTCAAGACGACGGGCGACGCCACGGCCCTGCCGCCGCAGTGGATCCCGCCCACGCCGAGCGTCGAGGGCTACACCCGGCTGTTCGCCGACGCCCAGGCCCCGCTGCTGCGCTGGCTCGGCAACTCCGTGCTGGTCGGCGTGCTGCACACGGTGCTGGTGCTCGCCACGGCGTCGGCGGCCGCGTACCCGCTGGCCCGGATGCGGTTCCCCGGACGCCGGCTGATCTTCGGGCTGATCATCGCCACGCTGTTCGTCCCCGGCTTCGTCTTCCTCATGCCGAACTACCTGATCGTGGACGGGCTGGGCTGGCTCGACAGCGTCTGGGCGCTGGTGGTGCCGGGCGCGGCGAGCGCGTTCGGCGTGTTCTTCCTGGTCCAGTTCTTCCAGAGCCTCCCGGCGGAGCTGGAGGAGGCGGCGCTGATCGACGGCGCCAACCGCTGGCAGATCTTCGTCCGCGTGGTGCTGCCCCTGTCCAGGGCGCCGCTCGCGACGCTCGGCCTGCTGTCGTTCCTCGGGAGCTGGAACGACTTCCTGTGGCCCCTGTACGTGCTGTTCAACCCGGAGCAGCTCACGCTCCCCGCGGGCCTGGCGACGCTGCGCGGCGCGTATGCCACCGACTTCCCGGCCGTCATGGCGGGGGCGGCGATCGCGAGCGTCCCGGTGCTGATCCTGTTCGCGTTCGTGCAGCGCTACGTGATCGCCGGCGTCGCCCGCTCCGGTCTCAAGGGGTGAGCAGGTGCCGTGCAGAATGGCAGCGTGAATGACACGAGCAACCGGACCCCCGCCGACGGCGGGGCCGCCGGCACCCTCGCACGCGGCCTGGACATCGTCGAACGGATCGCGGCGACGCCGGGCCTGACCGTCCAGCGGCTGGCCGCGGACCTCGGGCTCAGCCGCAGCGCCGCCTACCGCATCGTGGGCACGCTGCGGGAGCGCGGCTACGTGGTGGGCGAGACCGAGCTGCGGCTCGGGCCCGTCATCATGCGGCTGGGGCTGCAGGCGCTGGACGGCCTCGACGTCCACGCCGTCGGGCCCGACCACCTGCGCGAGCTCGTCGCCGAGACCGAGGAGACGGCGTTCATCGCCATCTTCGACGACGACCAGATGTGCTACGTGATGCAGCAGGAGGGGCCGCAGGTGGTGAAGGTGGTCTCCAAGCTGGGCAGCCGCGCCCCGCTGCACGCGTCGGCGCTCGGCAAGGCCTACCTGTCGGCGCTCCCGCCGGCCGAGGCCGCGGCGATCGTCGACCGCATCCCGCTGACGGGCTACACCCCGACCACCCTGACCACCGCGCCCACGCTGCACGCGGAGCTCGACCTCATCCGCGACCGCGGCTGGGCCCTCGACGACGCCGAGCGGGAGCCCGGCGTGCGCTGCGTCGCCGCGCCGATCCTCGGCGCGGACGATCTCCCGGTCGCCGCGATCAGCGCGGCCGGGCCCCGGGACCGCATCGTCGCGGCCCAGCCCTCGATCGTGGCGGCCGTGCGCCGTACCGCCACCCGCCTCTCCGTCGCGCTCGGCGCGGCGCCACCGCCCGACCTGACCTGACCTGATTGGACCCCATGGCCTCCGCAGACCCCCGTATCCGTTCCGTCCGGCTCGCCTCGCTGGAGACCCGCTACCCGCGGACCGTGGGCCGCAACGCCCGGCTCGGCAGCCACGGCGCCGGCCCCGACTCGGACGTCGCGGTGCTGGTCACCGACGACGGCCGGACCGGCTGGGGACTGTTCGAGGGGCCGCCGGGCGACGTCGCCCGGGTCGAGGGGCGCCTGCTCTCGGAGCTGATCGACCCCGCCACGGGCATCCTCGACGCCGCGGAGCACTGGCTCGACATCGCCCTGCACGACCTGTTGGGCGTGGTGCTCGAGGAGCCCGTGCACGTGCTGCTCGGCGGGCGGGGCACACGGGACGTGGCCGTCTACGACGGCGCGATCTACTTCGACGACCTCGACCCCGACGACGCTCCGCGCGGCGTCGGCGTGCTGGTCGAGGAGTGCCGCGCGGACGCCGCGCTGGGCTTCCGCGACTTCAAGCTCAAGATCGGCCGCGGCAACAAGTGGCTCTCCAGGGAGGCCGGCGACGCCCGCGACATCGAGGTGACCCGCGCGATCCGGGACGCGTTCCCGGACGCCCGGATCCTGGTGGACGCCAACGACGGCTACGACCGCGACGGGTTCATCGCCTACCTGGAGGCCGTCGCCGACGTCGGGCTGTACTGGGTCGAGGAGCCGTTCCTGGACGACGCAGACGACCTCAAGGCCCTGCGCGCCTGGCTCGACGCGCACTCGCCGGACACCCGGATCGCGGAGGGCGAGACCTCGCCCGACGTCGCCGCGCTGCTGCCGGTGGCCGCCGCGGGCTCGATCGACGTGCTGCTCATGGACGTGATGTCGTACGGCCTGACCGCCTGGCGCGCCCTGATGCCCCGGCTCGTGGCGGACGGCGTCCACGGTTCGCCGCACGCGTGGGGGCGGCCGCTCAAGACCCGCTACGCCGCACACCTCGCGGCCGGCCTCGGCAACGTCGAGGTGGTCGAGGGGGTGCCGGGCACCGTGGCCGGCGTCGACCCCGCGCTGCTCGCGCCCGCGGACGGCGTGCTCCGGCTGGGTGACGCGCCGGGCTTCGGCATCCCGGTGCCGGACGACGTCCACCTGCGCCCGATCGGCTGACCCGGACGACGCGGACGGGGCCGGGGCGTCGCTCGCGCGATGCCCCGGCCCTCGTCGTCTTGCGGTGCCTACTTGTGGTGCCTACTTCTGCGTGCGGCTCAGGTCCGCGACCTCCCGGAGGGCGTCGCCGATCGCGCGGAAGTCCTTGTTGAGGATCGCCCCGTGGTTGCTGGCGACCTTGGCGCTGATCCTGATGTTCGGGTTGTCGGCGGTCGCCGCCTCCAGCCCGGCCCGGATCTGCTCCTGCTCGTCACCCTTGCTGCCGAGCGACGTCCCCGAGGCCACGACGTACCGGACCGGGACGCTGATGTCGTTCAGCACCGGCGCCAGGGCGGCCTCCCGGGACAGCTTGCCGAGCTCGATGTTGCTCTCCGCCTGCTCCGCCGCGGACATCCGGGGCGTGATGCCCGTGATCCGCAGCGGGACGGTGAACCAGCTCATGCGGCGGAACAGCTTGCGGATGCGGACCTCCATCGCGTCGTCGAGCCAGTCGTGGGGGAAGGCGCCGTCGACCAGGACCGCGCCCAGGGTGCGTCCCGGGTTGCGCTGCGCCCAGTGCGCCGCGACGACCGCCCCGTAGGACCAGCCGATCACCAGCGCCTTCTCCACGCCGCGGGCGGCGAGGACGGCGTCGACGTCGCGCACGGCCGCCTCGAACGAGTAGTCCGCGGACGTCCCGGACTTCTTGCCGCGGGCGCGCTCGTCGAAGGTGATGTGCCGGTAGCCGGTACCCAGGTCGGCGATGGTCCTGCGCCAGTAGCCCTGGGTGGCGAACTGGCCGTTCAGGTAGACGACCGGGAGGCCGGTGCCGCCCGTGTCGGTCACGGCCAGGGCCGTGTCGTCGACCGGTACCAGGCCGGACCACGCGGTGCTGGTCGAGGAAGCGCTGTCGTTCGTCATGTTCTCCACCTGTCGGTTCGTGGTGCGGGAGTGGTGCTGGTCGGTGCGCGCGGTGCGCGGTGTGTTGTCGCGTCGTGCGGGGTGGTGCCTGGTCCGGGCCCGAAGGCCCGGACCGGTTCGGCTCAGAGGCTGTGCGCCGAGATGTCGCCGTAGGCGGTGGTCGCGCGGACGTCGAGCACGGCGGCGCCGTCGTTCTTGAGGGTGTTGCTGATGCGGCCGAGGGTCGTACCGGCGTCGAGCGTGGCCGAGACGCCGGCGCTCGCGGCGACCGTGATGTCACCGGCCTGGGTGCTGAGCACGACCGAACCGTTCGTGGCCTCGGCGATCTTGATGTCACCGCGGGCGGTGGTGATCTCCGCGGGACCGGTGAGCCGGCCCACCTCGACGTCGCCGTCGGTCGCGGTGAGGCGCAGGCTCGCCGCCTCGTCGATCTTGATCTGCTGGTAGGCGCCGTCGAAGACGACGGCACCGAGGCGGCCGACGGCGCGGAGCTCGGCGGCCCCGGACGTGCCCTCGAGAGCGGAGCCCGCGGGGAGCTGGACGGTGACCTCGACCGAACCCGCGTGGCCGACGAGCTTGTTGTGCGGCTCGGCGGTCTGGATCTTGAGCACGCCGTCGGTGTAGGTGACGGTGGTCTGCTCGGCGGTCCGGACGTCGTTGCTCTTGGCGGGGTTGGTGGGCCGGACCTCGACGGTGGTGTCGGCGCGGTCGGCGGCGATGAGCTGGACCCGGCCGGCGGGGATCTCGACGACGGCGGAGATCGGGGCGGGGGTGGCGAAGTTCTGCATGGCGATCGGCTCCTGTGCTGGTGTTCCCGGTGTTTCTGACATCGCAAACGCTACGTTGCTTTCCACAAGCGGGCAACATGCTTGTTGCGTTGGATCTACGTTTACGCAGGTCACAGCCATAAAACTGTTGCAACGATCGTGAGAGTAATGCAACGGTGAGTGTCGTTGCATTGCAATGACTGGAGAGTGAACGCTATGGTGGGCGGGCAGGGACCATCACGCGCAGCACGGAGGAGATCGCGATGCCGGGAGGCCGACTCACCAAGCAGGAACGTCAGCAGATCGCGCTGGGCCTGGCCGACGACCTGTCGTACGCCGAGATCGCGCGCCGGCTGGACCGCCCGACGTCCACGGTCACGCGGGAGGTGCTGCGCAACGGCGGCCCGGGGGGCTACCGCGCCGAGCTGGCGCACCGCGCCACGGAGCGCCGCGCCCAGCGCAGCCGCCAGGTCGCGCCGCGCGCCGCGCAGGCGGCCCCGCAGGCCCACGGGCGCGACGCCGCCGCCGTGGCCGAGTTCGAGGAGTCGCTCACCGGCGTGCTCATGGCCTCCGGCCTGACCAGGATGACCGCCCGGGTGCTGACCTGCGTGTTCACCACCGACGCCGGGAGCGTCACCGCCGCGGACCTCGTGCAGCGCCTCCAGGTCAGCCCGGCGTCCGTCTCCAAGGCGATCACGTACCTCGAGCGCCAGGGCCTCGTGCGGCGGGAGCGCGACGAGGGCCGCCGAGAGCGGTACGTCGCGGACAACGACGTCTGGTACCAGTCGACGATCGGCAGCGCCCGGGCCAACGACCAGCTCGCCGCGACCGCCCGGCAGGGCGTCGTCGTGCTCGGGGCGAGCACGCCCGCCGCGGCGCGCCTGGAGAACATCGCCCGGTTCCTCGACTTCATCAGCGAGAGCATCGTGCGGGCCGCCGAGCAGGCCCGCGAGGTGCTGCACACCGGTCCCGCGGTGGCGTCGGGCGACGCGGGACCGGCACCGGACGAGGCCGGAGCGCCGTCCCGCGACGGCTAGTGCAACGCCAGCTTGAGCCCGATCATCGCGACGCCCAGCAGCCCCGCGACGAGGGTCGCGCCCAGCCGCCGGCCGCCCGTCAGGCCGCCGTCGGTGCTCATCCGCCAGCCCACGACGAGCAGCAGCGCGAGGTTGACCAGCAGCGCGATGTCGACGGCGACGTCGGCGGGCACCCGGAGCAGCGCCTCGATCAGGAGCACGACGGCGGGCGCCGTGCAGGCGGCGACGATCGGCAGCCCCTCGGCCAGCACGTGCCGGCGCTCGTCGGGGTGCAGGGGGCGGCGCGCGAGGGAGCGGGCGGCGATGAGGTGCGCGTAGGACTCGGCGCACCAGTAGACCAGCAGGGTGCCGCCCAGCAGCCCGGCGACCCGGACGAGCCCCAGGTCCGCAGGGGCCGACGCGAGCACGGAGCCCGTGATGACCAGCCCGTACAGGTACGCGGCACGCTCCTTGAGCGACTCGGCGGGCTCGTGCGGATCGCCGGGCTCGTGCGGTTCGTCGCGCGCGTGCGGCCCCGGCGGCTCGTCCGGTCCGTCGGTCCTGGCGTGCCGGCCGGTGCGGCGGGGTTCCGGCTCGTCGGTGCGCACGGGGCTCCGCTTCGTCGCGGTGGGAAGGTGCGTCTGCACGCTAGGAGCGACGGGGTGCGCGCACCTCACCCGAAAGCGGTGAAGGCGGTCAGGCCAGCGCGTCGAGGACCGACGTGGGCGGCACGAAGAACGTGGTGCCGGTCTGCGGCGTCGAGAAGTCGAGGATCCGGTCGTGCAGGCCGGGCGGGTCACCCACGAACATGCGCTCCAGCATCCGCTCGATGACCCACAGGTGCCGGGCGTAGCCGATGAAGTAGGTGCCGAACTCGCCGTGCCCCGGACGGCCGAACGGCATGTTGTCGCGCAGGATGTCGTGCTCGCCGTCCTCGTCGGTGATCGTGGCGAGCGTCTTGTGCGACTTCTGCCCGGCGGCCGCGTCGTCGAGCTCGACGCCGTCCGCCTTGGTGCGGCCGATGATCCGCTCCTGCTGCTCGGTGGACAGCGCCTGCCAGGCGGCGAGGGTGTGCAGGTACTTCTGCACGACGACGTAGCTGCCGCCGGCGAGCTCCGGGTCCTCGTCGCCCACCAGGGTGGACTCCGGCAGCTCCGCGCCCACCGGGTTGGCCGTGCCGTCGACGAAGCCGAGCAGGTCGCGGGTGTCGAAGTAGCGGAACCCCGACACCTCGTCGGCGGTGGTGACCGCGGTGCCGAGCGCAGCGAGCAGCAGGCGCTCCAGCTCGAAGCAGAGGTCCTGACGGTCCGACCAGAGGTGGAACAGCAGGTCACCCGGGGTGGAGACCGCCGTGTGCGCGGCGCCGGCGATCTCGCGGAAGGGGTGGAGCTCGGCGGGCTGCTCCCGCCCGGTCAGCTCCGTCCAGATCCGGCTGCCGATGCCGACGGTGCACGAGACCGGGTTCGCCAGGTCCCGGAAGCCGACGGTCTTGACCAGCCCGCCGAGGTCGGCGAGCACCTCGCGGACGGTGCTCATCGCCTCGTCGCCGTCGGCCACGACCAGCGTGAGGAAGACGGCCGACCGGCGCAGCGGGGCGTCCACGCCCTGCGGCGAGACGGGTGCGCCGTAGGTTGACGGGGCGGTCCGGTCGGTGTGTCCGCTGCTCGTGCTGTCCGGCATGCCGGAAGGCTAACAGCGGCGGGCCGGCCCGGGCTCAGTCCCGGGCTGCTGCCCGCCAGGCCTCGGCCAGCGCCGCGACCGACGGCCAGCGCTCCGCCCGCTCGGCGCGCACCGCGCGGTCGGCGATGGCGAGCTGCGCGGGCGAGCCGGCCCAGGCCGCGGGCGACCGCGTCGCGTCGTCGCCCAGGAACGTGTGCGCGAGCGTCCCGAGCGCGACGACGTTCGTGACCTCGTCGATCGGCGCGCCGAGCGCGTACTCCTCCGGCGACATGAACCTGGACGACCCCCACATCCGCCCCATCCGGTTGACCGTCGGCGCGGGCTCGTAGAGGTCGAGGTCGCACAGGACGACGCGCCCGCTCTCCGGGTCGATCAGCACGGAGCCGTCGTACAGGTCGACGGCCACCCAGCCGAGCGCCGCCGCGTGCGCGTGGAAGTCGTAGACCTGTCGGACGGCGTCGACCCGGGCGGCGAGGTCCAGGGACCGCACCACGTGCGACTGCTCGTACTGCCGGCCGACCGGCGTCGCGTCGGTCCAGTCGAACACCAGGGCGTGGCCGGTCCCGACGTCGACGGCCTCGCGCAGGGTCACGAGCGTCGGGTGGGCGAGCGCCCGGTAGACCTCGGCGGCCCGGCGGGCGCGGTCGGCCGCCTCCGCGACGTCGCCGTCGTACCGCAGCGTGGGGGCGCCCGCGTACTTGACGAACACCCGGCCCGCCGGCCCCTCGACGCCGAGGCAGAGGTTGCCCGAGTCCTGGTTGTCGAGCACCGCGAACACCGTGCCCCAGCGGGCCGTGAAGGACAGGTCGTGCGGCGCCCGCAGGCGTACGGGCAGGCCGTCGAGGTGGGTCACGATCACGCGGGGGAGCCTAGTGTCCGGTGCCGGCGGTGGTCCTGGCCTTTTCGTCGTCCCCCTCGACGTCGGCAGTCTGTCCTTGGGGTCGGCACCTTGCATCGAGGTCGGCACAGGCCTGTGCCGACCTCGATGCAAGGTGCCGACCTGGCCGCTGGCTGCCGACCGGCCACGGGGTGCCGACCCCGCGGGCTGCGTCAGAGCGTGCCGGCGCCAACATTCAGGAGCTGGGCGTGCAGGTCCTGGAGGTCCGTCGCGTACAGGTCGAACGCGTCGTCCGGGCCCGGCGCGTCGCCGTCGGGCCGGGGCACGTACGCCGTGCGCAGGCCCGCGGCCGCGGCACCGCGCAGGTCCCAGGCGTGCGCGGCAACCATGACCGGCGTGCCCGACGTCGCAGGCGCGCTGCGCAGCGCGAGCTCGTAGATCCCCGAGGCTGGCTTGTACGTGGCGGCGTCCTCCGCGGAGAGCACCCGGTGCCACCGCAGCCCGGCGTTCGCGCCGAGGCCGGCGAGGGTGCGGCGGCTCGCGTTCGAGAGGCCGAGCACCGTGACGTCGGCGGCGAGCCGGTCGACGCCTGCCACCGTGTCGGGCCAGGGCTCCAGCCGTTCCGCGGCGTCGGCCAGCGTGGTGGCGGCGTCGGGCGGGAGCATGCGCTCACGGACCAGCGTGTCGAGGGCCTCGCGGTCGAGCTCGTGGCTGGGCGCGAACGGCCGGCGGCCCGCGATGATCGCCCGCTCCTGCGCGGCGACGTGGTCGAGCCAGCGCCCGACGACGTCCGCCGCGGCGTCGGCGCCCGACCCGGTGGCGTCGGCGACCTGACGCCGCAGGCTCCCGGCCTGGTCCACGAGGGTGCCGAGCACGTCGAGGACGACGACCGGCCGGGCTGTCCGCATCTCCGCAGGCTGCATGGGCCCCACGCTAGCCGCCGACGTCGAAGCCCCGAGGGCTACGGGGTGCTGCGCAGCCCCCGCAGGGTGTGCTCGAAGCTGCGGATGTAGCCGTCGCGGTGCTGCTCCTCGCTGGCGCGGGCGATGATCCCGCGCTCCCAGATCAGCACGTAGACGTCGTCCGGCGTGAGGTCGGCGCGGATCGCGCCGGTCGCCTGGGCGTCGGCGAGGAATCCCGCGGCGACCTTGCTGGCGCGCTCGCACAGCGCGGTCAGCGTGCCGGACCCGGGCTGGGCGCGCAGCAGCACGTCGTTGGCCGCGGGCTCGTCGAACGCGACCAGCCAGATGCGCCGCAGGTAGCCCTCGAACCGCTCGACAGGGTCCTCGACGGCGCCGACCTCGGTGATGATCCCGGCGATGCGCTCGGCGAACAGCTCCTCGACCACCGCGTCGATCAGGCCCTGCCGACCCCCGAAGCGGTGGTAGATCGTGCCCTTGCTGACCCCCGCGGCCCGCGCCACCTCGTCCAGCGGGCTGTTCAGCCCGCCCGCGCGGAACACGTCGAGGGCGGCCAGCCGGATGCCCTCGACGTTGCGCCGCGCGTCGGCGCGGAGCCGCGGCGGGTCCGAGGTCATCGAGCGGTCCCGGCCCCGGCGGCGGCGGGGGAGCCCACCGTCTCGTTCCAGCTCGTCTCCAGCGTCCGCAGGAACGACTCCACCGGCTGCGCGCCGGAGACCGCGTACTTGCCGGCGAACACGAAGAACGGCACGCCCTGGATCCCGTACTGCCGGGCCTGCTGGATGTCGGCCTCGACGGCGCCGGCGAACTCCTCGGAGGCGAGCGCCGCGAGGGCGGCGTCGCGGTCCAGGCCGACCTCGGCGGCCAGGTCGCCCAGGACCTGGTGGTCCGCGACGTTCAGGCCGTCCGTGAAGTAGGCCCGGAACAGCCGCTGGACCATCTCGTGCTGCTTGCCGTGGCCCGCCGCGAAGTGGCTGAGCTGGTGTGCCGTGCGCGTGCCCACGGCCTTCGCCTGCTCGAAGCGGTAGTCCAGGCCGAGCTGCCGGCCGCGCTCTGAGATCTGCTCGTGCATGGCCGCCGCCTGCTCGCGCGGGAAGCCCTTCTCGGCCACCAGCAGGTCCATGAGGTCGATCGGCACGTCGCCGGTGAGCTGCGGCATCAGCAGGAAGCTGTGGTAGCGCACCTCGACCTGGGCGGAGTGCGGGAACTGCTCCAGGGCCTGCTCCAGGAGCGCGTCGCCCATGTAGCAGAACGGGCACATGACGTCGCTCCAGACGTCGATCACGAGCTTGTCGGCGGCCCGGCCGAACGCACCGGCCATCAGGAGCACACCCCGTCCACGGAGCAGACGCCGAACGCGTCGCCCACGGGCAGGAGCTCGAACGGGGAGGAGGCGACCGGGGCGCCGTCGACGGCGCCGGGGGTCACCTCCGCCGGGGTCTCGACCACCGGGGTCGCCTCGGCGACCGTGTCACTCGTTGTCATGCCAAGGACGGTAGGTCTAACTTGAACCCTCCGTCAACTTCCGTCGCGGGGGTTCGCGAGCAGTGTGACCGACAGATCACGGCCGGGCCCGGCCCCCTCAGCGGCCCGCGGTGACAGCCTGGGTCACCGGCGCCCAGGACAGCGCGCGCAGGCACCCCGACCGGATGTCGTCGAGGTGCGCGGCGAGCCGCGCCGGGGCGTGGCTGTTCAGGCCCTGCCGGACGGCGGTCAGCCCCGGGCCGAGCCGCAGGTGCAGCCCCCACGTGAGGTGGGCGACCGCGAAGCCGAGGGCGGCGGCCGGGCGCAGGTTGGTGCCCGCCAGGGCACTCACGGCCTCGGCGTAGACGTCGAGGACGGCCGGCTCGTCCAGCTCGCCGTGGCCACCGAAGGCCCGGTACATGGAGACGAACGTGCCGAGGTCGTAGCCGACCGGCCCCACGCCGACGTGCTCCCAGTCGATGAGCACCAGGGCGCCGTCGGCGGTCAGGCCCGCGTTGCGGGGCGTGAGGTCGCCGTGGACGAGCGTGGTCGGCAGCTCCGCCGCGCGCGCCGCGAGCTCGTCCGCGGCGTCCAGCCCGGCGTGCAGCGCGTCGACCTGCTCGGGGGTGAACAGGTTCCGCAGCCGCGGGTCGCCGGGCAGGGCGTCGAGGTTGTCGTGCCCGTCCGGCACGTGGTGGGCGTAGGCGGCGTAGCCCGCGGTCTCCAGCCAGGGGGCGCCGAGCAGGCCGGGCTCCAGGTCGCCGGGCACGTGCAGCAGCGCGGCCCGCTCGGCGGCGATCGTCGCGGCGGCGGGCGTCCAGCTCTGCTGCAGCACGGCGTCGACGTCGCGCATGACGATCCAGTCGAGCCCGTTGTGCCCGACCACGGTGACATGGGGCGGCGTCGTCGTGCCGCGGGGGAGCAGGCCCGGGACGCCGCTCCGGAAGAAGCGGGCCTCGCGGTGGTCCAGCCCGCCGTCGCGCGAGTCGAGCAGGGAGGGCTGACCCCAGCCCGGGACCTTCACGATCCAGGCGGACGGCTCCGCGTGCGGGACCGCCACGCAGACCCGGAGCACGGCGGCCTGGCTCAGGCCCTGCGACAGGTCGCGCACCGACAGGACGCGCGCGCCGGGACCCCAGGCGCCCTCCCGGGACTTCAGGACGGTCTCGATCGTCTCGGCGTCGGGCAGGCCAGGTGCGTTCATCATCTTCCCTCGATGTCGAGAACGTGGCGGCGGCTCCGTCCCAGGGATACCAGCAGCCACACGGGCAGCGCGAATGCTTGGAGTGATACCGATGGAAGCGAACGAGGTCACCGAGATCCTGAACCGGCCGCTCAGCCAGGAGCTGCTGGCCCGCGACATCACGCGCCTCGCGTACGTCGCCACGGACGGCACGCCCCGCACCGTGCCGATCGGGTTCTCCTGGAACGGCACCGAGATCGTGATGTGCACCTCGACCAACGCGCCCAAGCTCCCGCACCTGCGGGCGAACCCCATGGTCGCCCTGACGATCGACACCGAGTTGCACCCGCCCAGGATCCTGCTGGTCCGCGGCCGGGCCGAGCTGGACGTCGTCGACGGCATCCCGGACGAGTACCTGGAGGCGAACACCAGCTACGAGATGACGCCGGAGCAGCGCGCCGAGTGGGAGGTCGGCGTGCGCTCGCTCTACGACGGCATGGTCCGGGTCGTGGTGACCCCGACCTGGGCGAAGCTGATCGACTTCGAGACGACGCTGCCCTCCGCCGTCGAGGAGCTGCTCCGGAGGCAGGCCGAGCGCCAGGGGGCGTGACGGCGGACGCGGCGCCGAGGTGGTGCATCCCGGCCGCGTCCGGACGCACCGGGTGAAACCGGCTAAACGGGGGTTACCACCGGCCGCTCGCCTGCTTACGCTCGTCGCAGGTGACCCACGAGGAGCGGCATGATCTCCGAGAAATCGACCGTGATCGTCACCGGTGCGACCGGTGGCATCGGGCTCCAGACCGCGCGTGACCTCGTGGGCCGCGTCCGGCAGGTGATCGTCCAGGGCCCCGAGCCGGAGACCATGGTGCGCCCGGCGCTCCACGTGCTCACCGAGGGGGCCGCGGAGGTCCGCTACGTCCAGTGCGACTTCGAGTCGCTCGCGGACGTCGCCGACGCCGCCGCCACCATGGCCGCGCTGGCCGCGGGACCGATCGACGCCGTCGTCAACAACGCGGGCGTCCCCGGGGCGACCACCCGCCAGGTCACGAAGGACGAGCACGAACGCACGCTCCAGGTGAACTTCCTCGCGATGGTGCTCCTCACCGAGCGGCTGCTGCCGGCGCTCGCGGACGACGCCCGCGTGGTCAACCTCGCGTCGGCCACGCACGAGATGACCGAGCTCGACCTGGCGGACATCGAGCTGGAGCGCGGCTACGACGCCGTCCGGGCCTACGCCCGCTCCAAGCTCGCGATCATCCTGTACACCCGGTGGCTCGCGGACCGGCTGGCCGGCAACGGCGTCACACCCGTGAGCCTCAGCCCCGGCGTGATCAGCACGCCGCTGCTGCACGCGATGTTCAGCGTCGGCGGGGTGTCGGTGCGGCACGGGGCCGACAACGTCCTGGCCGCGGTCACGGGGCCGGTCCGCGCGGGCGACTACTTCGACGACGGCGAGCTGGTCGAGCCCAGCGCCCAGGCGCGGGACGCCCGGCTCGGGCGGGCGCTCATGGACTACGCCTTCGGGGTGCTGCGGCCGTACCTGTGAGGGTTCCGGCATAGCCTGGAGCGGACCCTGACGGAAGGAAGCACCATGTCCCGCGTTCTCATCATCGGCGGCCACGGAAAGATCGCGCTGCGCCTCGCGCCCCTGCTCGTCGAGCGGGGTGACGAGGTCACCAGCGTCTTCCGCAACCCGGACCACCAGGAGGAGGTCGCGGCCACGGGGGCGACGCCGCTGGTCGCCGACGTCGAGCAGCTCGACACCGCGGGCCTCACGGACCTGCTGCGCGGCCAGGACGCCGTGGTCTGGTCGGCGGGTGCCGGCGGCGGCAACCCGGCGCGCACCTACGCCGTCGACCGCGACGCCGCGATCCGGTCGATGGACGCCGCGAAGGCGGCGGGCGTCGCACGCTACGTGATGGTGTCCTACCTCGGCGCGGGCCCCGACCACGGCGTGCCCGAGGACAACTCGTTCTTCGCCTACGCGGAGGCGAAGACCGCGGCCGACGAGCACCTGCGCGGCACGGGACTCGACTACACGATCCTCCAGCCCGGACCGCTCACGCTGGACGAGCCGACGGGTCTCATCGAGGTGGCCGACCCGGGTGTCGGGCGGGTCGCGCGCGCCGACGTGGCCGGGGTGATCGCCGCCGTCCTGCTCGATGACGGCACCTTGGGCCGCACCATCGCGTTCGGCAACGGCGGCACGCCGATCGCGGAGGCGATCGCGGGCTGAGGTGGGTTGACGTCGGCTGACCTGGGCTGACGTCGCCTGACGTCGCCTCGCAACTTCCCTTTGAGGCCCGGGTTTCTTGTCTTTGCGGCTCCGCAAAGACAAGAAACCCAGGCCTCAAAGGGGAGGGGCGGACGGCGGCATGCCGGCCAACCCTCGCCCTGCCGCCGCGCTCGTTACGATCGCCGGATGCCGCAGCTGATCGTCGCCGTCCTCGTCGCCCTCGTGCTCACGGCCTGCGGGGGCAGCCAGGCGGCCGGCCCGGAGGCCGGCTCCAGCAGCGCTCTGGCCTCGGACGACGCCGGCGCGGGCGCCGGTACCGACGCCGGAACCGGCGACGCCGCGGTGACCCTTCCGCCGACGACGGGCCGGTTCGACTACCAGCTCGGCACCGCGTACGAGCCGGACGGCGGCCTCGACGTCGTCGTGCGCGACGCCACCGCCGAACCCGCGGACGGCGCCTACGGGATCTGCTACGTCAACGGCTTCCAGACCCAGCCGGACCAGGCGGACCTCTGGCTCGGCGACAACGAGGACCTGCTGCTCCACGACGCGGCGGGGGAGCTCGTCGTGGACCCGGACTGGCCCGACGAGTACGTCCTGGACCCGTCGACCGACGACAAGCGCGGCCGCATCCTCGACCTGCTCGGCCCGGTGATCACGGGCTGCGCCGACGCGGGATTCGCCGGCGTCGAGATCGACAACCTCGACACCTGGACGCGATTCACCGAACCGGGCACCGGCCTGATCGAGAAGGACGCCGCCCTGGCCCTGGCCGGCGCGTACATCGACCTCGCGCACGAGGCAGGCCTCGCCATCGGACAGAAGAACGCCGCCGAGGCGACGACGGTGGGGCGCGACCTGGGGTTCGACTTCGCCGTCACCGAGGAGTGCGCCGCGTACGCCGAGTGCGGCGCCTACACCGGCGTCTACGGGCAGAACGTGCTGCAGATCGAGTACACCGACAACCTCCCGGACGGGTTCGACGCCGTCTGCGCCGACCCGGACCGCGCCCCGCTGGCGATCCTGCGCGACCGCGACCTGGTGGGCCCCGACGACGAGGCCTACGCGTACGAGCAGTGCTGAGCCCGGCGCTGGGCGTGCGGCGCAAAGTGGCTGTTGCCGGACACAACGGTCAGGCCTGAGACTGGGGTGCTACGTCGAGCACGTCTGACTGACCGGTACCGACCGCAGCGACGTAGGGGGCGCGATGGAGCAGTTCACGGCGGAACAGGTCGACGTCTTCCTGCTGGTCGTCCTCGGGATCTGCGTGTTCATCCTGAACGACATGGATGACCCCGGGGGCTTCGAGTTCACCGCCTTGCTGATCGGGTTCGTTGCCTTCGGCGTGCTGGCAGTCCCGTTCGTCGGCCAGCTCTTCGACGGCGGTGTCGAGGAGACGCCGCTCAACTGGATCAAGCTGTTCGTGATCATCGGGGTCGTCATCTGGTTCGTGATCAAGGTCGCGGACGGCGACACGTCGTCGAGCTCGTCCGGCAGCGGCGCCTCCTCGCCGTCGTCCTCGTCGGACTCCGGGCTGGTGACCAGGGACGGCGTCCGCGTCGAGGTCGGCAACGGCGTCTGGTCCCAGAACCACCGGCCGTGGTCGATCACGTCCGTCGAGTCGGGGTGGGTCCACCTGGACTACGACTGGGACGGTTCCGAGCAGGAGCCGACCATGATCGCCGTCGAGGACTTCGACCGGTACTACTACAAGCACCACCCGAGCGGTCCGATGAGCTGCGCGACGGCCGGCTGCCGTCATCGACCCTGGGGAGAGCGGTAGCCGGCGCCGTCCCGCTGCGCCGTCGGGCCCGGGCCGGTCCCGCCGGTGCTTATCCTCGACGCATGACATCCCCCCTCGTGCCGCCGCTGGATCCCCGTGACGCGGGGACGACCGGTCGCAGGGGCCTGCTCACCGAGCACATCGCGCGCCAGCTCGAGCAGCAGATCCGCACGGGGGAGTGGGCCGTGGGCTCCAAGCTGCCGTCCGAGCGCGAGCTCGCGGTGCAGTTCGGGGCGAGCAGGAACGTGATCCGCGAGGTGCTGCGCCGCCTGGAGGCCACTGACCTGATCGAGGTGGCGCCGGGCCGCGGGTCGTTCGTCACCGAGCAGTCGTCGGCGCACGCGCGGGGCTACGACGCCCTCTACCGCACCGAGCGCCCGACGGTCCGGCAGCTCATCGAGGCGCGGATCCCGCTCGAGGTCGAGATCGCCGGGCTGGCGACGGAGCGGGCCACGGACGAGCAGGTCGACGCCATCGTGCAGGCGCTGGACCGCGTGGAGTCGGCCGGCGACGTCGTCGACAAGGCGCGCGAGGACCTCCGGTTCCACGACACCATCGCCGCCGCCTGCGGCAACCCGGTGCTGCGCATCATGCTGTCGTCGATCGGCGGCATGATGTTCGAGATGATGCTGCGCTCCAACTCCGATCCGCGGATCGGGGAACCGGGCGTGCCGCACCACCCCGAGATCGTCGAGGCGATCCAGGCGCGCGACGTCGCGCTCGCCCGGGAGCGCATGCGCGAGCACCTCGCGCTCGGCCTGCGCACCTACGGCCCGGACCTCGACGTGGGCCTGGACCTGATGGCGTCCCGCCACATCGAGACCCTGCTGGAGCGGTAGGCCGAGGCCGGGCCCCGAACCCCACCAGCACCTTTGAACCCACCCTCGGCACCGTGCTACGGTCCAACTGGTCCTACCAGTTGGACCACTGACGCTCCTTCCCTCGTTGAGTGCTGGATATCTGCGCGATCTCAGCGCCTGGGGACGCAAATACCCAGCACTCAACGGGCTTGGGCACACATGGAGGTGTGACTTTTCGTCATGACGCATCTACTCAGGCCGCGGGTGGCGCGGGGGTTCGAGCTGAGCCGGCGGTCGTTCGGCGTGCTCGCCGCGGCGTCCGTGCTGGCCGCCTGCTCGGGCAGCCCGCGGACGGCGAGCCCGGACGCCCCGCTGCGGGTGCTCGCGATCAACCACGTCTGGACGCAGGCGATCAGCCGCTACCTCCCCGAGTTCGAGGAGCGGATCGGCCGCCGGGTGTCCCTGCGGATGCTCACCGCCGACCAGCTCACCTCCAGCTTCAACGTCAAGCTCAACGCGTCGGCCACCGACATCGACGTCATGACGATCCGGCCGCTGCAGGACCAGATGATGTTCGCGCGCAACGGCTGGATCGCCGACCTCACCGACCGGGTCGAGGGCGACACCGACTACCACTGGACCGACTTCCAGGACGCCCCGCGCGAGCGGTCGATCACGGCGGGCGCCGCGGTCAGCGTCCCCGTCGTCACCGAGCGTCCGGCGCTCTACTACCGCAAGGACCTGCTCGAGGAGTTCGGCGGGGCGCCGAAGACCCTCGACGACATGCTCGACATCGCCCTGGAGACCCAGCGGCGCGACGAGGGCTTCTTCGGGTTCGTCGGCCGTGGCCAGCGGGCCGGCGCCGTCACGCAGTGGTCGAGCTTCCTCTACTCGTTCGGCGGCGACTTCACGGTCGACGGCCGGTCGGGCATCGGCACGCCCGAGGCGGTCGCCGCCTACGAGTTCTACGGGCGCCTGCTGCACGACGCCGGACCGCCCGGGGCCACCAACATGAGCCTCGAACAGGCGATGCCGATCTTCGCGCAGGGCAAGGCCGCGATGTACGTCGACGCCGACGCGATCTACAGCAACTTCCTGGACACCTCGATCTCCACCGTCACCGACACCGTGGGCTTCGCACCCTTCCCCGCCGGTCAGGCGGGTTCCGTGCCGCACAACATCCCGTCGTGGAGCCTGGCGATCAACGAGTTCTCGCTGCTGCGGGACGACTCGTGGGAGTTCCTCCGGTGGGCCTCCAGCCCCGAGATGGTCGCCCGCCTGCAGTCCGAGGGCATCCCGGGCGCGCGCCAGTCCGTCTGGGACGACCCGGCGACGCTCGCATCCTTCCCCGCCGACCTCGCCGAGGCCATGCGGATCAACGCGGCCAACGGCGTCGGGCACGACCGCCCCGAGGTGATGCAGGTGGGCCGCGCCCGCGACATCGTCGGCCGCCCGCTGGTCTCCGGCATCGTCGGCGAGGACGTCGCGTCCGTGGCCGCCGACGCGGACGCCGAGTTCAACGACTTCCTCGTCCGCGACAACCGTCAGCAGGAGTTCTGATGACGACGACCACCGCCCCCACCTCAGTCGGCCCCAAGAACAGCACGCGCCGCACCCCGCCGTCGGGCAAGCCGTTCGTGACCTTCGAGCAGGCGAACCGCCGCCTCAAGTGGGCGCTGCTCGCGCCCGCGCTGGGCTTCGTCGGCCTGATGATCGCGTTCCCGCTCGTCTTCACGATCAACCTCAGCCTCACCGACGCGTTCGGCGCGGTGAACGCCGGCAGCTCCTACGTGGGCCTGCAGAACTTCGCCGACGCCCTGACGGACACGCGCCGGTTCTGGCCCGCCGTCGGCCGCACGGTCATGTTCACGCTCGGCGCCGTCGTGCTGGAGACCGTGCTCGGGCTGGCCCTGGCGATGCTCATGCGCAAGGCGTTCCGCGGCATGGAGATCGTGCGCACCATCCTGATGGTGCCGCTGCTGGCCACCCCGGTCGCGATCGGCATCCTGTGGATGCTCATCCTCGACCCGACCAACGGCATCGCCAACCACCTGCTCGGCTTCGTGGGCATCCCGCCGCAGGAGTTCCTGGGCTCGGTGTCGCAGTCGCTGCCCACCCTGATGCTCATCGACGTGTGGCAGTGGACCCCGATGATGACCGTGCTGCTGCTGGCAGGCCTGACCACGCTGCCCGAGGAGCCGGAGGAGGCCGCCCGGGTCGACGGCGCCAACGCCTGGCAGCGGTTCGTGCACATCATCCTGCCGATGCTCCGCACCACCATCCTGACGGCGCTGGTGCTCCGCGGCGTCGACGCCCTGAAGACGTTCGACCTGATCTACGCGACCAAAGGTCCCGGCGGCGGGTCGGACTTCGAGGCCGAGACGCTCAACGTCTACGCCTACGGGCTCACCTTCGACTACCAGGAGTACGGCCTCGCCTCCGCGGTGCTGGTCCTGTTCACGCTGTTCATCGTCGCGGTCGTGGTCGTGCTGCGGCGCCGCACCGAGAGGAGCGCCTCGTGAGCGCCACCACCACCTTCCGCGTCCTGCGCGGCGTGCTGATCACCGTCGTCTGCGCGGTGATCGCGCTGCCGATCATCTGGATGATCGCCGCCGCCTTCAAGACCAACGTGCAGGTCACCGACCCGACGGTCGGCCTGGTCTTCGCGCCCACCTGGGACAACTTCCGCAACGTCCTGGCCGACGGCGCCCTGGCGCACTCGCTGCTCAACTCGCTGGTCATCGGCGTCGTCTCGACGGCGCTCAGCGTGGTCATCGCCGTGCCGGCCGCCTGGGCGGTGGGCCGGTTCCGGATGCGCCGCACCGGCTCGACGGTCCTCGTGGCCCGCATCATCCCGGCCATCTCGCTGCTCGTGCCCTGGTACTACATGTTCGCGCAGCTCGGCCTGGTGGGCAGCCACCTGGTGCTGATCCTGAGCCACATGTTCGTGTCCGTGCCGCTGATCCTGTGGATCATGATCGGCTTCTTCGAGGGCCTGCCGGTCGAGCTGGAGGACGCCGCGCGGACCGACGGCCTGTCCGCCTTCGGCGCGTTCCTGCGGATCGCGCTCCCGCTCGCGGCGCCCGGCACGGCGTCCGCCGCGGTGCTGGCGTTCATCTTCAGCTGGAACAACTTCATCTTCGCGCTGATCCTCGCGGACGAGCGGACGATGACGATGCCCGTGCTGCTGTTCAACTTCATGTCCTACGCCAGCACGGACTGGGGCGGGCTCATGGCGGCCGCGACCCTCATGACCGTGCCCGTCCTGCTGGCCGCGATCTTCGGGCAGCGTTTCCTCGTGGCCGGGCTGACCGCCGGCGCCACGAAGGGCTGACACTGCCCGGGGCTGACGCCCGCACTCCTGCTTCCCCCACCACCGACAGAAGGTTTCCGCATGAAGATCGTCGACGCGAAGGTCGTCGTCACGTCGCCCGGCCGCAACTTCGTCACGCTCCAGATCACCACGGACGACGGGGTGACCGGCCTGGGCGACGCCACCCTGAACGGCCGCGAGCTGGCCGTCGTCAGCTACCTGCGCGACCACGTCGCGCCGCTGCTGATCGGCCGCGACCCGCACCGCATCGAGGACACGTGGCAGTACCTCTACCGGGGCGCCTACTGGCGCCGCGGCCCGGTGACCATGGCGGCGATCGCCGCCGTCGACGTCGCCCTGTGGGACATCAAGGCGAAGGTCGCCGGCCTGCCGCTGTACCAGCTTCTGGGCGGGGCCAGCCGCGACCGGATCCGCGCCTACGGGCATGCGAACGGCTCCAGCCTGCCCGAGATCTTCGACTCGGTGCGGGCGCTGCAGGAGCGCGGCTACCAGAGCATCCGCATCCAGAGCGGCGTGCCGGGCCTGAAGTCCGTCTACGGCGTCCACACGGCGACGTCGGACGACGGCTCCGCGCCCGACGTGCTCGCGCGGCCGGCCGTCGAGGACTGGGACACCGCCGCCTACCTGCGGTACATCCCGAAGGTCTTCGAGGCCGTGCGCAACGAGTTCGGCCCGGACCTGCCGCTGCTGCACGACGCGCACCACCGGCTGTCCCCGATCGAGGCCGCCCGCCTCGGCAAGGACCTGGAGCCGTACGACCTGTTCTGGCTGGAGGACTGCACGCCCGCCGAGGACCAGGAGGCGCTGCGCCTGGTGCGGCAGCACACGACCACGCCGCTGGCGATCGGCGAGGTGTTCAACACCGTCTTCGACTACCAGACGCTGATCGACGACCGGCTCATCGACTACGTGCGCTCCGCCGTCACGCACTTCGGCGGCGTCAGCCCCATGAAGAAGCTGTTCGACTACGCGGGCCAGCGCGGGATCAAGAGCGCGATCCACGGCCCCGAGGACATCTCGCCGGTTGGCATGGCCGCCGCGATCCACCTCGACCTGGCGATCCACAACTTCGGCATCCAGGAGTACTCGGGCCACACCGACCTGACGAACGAGGTCTTCCGGCACGCGTACACGTTCGAGGACGGCCACCTGCACCCGGGCGAGGCCCCCGGCATCGGCGTCGAGCTGGACGAGGAGCTCGCGGCCGCCCACCCGTACGAGCCCGGCTACCTGCCGGTCAACCGGCTCCAGGACGGGTCCGTCCACGACTGGTGACGCGGATCACCCCCGCGTCGTCCCATCCGTAAGCGCCACCGCGCCGAACCACCGGTGCAGACACGATCGGAGGCCGTTGTGGGGCAGACTGGTTCGGTGGCCTCACCACCTGTCCGGACCTCGTCACGGGACACCGTCGACGCACTGCTCACGGCGTGCGCCGGGGGCGACCCGGAGTCGTTCACGCCCGTGTACGACGCGCTGGGGCCGGTAGCCTACGGCGCGTCGCTCGGCGTCCTGCGCGACCCCGACCATGCGGCAGAGGTGACCCAGGAGGTGATGGTGGAGGTGTGGCAGACGGCTTCGCGGTTCGACGCCGCACGCGGCTCCGCCCGCACCTGGGTCGCCACGCTGGCGCGCCGGCGTGCGGTCGACCGCGTGCGGTCGGAGCAGGCGCACCGGGACCGCGACCAGCGGGACACGGACCTGCGCACCAACGAGTCCGAGCGGGACGTGGTGGTCGAGGACGTCGAACGGCGTCTCGAGGGGTCCGCCGTGCGCCGCTGCATCGAGGGGCTCACCCCGACGCAGCGCGAGGCGGTGGTGGTCGCGTACTACGGCGGCCTGACCTATCGCGAGGTCGCCGAGAAGCTCGACAAGGCCCTGCCGACCGTCAAGAGCAGGATCCGCGACGGCCTCAACCGGCTCCGGGACTGCCTGGAGGTGGGACGTGGCTGACGAGACGACCGGTACCGGTGCCGACGGCGTGGCCGGCGACGTCCGGGACCTGATCCCCGGGTACGCCCTGGACGCGCTGGACGATGCCGACCGCGAGGCGGTCGAGCGGCTGCTCGCGTCGGATGCCGACGCCCGTCGCGCGCTCGACGAGTACCGCGACGTCGTCGCCGCGTTCGTGGTCGAGGCCGAACCGCCCGCCGCGCTGCGGGCCGGGGTGCTCGCGCAGGTGGCAGGCACGCCGCAGGTCCCGGGCCCGACGGCGGAGGCACCTTCTGCTCCGGCCGCCTTGCCCGCCGCCGCTCCCGCCGGGCCGCCGGCCGCGACCCCGTCGTCGGGCAGCGGCGGCGACGTCGTGGACCTCGCCGCCCGCCGCCGTCGGCGCTGGGGCACGGCGGTGGCCGCGGTCGCCGCGGCGGTCGCCATCGCCGTCCCGACCACGATCGCCGTCCAGGTGACCGCCGAGCGCGACCGCCTGCGCGAGCAGGCACAGGTGGTCTCGGAGATGCTGGCCGACCCGGACAGCTCGGTGCTGCGGGCCTCCGTCGAGGGTGGCGGCGAGGCGTCCGTGCTGGTCTCCGGCGACGACATGTTCTTCCACGCCGAGGGGCTCCCGGCTCCCGAGCAGGGCAAGGCTTACCAGCTCTGGGTGGTGGAGGGTGACGGCAGCGTCTCCTCGGCGGGCCTGCTCGCCCTGCGGGGCGACCAGGCGACCGCGCTCGTCCAGGGTGAGCACGGCGTGGGCATGGCGGTGTCGGTCGAGCCGGCGTCGGGTTCCGAGGAGCCCACGACGGCACCGATCGTCGTGCTGGGGGCCTGACCCGGCCCGTCCCGAGCGAACCGGTCCGCACCCGCGGACACGAGAGAAGCCCCGTCCGGCCGGACGAGGCTTCTCTCGGTCATCGCTGGAGGATCACATCGGGGGCATCAGCACCCCGTCGATGAGGTAGACGGTCGCGTTCTGGGTCATGACGCCACCGCAGATCACGTTCGCGTCGTTCACCTTGAGGTCGTCACCGCTGCCGGTGACCTCGAGGGTGTCGCCCTCGACGGTCTTCTGCTCGCCGACCACCTGGTCGGGCGTGAGCTGGCCGGGCACCACGTGGTACGTGAGGATCGCGGTCAGCAGGTCGCTGTCCGTGGACAGCGTGTCCATCGTCTCGGCGTCGATCGACTTGAAGGCGTCGTCCACCGGGGCGAAGACGGTGAACTCGTCACCGTTGAGGGTGTCGACGAGGTCCACGTCGGGGTTGACCTTGCCGCTCACGGCCGAGACAAGGGTCGTCAGCAGCGGGTTGTTGGAGGCCGCCACGGCCACCGGGTCGGTGGACATGCCGGTCACGGAGCCGGGGCCGTCCGGCACCTCCTCGGCGTACGCGGCACAGCCGGGGCCCACGAGGTTCGCGGCGGGGTCGACCGCGGCGTCGTCCTCGGCGGGGGTCTCCTCGGTCATCGAGTCGGTGGCCTCCTCGGACGCCGAGGTGTCCTCCGATCCGGTGTCCCCGCCCGACGAGTCCATGCTGCAGGCCGAGAGGCCGAGCATGGCCAGCGTGGCGATACCGGCGACGGCGTAGGACGTGCGGGTTCGAGCGTTCATCGGTCTCTCCTCGGTGTGGCGTCACCCCGCGTCTCACGGGGCGTCTTGACCGGGGTTCGGAGCCGTCGGCTCCCCGGATGGGGGTCGGTGCACATCAGTTTTCCGCGGCGTCCGGCGTCCGGTCCGTACCCATCCGGAACGGGCCGCGCGCCGAACCCGGCACATGGGAACCCTCATCGTCATCGGCCTTCTCGGGGGCCTGATCACCGGAATCTCGCCGTGCATCCTCCCGATGCTGCCGGCCGTCTTCTTCGCGGGCGGCGTGCAGGGTGCGCGGAACCGGACAGGCGGTGGGGCGCGCCAGGGGAAGGCTCCGGACGCCGAGGGTGGCGGGGGCGGCGTCGCCACCGCGACGCCGGACACCGCCGTCCGCGCCCGGCCGTCCCTGCGCCCCTACATCGTGATCGCGGGCCTGGTCCTGAGCTTCAGCTTCTTCACGCTGCTCGGCTCCCTGCTGCTGTCCGTGCTCGGGCTGCCGCAGGACCTGCTGCGCTGGGCGGGGATCACGCTGCTGGTCCTCCTGGGCATCGGCATGATCGTGCCCCGGTTCGAGATGATCCTGGAGCGGCCGTTCCAGCGCATCGCCGCCTTCGGGGCCAAGCGGGGCGCGGCCCGGCAGGACCGGGGCGCCTTCATCCTCGGTCTCGGCCTCGGCGTGCTCTACGTGCCGTGCGCCGGACCGGTGCTCGCGGCGATCACGGTCGCCGGCGCCACGGGCAACATCGGGGTCGAGACGGTGGCGCTGACCGTGTCGTTCGCCGTCGGCGCCGCGCTCCCGCTGCTCCTGTTCGCCCTGGCCGGACGCCGGATCGCCGAGCGGGTGCAGGCCTTCCAGCGGCACACCAAGGCCATCCGTACCGGCGGCGGCATCGTCGTCATCCTGCTGGCGATAGCGCTGGCCTTCAACGTGCCCGCGGCGATCCAGCGGCTGCTGCCGGACTACACGGGCGCGCTCCAGCAGCGTATCGACTCCTCCGAGACGGTGCGTGAGGCGCTCGACCTCGGCGGACTGGTGACCGACGAGAACCGCGAGCTGTCCAACTGCTCGAACGGCGCACCCGTCCTGGAGGACTGCGGCACGGCGCCGGAGATCCGCGGCATCGACAAGTGGCTGAACACGCCGGACGGCAAGGCGCTCCAGCTCGACGCGATGCGCGGCCAGGTGGTGCTCATCGACTTCTGGACCTACTCGTGCATCAACTGCCAGCGGTCCATCCCGCACATCAGCGCCTGGTACGACAAGTACGCCGACGTCGGCAAGGGCTTCGAGGTGATCGGTGTGCACACGCCGGAGTTCGCCTTCGAGCGCGAGACGCGCAACGTGATCGCGGGCGCCAAGGACCTCGGCGTGACCTACCCGATCGCCCAGGACAACTCGTACGCGACCTGGACGGCGTACCGGAACCGGTACTGGCCCGCCCAGTACCTCATCGACGCCGACGGCACCGTGCGGCACATCCGCCTGGGCGAGGGCGGGTACCAGCGCACCGAGAACCTGATCCGCGAGCTGCTCGCCGACGCCAACCCCGGCGTCGAGCTGCCCGGCGCGACCACGGTGCGGGACGCGACCCCGCTCGACCAGATCACGCCCGAGACGTACTTCTCCATCAAGCGCGTCATCAACTACTCGGGCGAGCCGCGGTACGCGGCGGGCCGCAAGGAGTTCACGCTCGCGGACGACCAGAAGCAGGACACGTTCTCGCTCGGCGGCACGTGGGACGTCGACTTCCAGGGCGCGGAGGCGGTGTCCGACGACGCCCGCGTGCGCCTCGCGTACCGGTCGACCGACGTCTTCGTGGTGCTCGGCGGCGAGGGGACCGTCGAGGCGACGGTCACGGCCGACGGCAAGGAGCAGACGCGCGACATCGAGGTCTCCGGCAACCCGCGGCTCTACCCGGTCCTGGAGGGGGACGAGCCGACCGAGGGCCTCGTCGACCTTAAGGTGCCGGCCGGCGTGCAGGTCTTCACGATGACGTTCGGCTGACGGCTGCGCCGGCGTGACCGCACCGGACCGGGAGGGCGCAGGGGGCTCGCCCGGTCCGGTGCTGTCACGACGGGTGGACCAGGCGCACCGTCTGGAGCACGTGCACGCACAGCTCGCCGGTCTCGTCGGTCACCCGGACCTCGACGAGCACCTGGCGGCTGCTCGCCCGGACGGGCACGGCCGTGGCGGTGGCCTGGCCCTGCACGGGGCGCAGGAAGTGGGTGGTCGAGTCGACCGTCGCGGGCAGGGCGCCGGGCCCACCGTTCGCGGCGGCGCAGACGGCGGCGGTGCCGTCCGCCAGCCCCATGAGAGCCCCGCCGTGCAGGCCGCCGCCGACCGTCGACAGCGGCTGCGAGTACGGCAGCCGCGCGACGACGGCCTCCGGCGTGATCCGGTCGAGCTCGACGCCGAGCGTCCTGACGAACGGTGCAGCCGCGTAGACCTCGTCCGCGGTCAGTGTCATGGGGTGGTTCCTCTCGGCGCACGGTTGTAGAGATCTCTCTCTAGAGACCGGACTCTAACGACGTGCTGCAGTACCGTCAACGCATGGCCCGGCCCACCCACGACACCTCGACGATCCTCGACGCCGCGGGCCGGATCCTCGGCGAGGGCGGGCCGGCGAAGGTCACCATGGCGGCGGTCATCCGCGAGGCGGGCGTGCCCAGCGGGTCGCTCTACTACCGGTTCCCCGACCGCCCGGCCCTGCTCGCGGCCCTGTGGAACGGCGCGATCGAGAGCTACCACCGGGACGCGTACCCGCTGTTCGAGGGGGACCCGGTCGACGCCGCTGCCGCGCTCGCCGCGTACACCGTGCGGTGGTGCCAGGCCGAGCCCGCCCACGCGCACGCGCTCCTCGCGGGCCGCGCGCGGTTCGAGGCCGAGGCCTGGCCCGAGGCGGCCCGCGACACGGAGGCGACGGAGAGCGCGCGCTGGAACGACGCGATCCGCGGCCTGACCCGACGGGTCCGCGCCGAGACCTCGGTCTCGACCACCGAGCTGCTCCTGGTCGTCGTCGACCTCCCCTACGCCGCGGTGCGGCGGTACCTGAGCGCCGGCCGGCCGATCCCGGCGGACCTCGCGGACGTGGTCGCGGGGATCGTCCGGACGTCGCTGCGCTGAGCGCCGCTCAGTCGTTCGACGGCGCTTCGAGCTCGAACTCCGCCAGGTCGGTCGCGACCCCGTTGACCTGGAGCGTCACCGCGTGCGGGCCCGGGTAGTAGCGGCGCGTGGTGATCGGCCGGAACGAGTGCTCGCGGCTGAGCTCGACCTGCTCGCCCGGGGCGAGCGTGCGGGTCGTCAGCTTGAAGGTCTTGGTCGTCCGCGCCCCGTTGGCCTTCTGGTGATGAACCACGTAGTCGATGGCCAGCCGCGCCTCCTCGGCCCCGACGTTGCGCACCGCGGCGGTGAACCGGACCGCGCCGCCGAAAGGCACGCGGGCGGCGTCGAGCAGCGGACCGTCGATCTCCAGCGTCGCGGGGCCGAACCCCAGCAGAGCGAGGGCGCCCGGGTCCCCGCGCTTGACCAGCGTGCGGAGCGCGTGCCGCACGAGGGCCGGCGTCGTGGGCGCAGGGTCCGCGAGCCAGCGGCCCGCCGTCGCGACCACGAGCTCCGGGTGGTCGCGGCTGAGGTCGTTGAGATGGTTGGCCACCGAACGGCGCACGTACTCGCTCTCGTCCCGGTACAGGGCGTCGAGCACCGGCACCGTGACCCCCGGACGGGCGAGGATCTCCGGGACCCGGACCGACCAGGGCAGGTACGGGCGGGTGCCCTCGCTGGCCAGGCGGCGCACGTCGACGTCGTCCGACCCGGCCCAGGCCGTGGCCGTGGCGAGGGCGCGGTCCAGGTCGTGCCGTAGCAGGGTGCGGACGGCGAACTCCGCGGTGAGCCGGCCGGTGAGGTCGGCCAGGAGCGTCATCGCGTCGTCGAAGGCCACGTCCGTGCCCTCCTCCACGGCCCGGGCCGCGACGGCGCTCGTGACCGGCCAGATCAGCCAGCCCCCGAACGGCTCCGCGCCGTCGCGCGCGGTGCGCACCACCGCCGCGAGGTCCGCGTACGTGCCCGGCAGGTCGGTGAGCAGCGCGTCCCGCAGGAGGTCCGCCCGCTCGCGCAGCGCTAGGTCGGCGAGCCGGCCCGCGGTCGCCGGCAGCGCCCGCAGCGTGGCGTCCGGGGCGGCCGCCCGGACCGCACGGGTCAGGGCCGCGGCGGTGGTGTCGCTGATGAGCTCGTCGGCGAACGGCATGGGGCTCCTTGCTCGGGATGTGTCAGACGCTCAGGTCACCATGGTGGCCTGAGCGTCTGACACTGCCGGGGCGGCGAGAGTCAGTCGACGGTCGCGTCGACCGTGACCTCGATGTTGCCCCGCGTCGCGTTCGAGTACGGGCAGACCGCGTGCGCGGCCTGGACCAGGCCGTCGGCGGTGGCCTGGTCCACACCGGAGAGCTCGACGTGCAGCGCGGCGCTCAGGTTGAACGCGCCGCCGTCGGCGGGGTGGATGCTCACCTCGGCGACCACGGCGGAGTCGCTGACCGTGATCTTCTGCGCCGCGGCGACGGCCTTGAGCGCGCTGTGGAAGCACGAGGCCCAGCCCGCGGCGAACAGCTGCTCGGGGTTGGTGGCGCCGCCCGGACCGCCCATGTCGGCGGGGATCGCCAGCTTGAGGTCCAGCACGCCGTCGTCGCTCACCGCGCGGCCTCCCGCGCGGCCGTCGCCGGTGGACGTCGCGACGGCGGTGTAGATGCTGTCAGCCATGGGATGCGCTCCTTCTCGAGGCCGGGAACCGAACGCCCGGGCCATGTAGACGAACTAGTACGTCTACATTAGCACCCGATCAGGCCGGCTCGAACGAGCGACGACGAGAGCCCGCCGCCACGGTGAGGTGGCGACGGGCTCTGGTGCGGCCTGAGCGGACGTGGGGCGGGCGCGGCTACACCCGGGAACCGGCGGCCTGACCCGCGTCGATGACTGCGAAGAACGCACGCTCCAGGGCGCCGCCGACGTGGGCGGGGTCATCGAGGTACCCCGACAGCATGGCGCCGTCGCGCAGCATCATCAGCTCCTCGGCCGCCTGCTCGGCGTCGGTCACGCCCAGCTCTGCGGCCATCGCGGCGAAGGTCTGCCGGTACCAGGTGCGGTGCCCGGCGACCACCTTGCGGACCTCGCTGCCGGGCTCGGCGTACTCCGCCGCGGCGTTGATGAACGAGCAGCCCCGGAAGCCGGGCTTGCACGCCTCGGTGCCGACGGTCGCGGCGAACCGGCGGAGCGCCTCGGCGTCGCCGGCGGACGCGCGCAGCCCGTCGAGCGCGCCGCGCTCCCTGGCCGCCTGCCGCTCCAGGTAGGCCACCACCAGGGTGTCCTTGGTCCGGAAGTGCCGGTAGAAGGTGACCTTGGTGATCCCGGCGCGCTCGATGATCTTGTCCGCGCTGACCGCCCGGATCCCGTGGGCGTAGAACAGCTCGGTGGCCGCGTCGAGGATGCGGTCCCGGGTGGATGGGGCCGACGTCGTGCTCATGTGCGCACCTGCCTCCGTACTCGTTCCGACAATCTGAGAAGAAGAGTCTACCCGGAGGTGTACTGACGGGTTCGTCTACCTCGGTCGGCCCACACCCCGGGGTTTCCACTTCGCCGTCCGGTGGGGGAGAATGACATCCGTGGTTATCCGGAACGCCCGATTCGTCCCGCACCACCGACCTGTGTCCGTCGCGGCTCTGCTCGCGGTCGGCGCCCTCGTCCTGGCCGGTTGTACCGTGCCGACGGCCGAGGGCGATGACGGCAAGACGGGGGAGAAGTTCCAGGTCAGGGACCCCTCCGGGCCGGCCCTGGTGCTCGACTCGACCGACCCCGCCGAGCTGGCCCTCACGGCGAGCCAGGCCTTCTTCCACGCCTCCCCGATCGCGGTCATCGCCTCGGCGGACGACGTCGACGCGCGCGCGACCGCCGCGGCCACCGGCGCCGCAGTCACCGCGCCGGTGCTGCTGACCGACGGCGGCGTCTCGGACACCAACGTCGTGGCCGAGCTCGAGCGGCTCGGGGCGGGCACGGTCGTCGTCGTCGGCGACGAGCAGGCAGTCGCGGACGTGGGCCCCGCTGCGGGCGACGCCGAGGTGGTCCGCTTCGACCCGGGCGCGCTGAGCGCGGCGGCCGAGGCCGCCGCCTCCGCGGGCAAGGGCGACGCGGGCAAGGGTGAGCCCGGGAAGGACGGCGCGGGCACGAAGGGCGACGACAAGGTCGAGCTGCCGACCGCCGACCGCCTCCACGCGGCCGACCTGGCCGGGCTGCGCGCGGACATCCCCGACGTCAGCGACCCGGAGCTGCTGCAGGAGGTCCTCGTCGCCGTCGACCCGAGGCCGGGGCAGGAGGCCGCCATCGGCACGGCCCTGGCGGCCGGCGCCGTGCCGGTCGAGGTGCCCGGCGGCGACATCGCGGCCGACGCGGGCACCGTCGAGACGATCCGTGCCCTCAAGCCGCTCGGCGTGGTCGGGATCGGCGCCGAGTTCGGCGCCGCGGACGACCTGGGCTGGCAGGTCGCGGTGGCGACGTCGGGCGCGACGCTGCCGGACGGCTCGCTGCAGCTCTTCCCGGGCCGCTATGTCTCGACGTCGTACACGGTGCCCGCGGGCATCGCCGACCCGGCGGCGGACGCCGTCCGCGCCGTGAACGCGGCCACCACGAACGGCGAGCTGCTGGGCGGCTCGCCCCTGGTGACCGTCACGGCGAGCGTGCGGTCGAGCGCGCCCGGCGAGGACGGCGACTACGTGGACGAGCAGCCGCTGGAGCTGCTCACGCCCGCCGTCGAGGCGATCCGCGACGCCGGGCAGATCGTGCTGCTCGACGTCGCGCCCGGCGTCCAGCCGCTCGCCGCGCAGCTCGACGACCTCGAACCGCTGCTGAAGCAGCCGGGCGTCGGCCTGTCCGTGCACCCCGAGTTCCGGGTCGCGGGCAACGGCGCGGAGTCGGGGTCGGTCCCCGCGGCGGAGCTCCAGGAGGTCGTGGACCGGCTCGCCCGGATCGCCACCGCGCAGGGCCTTCCGCAGATCATGCTGGAGGTGCACCAGTCCACGGCGGCGTCCGTCGTGGGCCGGTCGGACCTGCGGATCCCGTCGCAGGTCGCGGTGGTCTTCACCGCCGCAGGCCCGGCCGCGGGCCAGGCGACGGCCGGCGGTGTCTGGGCCGACGTCGCGAACGACCTGCCCGCCCACGCGGTGCTCGGCTGGTCCGCGCCGAGCGAGGTGCCCGCCGACGCGACCAGCATCCTGCCCACCGAACCGCTCCTGGGCCTGGTCTCCGCCGGCTGAACCTGCCAAACTGCGGGCATCCATCGGAGCGAAGGGGCCCTAACAATCGTGACCACCGTGAGCAGCGGCGCGGCCGTCGTCGCCGACGCCATCATCCCCGTACCTGTCGAGCTCGTCGCCGGCGAGGGGGTGCTGGACCTCAGGTCGGTCACCGTGCACGCACCCGACGCCGTGACCGAACGCCTCGCGGGTGAGCTGCTCACGAGCGCGGGCGCCGCGGTCGTGGCGGACGGCGCCGTCGGGGCGGACGGCGGTCCCGGGGCGGCCGTCACGCTGACCGTCGACCCCGCCGCAGGCCCCGCGGGCTCACGGAACCCCGAGCGCTACACGCTCGCCGTGACCGCCGAGGGTGTCTCCGTCGCGGCTCCCGAGCGCTCCGGCCTGCTGCACGGCGTCCGGACCCTGCGCCAGCTCGCCAACGCCGGCCGGTTCGGCGCCGACGGCGACGGCTCTGCGACGGACGCGCCGCTCGAGGTGCGCGCCGTCGTCGTGCGCGACGAGCCGCGGTACGGCTGGCGCGGGCTGTCGTTCGACGTGGTGCGGCACTGGTTCGGACCCGCGGACCTGCGGGCGGTCGTGGACCTCGTGGGCTCGTACAAGATGAACCGGCTGCACCTGCACCTGTCCGACGACCAGGGCTGGCGGCTGGAGATCCCGTCCCGGCCCGCGTTGACGGAGAAGTCGTCGCAGGGTGCGGTGTCGGGCGCGACCGGCGGGTTCCTCACCGCCGACGAGTACCGCGAGCTGCAGGAGTACGCGGCCGAGCGGGAGATCGTGATCGTCCCGGAGATCGACGTGCCGGGGCACGTCAACGCGGCGACCCACGCCTACGGCGAGCTCACGCCGTCGGGCGAGGCCACCGACGCCTACGACGGGATCGAGGTGGGCTTCTCGAAGCTGCACTTCGACCTGCCGACCACCGAGCCGTTCCTGCGGGACGTGTTCACCGACGTCGCGCGCATGACGCTGGGGCCGTGGGTGCACTTCGGCGGCGACGAGGTGCTGGTGATGCAGCCCGAGGAGTTCGGCCGGTTCGTGGTGCTCTGCCAGCAGATCATCGCGGGCGCGGGCAAGATCCCCGTCGCGTGGCAGGAGGCGGCCGGCTCCGCGCACGGCGACCAGGCGGCGGTGGCGGCGCTGGCGGGTTCGGACGCCGGTTCCGAGGAGGGGTCCGCGGACGGCGTCGACGCCGTGGCGGACCACGGCGAGGCGCCCGCCCTGGTCGAACCCGGCACCGTGCTCCAGTACTGGGACACCCGGCCCGACCCGGCACCGTTCCTGCGCGCAGCGCAGGCCGGCGCGAAGTTCGTGATGTCCCCGGCCGACCGGGCCTACCTCGACATGAAGTACACGCCGGAGCACCCGCTCGGCCAGCAGTGGGCCGCGTTCGTCGAGCTGCACGACTCCTACGACTGGGACCCGGCGACCCTCGTCGAGGGCCTGCCCGAGTCGGCGATCGAGGGCGTCTCGGCCGCCGTCTGGACCGAGACCCTGCTCAACCGCGACCACCTGTTCTCGATGCTGCTGCCCCGGCTCGCGGCGGTGGCCGAGGCCGCGTGGTCGCAGCCCGGCGTCAAGGACTGGGAGTCGTTCCGGGGCCGGATCGCGGTCGAGGCGGGCGCCTGGCGCCGAGACGGCGCCAGCTACCACCCGACCCCCCAGATCGACTGGTAACCCCCGATCCCACCTCGTTGAGTGCTGGCTATTTGTCGGTCCGAGCCCGGATTCCCAACAAATAGCCAGCACTCAACGAGGTGGGGAGGGGCGGGCTGCCAGGGCTGCCGCGTACAGGTCTCGCTTCGTGACGCCCGTGGCGTCCGCGACCTCGGCGACCGCCGTCTTGAGCCGCTCGCCCGCGGCGACCCGCTCCAGCACCTCGCCCACGACGTCGTCCACGCTCGCCTGCACCGCCGGGGCCCCGCCGACCACCACGCAGATCTCGCCGCGGAGCTGCTCGGCGGCGGCGCGCTCCGCGAGGTCCGCGAGCGGGCCGCGCAGCACCTCCTCGTACGTCTTGGTCAGCTCGCGCGCGACGGCGGCCGGGCGGGTGTCGCCGAACGCCGCGGCCATGGCGCCGAGCGTCTCGGCGATCCGGTGCGGCGCCTCGAAGAACACCATGGTGCGCGGCTCGGCGGTCAGCGCGGCGAGCGTCCGGGCGCGGTCGCCGGCCTTGCGCGGCAGGAAGCCCTCGAACGTGAACCGGTCGGTCGGCAGGCCGGAGAGCGCCAGCGCGGTCAGCACCGCGCTCGGCCCGGGCGCGGCCGTGACGCGCAGGTCGCGCTCGATCGCCCGCTCCACGACGCGGTACCCCGGGTCGGAGACGGACGGCATGCCGGCGTCGGTCACGACCACCACGGTGCCGCCGTCGGCGACGACGTCGAGGAGCTCGTCCGCGCGGGCCGTCTCGTTGTGCTCGTGGTAGCTGGTCACCTTGCCGCGCACCTCGACGCCGAGCCGTCCGGCGAGGGCGTGCAGGCGGCGCGTGTCCTCGGCGGCCACCACGTCGGCGGCGGCCAGCAGGCGGACCAGGCGCGGCGAGGCGTCCTCCGCGTTGCCGATCGGGGTGGCTGCCAGGACGAGAGTGCCGGCCTCGGGCGCGGGCCCGGGAACCGGGGACGAGTCGGTCATGAAGCACACTGTCCCACGCTCTATGCTGGCCCGGTGTCTCAGCAGCCTGAAGCCACCGGAGCGCATCACGCCGCAGTGCAGCAGGCTCTGCCTGGAACCTACGGGGCGCACGTGCGCCGCGAGGCGGTCGGCGGCGGGATGACGCCGACGGGATCGTTCCCCGCCGTCGCCCCGGCCGAGCCGCCGGTGCGCGACCGCCTCCTGCGCGACCTGCTGGGCGAGCGCCGCCTCGCGCTCGGCCGCCGTGCCTCGGACCGGTTCTGGGGCATCTTCGGCGCGCTGATCGTGACGGCGATCGCTGCCGGCGCGCGGCTGTACGCGCTGGGCCGTCCGGGCAAGCTGGTCTTCGACGAGACGTACTACGTCAAGGAGGGCTGGTCGCTGGCCAGCCTCGGCTTCGAGGCCGCGTGGCCCGACAAGCCCAACCCGGCGTTCGAGGCCGGCGACGTCAGCTCGTACAAGACCGACGAGGCCGAGTACGTGGTCCACCCGCCCGTCGGCAAGTGGATGATCGCCATCGGGATGCGCCTCATGGGCGGCGCGACCGACCCGATGGCCTGGCGCATCGCCAGCGCCGTGATCGGCGTGGTGGCCGTCTTCCTCATGGTGCGGATCGCCCGCCGCATGTTCTCGTCCACCCTGCTCGGCCTGGTCGCGGGCCTGCTGCTCGCGGTCGACGGCGAGGCGATCGTGCACTCGCGCACCGGCCTGCTGGACCAGTTCCTCATGTTCTGGGTGCTCGTCGGCTTCGGCTGTCTGGTGATGGACCGCGAGTGGGCCAGACGCCGGCTCGCCGACCGGGTGGCGCAGATCGTCGAGGCGGGCGGGGCGATCGGCCGGTACGGGCCACGGCTGGGCTTCCGGTGGTGGCGGCTCGCGGCGGCCGTGTCGCTGGGTCTCGCCTGCGGCGTGAAGTGGTCGGGCCTGTACTTCGTCGCGGCGTTCGGCATCCTCACCGTGGTCTGGGACCTCACGGCCCGCCGCACGGCCGGCATCGGGCGCTGGTGGGAGGACGCCCTGGTGGTCGACGCCCTTCCGGCCGCCCTGGTCATGCTGCCCACCGTGGTCGCGGTGTACATCGCGTCGTGGTCGGCCTGGTTCGCGCACCCGAAGTCGTACCTGCGCGACTGGGCGGTGGTGAACGGCGTGACGCCGCCGGGCTGGTGGCCGGACTGGGGCTGGGCGCAGGGCGCCTGGGAGGCCGGCCGGTCGCTGTGGGAGTACCACCACATGATGTGGGACTTCCACACCAACCTGGACTCGGACCACAACTACGCGTCGCACCCGCTGGGCTGGATCGTGCAGTGGCGGCCGACGTCGTTCTTCTGGGAGAAGTTCGCCCCGGGCCAGGGCCCGTGCCCGGCGGACTCCGTGGGCGACTGCGCCACCGCCGTCACGTCGCTCGGCAACCCGCTGCTGTGGTGGCTGGGCGCGCTCGCGATCCCCGTGGTCCTGGTGCTCGTGATCAAGTTCCGGGACTGGCGCGGCACCGCGGCCCTCGTGGGCATCGCGGCCGGCTGGCTGCCGTGGTTCCTGTACTCGTGGCCGCTCGCGGACCGCACCATCTTCACGTTCTACTCGATCGTGTTCACGCCGTTCGTGATCCTGACGCTCGTGTACGTGCTGGCCGTCGGGCTGGAACGGACGCCGCGCCGGAGCGCGGACCGGCGGATCGTGTGCTGGCTGGCCGCGGTGCTCGTGGTGCTGATCGTGGGCGTGAGCGTGCTCTACTACCCGATCTGGACGGCGATGGCGGTGCCGTACGAGTACTGGCAGCGGCTCATGCTGCTCCCGAGCTGGATCTAGCCCGGGCGGCAGAGGGCCGGGGCTAGAGGGCCGAGGAGTCGCGGAGATCCACGCCCGCGGCCGTCAGCTCCTTCTCGGCGGCCACGCCCTGCTCCGGCGAGACCGGGATCGTCAGGTCGGTCAGCACCCGGGCGTGCAGGCCCGCACGGCGAGCGTCGAGCGCGGTGTGCTTCACGCAGTGCGACTGCACGAGGCCCACGACGTCGACGGCGGTGACCCCCGCCTCCGACAGCACGGTGGCGAGGCTGCGGCCGTGCTCGTCCGCGCCGTCGAAGCCGGAGTACCCGTGCGAGTACTGGCCCTTGAGCAGCCTGGCGTCCGGGACGAGGTCGGCCAGCGCGGGATGGAGCTCGGCGTTCGGCGAGCCGGCGACGCCGTGCGGCGGCCACGAGTCGACGAAGTCCGGGGTGTCGCTGAAGTGCTCGCCCGGGTCGATGTGCCAGTCCTGGGTGGTCACCACGGTCTTGTACCGGTCCCGGTGGGCGGCGGCGTAGGCGGCGACACGGTGCGCGATCTCGTTCGCGCCCTCCGTGGCGAGCTCACCCCCCTCGCAGAACGTGGGCTGCACGTCGACGACGATGAGGGCCCGCAGCTCGGGCGAGGACTCGGCAAGGCTCATGCATCTCACTCTTCCACTCCGCCGGTTGCCGAGGTAGCCCGCGGCGATCGGTCGTTCGTCACATGACCGGCACCCCGGAATGGCGATCAGCTGACGTACCACCGACCACGCTGCCTCGTGCGGTGCTTGGATGGGGGAGTGGATACTGACGCCGGGGTGCGCCGGCACCTGCTGACCTGGGTTCTGCCTGCGTTCGTGCTGGTCGCGGGGGTGAGTGGGTGCAGCGGGTCGGCCGAGCCCGGGGTCGTGTCGCCGAGCCCGTCCGCCTCGCCGAGCCCGTCCGCGTCGTCGGGCACGACGGCGCCGTCGGACGCCGAGGGGACGGATCCCTGGGACGGCGAGGTGACCGCCGAGGCCGAGGTGATGGCGCAGGAGCTCCCCGTCCCGTGGGGCATCGCCCCGCTGCCCGGCGGGCGGTTCCTCGTGACGATGCGGGACGACGCGGCGCTCGCCGTGGTGCACCCCAGCGGCGACGTCGAACCGCTCGACGCGTCCGGCGGCGCCCAGGAGCTGGCCGACCAGACGATGCCGGCCGGTGAGGGCGGCCTGCTTGGCGTCGCCGTCGACCCGGAGGACACCGGGCCGACCTTCACGGTCTTCCTGTACCGCACCGGCGCGGAGGACAACGCGGTGCTGCGCGCCGAGCTCGACCTCGACGGGATGACGCTGGGCGACGTCACCACGATCCTCGACGGCATCCCGAGCGCGTCCAACCACAACGGCGGCCGGATCGCGCTGGGCCCGGACGGGTACCTGTACGTCGCGACGGGCGACGCCGGCAACCCCGCGAACGCGCAGGACCCGGAGTCGCTGGGCGGCAAGATCCTGCGCGTCACGACCGACGGCGAACCCGCGCCCGGCAACCCGGACCCCGGCTCGCCCGTGTGGTCCCTGGGGCACCGCAACGTGCAGGGCCTGGGCTGGGACGCGAGCGGCCGGATGTTCGCGAGCGAGTTCGGGCAGGACGAGCTGGACGAGCTGAACGTGATCGAGGCGGGCGGCAACTACGGCTGGCCCGACGTCGAGGGTCCGGGGGAGCGGGCCGGGTTCGTCGACCCGGTCGCCTGGTGGCCGACGTCGGAGGCCTCGCCGTCGGGCATCGCCGTCACCGACGAGGCCGTGTACCTGGCGGCGCTGCGCGGGGAGCGGCTCTGGCGCGTGCCGCTGCTCGGCACCGCGCAGGACGTCGCCGACGGCACGAGCCCGGGCTTCGGGGAGCCGCAGGAGCTGCTGGCGGGGGAGTACGGGCGGCTGCGCGCGGTCCAGGCCGGGGACGACGGCGAGCTGTTCGTGCTGACCGGCAACACGGACGGCCGGGGCGAGCCGGCGACGGAGGACGGCCGGCTCGTCGACGACCGGCTGCTGCGGGTCACGCTGACTCCGGCGGGGTAGCCGCCGGCGCTGCCCACCGGCCTGTCCATCGGCGCTGTCCACTGGCAGACGTCTAGGGCTGTGGATATCCTGGCTGCCCGGAAGAGGCCTCGTCGTAGGCTCGAACCACTGCCGATCGAGAGGGGTGAACAGGATGTCCGCAGAACCTGGCGCGTACCGGACGGTGCCGCGCGGCTACGTCTACGCCGACCACATCCCGTACGTCACCCCGGAGTCCCTGGAGGAGCTGCGAGGGCCGAGCACGGGGATCGTCACCGTGGGGCCGCACATCGACACGAGCCTGGACCCGACGTACGACCTCGGCCGGAGAGCGCGGAAGCTCGAGCTGTACAGCGCGACCGTCCGCGACGGTTTCGTGCCGGACCACCGAGCCGTCCTGAACCGGTCCGAGCTGCTGCGCCTCTGGCCGTCCCTGAATCTCCCCGGCCGGTGCCGTGCGGTCTGGGAGTCGAGGTTCCCGGAGCTGGCGGCCCGTTCGAAGGTCGCTGGAGCCGCCTGATGCTCCCCTTTCACGAGCGCCTCGCCACGATCGGCCTGGAGGCGTTGGAGAGTTATGGCTTCGCGCTGGCGGGCGGCTACGCGATCTCCGCGAACGGCATCGGCGACCGGCCGTCCAACGACGTGGACCTGTTCACGAACGTTTTCGAGCCCGACGTCTTCGTGGTCTCGGTGGCAAAGCTCCGGGCGGCGTTCCTGGCCGCCGGCCTGGACGTGCGCGACAACCTGATCGGGCGGACGTTCGCCGACGTCAACGTCACCGATCCGGTCACGGGCGAGTCGAGCGACGTCCAGCTCGGCGCGAACTACCGCGCGTTCCAGCCTTCGCAGCTGGCCGTCGGGCCCGTGCTCGACGTCCGCGACGCCGTCGCCGGGAAGATGAGCGCCCTGTGGTCCCGGGGCGAGACGCGTGACTTCATCGACATCGACGCGGTGGTGGGTTCCGGGCGCTTCGCTCGTGACGAGGTCCTGGCGATCGGCGACGAGCAGGAGTCGCTGCCGTTCGACCGGGCGATGCTGGCAGATCGGTTCCGTTCGGTCCGGGGCAAGAGCCCGGAGTCGTTCGAGGCGTACGAGGTGGGCGAGGACTGGCGGAAGGAGATCGTCGAGCACTTCCTCGACTGGGCCGACGAGATCGACCCCGCCGTCGTCCGCTGAGCGCGCCGTCGTGGCGTCCCCTCGGCGCCGCCGCAGCGCCCCGGGCGCGGCGATCGGGCGCAGCAATCGGGCTGGACCGCACACCTACGATGGACCCATGCCGGAAGCCGAGAAGACCTTCTACCTCACGACGCCGATCTACTACGTGAACGATGCCCCGCACATCGGGCACGCGTACACGACGGTCGCCGCCGATGTCGTGACGCGCTGGCACCGCCAGCGGCAGGAGAACGTCTGGTTCCTCACCGGCACCGACGAGCACGGCGAGAAGGTGCTGCGCACCGCCGAGGCCCACGGCGTCAGCCCCCAGGACTGGGCGGACCGGCTGGTCGAGACGGCCTGGAAGCCGGTGCTGCAGACCCTCGACGTGCGCAACGACGACTTCATCCGGACCACCGAGGAGCGGCACGAGAAGGCCGTCCGGGCCTTCCTCCAGGACCTGTACGACAAGGGCGGGATCTACGAGGGCTCGTACGAGGGGCCGTACTGCGTGAGCTGCGAGGAGTACAAGCTGCCGGGCGAGCTCCTCGACGGCACGGGGGACTACGAGGGGCAGAAGGTGTGCGCCATCCACGGCACGCCCGTCGAGATGCTCTCCGAGCAGAACTACTTCTTCAGGATGAGCGAGTACGCCGACCGGCTGCTCGCCCTCTACGAGGAGCACCCCGAGTTCGTGCAGCCGGCGTCGGCCCGCAACGAGGTCGTGAGCTTCGTCAGGCAGGGGCTGCAGGACCTCTCGATCTCGCGCTCGACGTTCGACTGGGGCGTGCCGATCCCGTGGGACTCCTCCCACGTGCTCTACGTCTGGTTCGACGCGCTCCTCAACTACGCCACGGCCGTGGGCCTCGACAGCGACGACCCGGAGCGCAAGGAGCAGTTCGCCCGGACCTGGCCGGCCGACGTGCACCTCGTGGGCAAGGACATCCTGCGGTTCCACGCGGTGATCTGGCCGGCGATGCTCATGGCCGCCGGCCTGCCCCTGCCGAAGACCGTGTTCGCGCACGGCTGGCTCCTGGTGGGCGGCGAGAAGATGAGCAAGTCCAAGCTCACCGGCATCGCGCCGTCGGACATCATCGACACCTTCGGCTCGGACGCGTTCCGCTACTACTTCATGCGGACCATCGCGTTCGGCGGCGACGGCTCGTTCTCCTGGGAGGACATGACCGCGCGCTACAACGGCGAGCTCGCCAACGGGTTCGGCAACCTCGCGTCCCGGACCGCCGCGATGATCGGCAAGTACTTCGGCGGTTCGCTGCCCACCCCGGGGGAACCCACCGACGCCGAGGCGGCCCTCGCCCGGGTCGCGGCCCAGGCGGTGGCCGACGCCGAGGCGGCGATCGACCGGCTGGCCATCCACGACGCGGTCTCCGCCGTCTGGACGCTCGTGGACGCCACGAACGGATACCTCGCCGACACGCAGCCCTGGAAGCTCGCCAAGGAGCCGGGCGAGACCGACGAGGCCGGCGCGGGGGTGGACGGCGGCCGCCTCGCGACGTCGCTCGTCACCGCGACGGAGGCGCTGCGGTCGCTCGCGGTGCTGCTCAACCCGATCACGCCGAAGGCGGCGGCCGGGCTCTGGGAGCTGCTCGGCGCGGAGGCCTCGCTCGGGGCGCTCGACGCCCAGCCGCTCGGCGGCGCGGCGACGTTCGGGGCGCTCCCGGCGGGCACCACCGTGACCAAGGGCGCGGCCCTGTTCCCGCGCCTCGACGACACGGCGGCCTGAGCCCGGCGATGGCGAAGCGCACACGCGAGCGCGGGTTCCCGGCCGACCCCGAGCCGCTGCCCGTCCCGGTCGTCGACAACCACACCCACCTCGACCACATCGCGGCGGTGCTGCCCGACGTCGCGCCGGACGGGGAGCAGGGCCCCTGGCCGCCGTCCGTCGCGGACCACCTGGCGCGAGCCGCGGCCGCGCGCGTCGACCGGGTGGTCCAGGTCGGCTGCGACCTGCCGTCGGCCCGCTGGACGGACGCCCTCCTCACCTCGTTGAGTGCTGGGTATCTGCTGGCCGAGACCCCGGAATCGCAACAGATACCCAGCACTCAACGGGGGGCGCGGGTGGTGGGGGCCGTGGCGATCCATCCGAACGAGGCGACGCTGCACGCCGGGGTGCTCGAGGTGGGGCCCGACGGGCTCACACCCGAGCCCGAGGAGCGGCACGCCGTGGGGCTGGACGACGCCGTCGCCGAGATCGCCGACCTGGCCAAGGGCAACGACCGCATCCGCGCGATCGGCGAGACGGGCATGGACCTGTTCCGCACGGGCACGCGCGGAGAGCAGGCCCAGCGGGACGCCTTCCGCGCGCACATCGCGCTGGCCAAGGAGCTGGGCCTGGCCCTGCAGATCCACGACCGCGACGCGCACGCCCAGGTCATCGAGGTCCTGCTGGCCGACGGCGCGCCCGAGCGCACCGTCTTCCACTGCTACAGCGGCGACGCCGAGATGGCCCGCGTCTGCGCCGAGCACGGCTGGTACCTGTCGTTCGCCGGACCGGTCACGTTCAAGGCCAACGACCACCTGCGCGCGGCCCTGGCCGTGGCGCCGCGTGAGCTGATCCTCCTGGAGACCGACGCCCCGTACCTCACGCCGCACCCGTTCCGGGGGCAGCCGAACGCCCCCTTCGCGGCGGCCCACACGGCGCGCGGCATGGCGGCCCACCTGGGAGAAGACCTCGGGGTGCTGTGCGCTGACATCGGTGCCAACTCGGAGCGCGTCTACGGCACCTGGTAAGAACGGCGCATTGGGCCGAAGAAAGCGGCATTTGATTTCATATCCCCACGCCTTTTGCTGCGAGGTTTGTTCCGTTACGGTCTGGTGCTCGTGGTGAGGTACGCACGGCCGTGGCTCGCGAGCAGACCGGCCCGCTGGTTGGTTCGTGGTGCCGTCGTCGGCGTGCTCGCCGGCGTCGCCGGCATGTACACGGCCAACGCGACGACCCTGACGATCGACTACAACGGTGACGTCCGCACGCTCGGGGTCTACGGCGACACGGTCGCCGAGGCGCTGGCGTCGCAGCACATCGAGCTGGAGCCCGACGACGTGGTGCAGCCGTCCGCGACGTCCGGCGTCGGCTCCGGCAACACCGTGGTGGTCCGCACCAGCCGGAACGTCACCGTCGAGCTCGACGGCCAGATGATCACGCTGCGCACCACCGCGGGCACGGTCGGCGAGCTGCTCGCGGCTCTCGGGCCGCGCGGTGACGGCGCCCTCGCCACGGCCTCCCGGACCACGCGGCTCGACCGCGACCCAGTCCGGTTCTCCACGGTCAAGAAGGTCAACATCGCCGTGGACGGCTCGGTGCTGGAGTTCAGCACCACCCGGTCCACGGTGCGCTCCGTGTTCGACGAGGCCGGGATCGCGCTGGCCGACGGCGACGTCACGTCCGTGCCGCTCGACGCCGCCGCCGTGGACGGGATGATCATCATGGTCAGCCGCGACGCGTCGTCGTCGCGCACGGTGACCGAGGTGGTGCCGTTCGAGACCGAGACCGTCGAGGACCCGAGCCTCCCCGAGGGCTACGAGTCGATCCGCACCGCCGGCGTCGCCGGTGAGGCGACGGTGACGTACGAGGTCAAGACGGTGGGCGGCGCCGTCGTCGAGCGCACCGTGGTGGACCGCAAGGTCACCCGCGAGCCCGTGAACGAGGTGCTCGTGGTGGGGACCATGGACGTGGCCACCGCGCCCGTGGACCCGGGCTCCGCGCGGGCCCTGGGCCAGGCGATGGCCGCCGAGCGCGGCTGGGGCGCCGACGAGTTCTCCTGCCTGGACCAGCTCTGGCAGAAGGAGAGCGGCTGGCGCTGGAACGCCGACAACCCGAGCAGCCAGGCGTACGGCATCGCCCAGGCGAACCCGGGCTCCAAGATGGCCACGGTCGGCAGCGACTGGCTCACCAACCCGGCCACCCAGATCGAGTGGGGGCTGGGCTACATCTCGGGTCGTTACGGCACGCCGTGCGGTGCGTGGGCGCACTCGGTGGAGATCGGCTGGTACTGAGCAGGCCGTTTTTCACCCTGGAAGATTTGGGATATTTAAGGATCTATCCCGACGTTTCGAATGTGTATTTCGCGGATAGGCTTGCATTTGATAACGGCAGGGTTACGGTCTCTGGGACCGCCGGATCGGCCGGTCGGGCCCGCGCCCCCGCGCGGGAGGTGCGTGCGACTCGCACCGTCCCGGCCCCCGTGCCCGGACCGCGCGAGGACTGGACCCGCGTGTCATCTCCCCACCCAGCTCAGGGCATCCCCAACGAACTGCCCCCCACCCCTGAGACCGGCGCCACCGCCGGCATCACCGAGATCTTCGAACCGCTGTCAACGGTTCACCCCCTCACCCCGCCGGGCTCCCCCGACCCGGCCCCGCCCCGTAAGCGCCACCGCAGAGCCGCCCTCCTCGCGGGGGCCGCGGCCATCGCGGTCGCCGGCGCCGGCGGCATCACCGCCTACGGATCGGCCCACAAGACCGTCACGCTGGACGTGGACGGCAAGGTCACGACCGTCGAGACCTTCCAGGGCGACGTCGCCGGCCTCCTGGCCGACGAGGGCGTCGACGTCACCGACCGCGACGCGGTGACGCCCGGAGGCACCCTCCGGGACGGCGGCACCGTCGTGGTCCGCTACGGCCACGAGGTCACCCTCCAGGCCGACGGCGAGCGGCGCACGACGTGGGTCACCGCGCTCGACGCCGACGAGGCGCTCGCCACGCTCTCCGAGCGGGCCGGCGACGTCGCGCTGGTCCCGTCCCGCTCCGGCGGTCGCGTGACCCTCCCGTTGCGGCTCGACGCCGACAGCCCGATCAACCTGGTCGTCGGCGGCAAGACCCAGCGGGTGGCCGACGGCGCCGCGCAGCTCGACGACCTGCTCGCCGAGCACGACGTCACGGTCGACGCGGACGACCGGGTCCACGTCGAGAGGTCGGACGACGCGTCGGCCGACCCGAGCGTCGCGACGCTGTCCGTCGTCGTCGAGCAGGTCCGGAGCTCGGTCCAGAAGACCGTGACCCGGCTGTCCTTCGACAAGGTGCGGACCGCGGACCCGGACCGGTACGAGGACCTCGACCCGTACGTGGCGACCGAGGGCGTCGTGGGCAAGCGCGTCACGAAGTGGGACGTCACGACCGTGGACGGCGAGGTCGTCAAGCGGGACAAGCGCTCCTCGGAGGTCGTGCGCAAGCCCGTCGACCAGGTGACCGTGTACGGCACCAAGGACCGGCCGGCGCCGAAGCCCGAACCGGCACCGGAACCCGAGCCACAGCCTGTCGCGAAGGAGCCGGCCCAGAAGGCCGCGCCCGAGCCGAAGGCCCCCGTGGTCGCGACCGGCGGTGTCTGGGCCCAGCTCGCGCAGTGCGAGTCAGGCGGCAACCCCGCCACCAACACGGGCAACGGCTACTACGGCCTCTACCAGTTCTCGCAGCAGACCTGGGTGGCGATGGGTGGTTCCGGCCTCCCGTCGGACGCCTCGGCCGCCGAGCAGACCATGCGGGCCCAGAAGCTCCAGGCGCAGTCCGGCTGGGGACAGTGGCCTGGCTGTGCCGCGAAGCTCGGCCTGCTCTGACCTCCTCCCCACGTGTCAGACGTACAGGTCACCCGAGTGGCCTGTGCGTCTGACACGGGGAGTGAGTTGGACGGTTGTCCTAGACGAGTGACCGACAACACAGCCCGATAGCACCGAGAAACTTGGCCGGACGATAACGGATCAGTTACGTTCGGTTGTCCTCGCTGGCGGGAGGGCGCGAAGTGGTGTAGGCCACAGCGCCCGAACGGTGGCAGGGCAGCACTGAGAACGGAACCTCGTGATCAGTGCGAGACCGCCGGATCGGCCGGTCGAGACCGCGACGGCTCGCAAGAGTCGTTAGGCCCCCAGGCCGAATCGTGGTGGGGACGCTCGCGCGAGCGGGCGGCCCCTGGCTCGCCGCCCGTGCCCGGGACGTCCGACGACTGGACACGAGTGAACCCCCGTTCTGAGCAGCAGAGTTCTGGCTCCATCCCCAGCATCAACTCAGAGTCCGAGGCCCCGAACCCTCAGACGACCCTCTCGAAGCGTCGCCGTCGCTGGCCCCTGGTCGCCGGCCTCGCAGCCGTGGCGATCGCCGCCTCCGGCTCCGTCGCCTTCGCGGAGGCGCGCAAGACCGTCACGCTCGACGTCGACGGCACCACCAAGACCATCACCACCTACTCCGGTTCCGTGCAGGGCATGCTCGAGTCGCAGGGCGTCCGTCTGGGCGAGCGCGACGTCGTCGCCCCCGGCACCGACGCGAAGCTCTCCGACGGCGACCAGGTGGTCGTCCGCTACGCCCGCCAGGTCACCATGTCCGACGGCGGCGACGAGCGCGACGTCTGGGTCACCGTGACCGACGCCGGCGAGGCCTTGACGACCCTCGCCGAGCGCGGCGGCGACGTCTCCCTGGTGGCGTCCCGCTCCGGCGACCGCGCCTCGCTCCCGCTCCGCCTGAACGACGACGGCCCCGTCGCCGTCGTGGCGGACGGCAGGACCCGCGTGGTCGAGGACCACGCCGACGGCGTCGACAGCGTGCTCAACGGCCTGAAGGTCGAGCTCGACAAGGACGACCTCGTGAACATCGTCCCCGTGGCCACGCTGGCCGAGGACAAGGCGATCGACGCGAAGTCCGCCAAGGCCGCCACGAAGGCCGGCGCCGACGTCGCCGTCCAGGTGCAGCGCGTCGAGACCAAGAAGGTCACGCAGAAGTTCGACGTGGACCACGAGGTGAAGACGGTCCAGGACAAGAACCGCTACGAGGACGAGGGCGACCACGTCCGCACCGCGGGCAAGGACGGCGTGCGCACGCGCATCGTCCAGCTCCGTACGGTCGACGGCGAGGTCGTGGCCCGCAAGGAGCTCTCGAACAAGGTGACCACGAAGCCGGTCACCGGCGTGATCGTCGAGGGCACCAAGGAGCGCCCGGTGGAGAAGAAGGCCACCGTCGAGGAGACCAGCACCGGGAGCAGTACCCCCGCGCCGTCCGGCTCCGTCAAGGAGATCGGCCAGCAGCTGGCCGCCGCCCGCGGCTGGACCGGCTCGGAGTGGACCTGCCTCGAGTCCCTCTGGGAGCGCGAGTCCGGCTGGAACTACCAGGCGGCCAACCCGTCGTCGGGCGCCTACGGCATCCCGCAGGCGCTGCCGGGCTCCAAGATGGGCTCGGCGGGCTCGGACTGGGCCACCAACCCGGCCACCCAGATCAAGTGGGGCCTCGGCTACATCGCGGACCGCTACGGCACGCCGTGCGGTGCGTGGGGCCACTCGGAGTCGGTGGGTTGGTACTGATCCAGTTAGGCTCACCTGCATGAACGACACCTCAAGCGCCCTGCTCGGTCCCGCGGAGATCCGCGACCTGGCAGGGCGCTTGGGCGTCCGGCCCACCAAGACGCTCGGCCAGAACTTCCTGCACGACGGCGGCACCGTCCGCAAGATCGTGCGCACCGCGGGGCTCCGGCCCGGCGAGCGGGTGGTCGAGGTCGGGCCCGGGCTGGGCTCCCTGACGCTGGGCCTCGTGGAGGCCGGCGCCTCCGTGGTCGCGATCGAGATCGACCCGGTCCTGGCCGGGCAGATTGCCGACACCGTGCGGACCCGGGTCCCGGGCGCCGACTTCGAGGTGGTGCTCTCCGACGCGCTGGACGTCACCGCGCTGCCCGGTGAGCCGCCGACGGCGCTCGTCGCAAACCTCCCGTACAACGTGGCCGTCCCGGTGCTGCTCACCATGCTGCAGCGGTTCGCCTCGCTCGAACGCGTGCTCGTGATGGTGCAGGCCGAGGTGGCCGACCGGATCGCCGCCGTCCCTGGCTCCAAGATCTACGGCATCCCGTCGGTGAAGGCCGCGTGGTACGCGTCGGCCCGCCGCGCCGGGACCATCGGGCGCAACGTCTTCTGGCCCGCGCCCAACGTCGACTCCGCCCTCGTGTACCTCGAGCGCCGGGACCCGCCGTCGACCACGGCCTCGCGCGAGCAGGTCTTCGCCGTCGTTGACGCCGCGTTCGCGCAGCGCCGCAAGACGCTGCGCGCCGCCCTGTCCGGGGTGTTCGGCTCCGGCGCCGCCGCCGAGGCGGCGCTCCGGGCCGCCGGCGTGGACCCGGGCGCCCGGGGTGAGACGCTCGTCGTCGAGCAGTTCGCGCGCATCGCGGAGCAGCTCCCGGACACCGAGGCTGCCGGGGCGACCCCCGCGTCCGGTACCGCAGAGCAGGAGGGGGACGAGTGATCCCGCGTCTTTCAGCGGCCCCGCCGCCGTCGGTCCGCGTCCGCGCGCCCGGCAAGGTCAACCTCGGGCTGCGCGTGGGTCCCGTCGGCGACGACGGCTACCACCCGCTCGCGACGATCTTCCAGGCCGTCTCCCTGTACGAGGAGGTGACGGCGACCCAGGCGGCACCCGGCGCCGGCATCTCGCTGACGGTCTCCGGCCCGCAGGCCGACGCCGTCCCGACCGACGAGACCAACCTCGCCTGGCGCGCCGCCGCGCTGCTGGCCGAGCGTACGGGCCTGCCCGACGACGTCCAGCTGCACATCACCAAGGGCGTGCCGGTCGCCGGCGGCATGGCCGGCGGCTCGGCCGACGCCGCCGCCGCGCTCGTGGCCTGCGACGCCCTCTGGGAGGCAGGCATCCCCCGCCCGGACCTGGTGGAGCTGGCCGCCGAGCTCGGCGCCGACGTGCCCTTCTCGCTGCTGGGGCACACCGCCGTCGGCACGGGGCGGGGCGACCTGCTCACGCCCGCGATGACCCGCGGCGAGTTCCACTGGTGCTTCGCGACGCAGCGGGAGGGTCTCTCGACGCCCAGCGTGTTCCGCCGGTTCGACGAGCTCGCCGGGCCGTCGACGCCGCGCGTGGCCCCCGCCGACGACACCGCGATCATGCACGCGCTGCGCGCCGGCGACGCGGTGGCCCTGGGCAAGGCGCTGCACAACGACCTGGAGGGTCCTGCCCTCGACCTGCGGCCCGAGCTCGCCGACGTGCTGGAGGTCGCCACGGAGTCCGGGGCGCTGGGCGTCCTCGTGTCCGGGTCCGGTCCCACGGTCGCGGCGCTCGGCCGGTCCCGGCAGCACGCGCTGGCGCTGGGCGCGGCGTGGACGGCGTCCGACGTCGTCGACGCGGTCTGGTGCGCTACCGGACCCGCTCCCGGGACCCAGGTCGTGACCCCGATGCGCGCCTGAGCGCGCACCGGGCCGGCGCGCACCGGGTCAGTACGCGACCTGCGGCACGAAGACGTTCGTCAGGTGCGTGTGCCGCGTGATCCAGCGGGTGCGCCGCGTCGGCAGGTTGCTCTCGGCGGTCAGCACGCACTCGACCACCCGCTCCACGGTGCCCGTCATCGCGCTGAGCGCCAGGGCGGCGTTGCGGCCCCACTCCTCCAGCAGCACCTGGGCGCCCGCGCCCTGCGTGAGCTGCAGCGGGGTGCTCGCCCGGCGGGCGAACGCGACCAGGGAGTCCTTGTGCGCCGCCGGGATGTCACCCTCGACCAGGGCGCACGCGAGGTCGGGCAGCAGGCCGGCCGCGGCGACGGCCGCGGCCGCCACCGGGCCCGTGCCGAGCACCGCGATGCGCGACGGGTCCACGCTCTCCAGCGTGCGCAGGGCCTGCACCGCCCGGAACGCGTCGGTGAAGACGCCGCGGTTGTACGGGTCGTCCAGGTCGTCCTGCGGTATCTCGACGACCAGGTGGGCGAACCCGCCGGACGCGAGCCACTCCAGGTCGCGCGCCGCGGCCCTGCCGGCCGGCCGCAGCTCGACCAGGCCGGGCAGCGTCGCGGCGGCGCCGACCGGCATGACGAGCCAGCCCGTCACCGGTCGGCCCTCGAAACCGGCGAACGTCACGGTCTCCGCGTTGAGGTCTTGGGAGTGGGCGAACGTCGTGGTCAGGTCCGGCGCGACCTCGATGTCCCGGTGGGCGGCGAGGTTCGCCGCCCAGAACGCGTCGAAGTCCGTGGGCTCGTCGGTGGCGGGCGGAGCAGCCGGTGCCACCGTGACGAGCGGCAGGTCGTACTCGGGCACGGGCGGTACCTCCGGGTCTTGGGCGTGCGCTCGGAGCGTACCGCCCGTGTCCGACAGTCCGGTCGCCGGTCCACGGCCCCCGGCCGTCAGATGATCTTGTTCAGCCATGCGAGCTTGCGCGGGAAGCGGTAGTCGCCCCCGCCCTCGTGGTTGTTGTACGGGTACACGTCGATCTCCTTGCTCGCCGCGCCGGCCCCGCCCGGGCGCCACCCGTTGTACGCCGCGTACACGGTGGACGGCGGGCACGTGGCGTCCATGAGCGCCACCGAGAACAGGGTCGCCGCGCGGGCGCGCCGGGCGAACGACACCCCGTCCAGGTAGGAGAAGGTGCGCCAGACCTGCTCCTCGACCGCCGGGTCGCGGTGCACGGAGAGATACTTCGTGATCTCGCTGTACGGCGCGTTGTCCGTGATCGACACCGCGCGGCGGTAGTGGCTCAGGAACGGCACGTCCGGCATGGCGGCCACGACGTCGGGCACGAGGCCGGCGACCGCGATGGTGATGCCGCCGCCCTGGCTGCCGCCGCTCAGCGCCACCCGGGCCGGGTCCAGGCCCGGGATCGCGCGCACCGCGTCCACGGCGCGGGCGCCGTCGGTGAACACGCGCCGGTAGTAGTGGTCGCGCGGGTCGCGCACGCCGCGCGTCATGAACCCGGGCGACGCGGGGCCCGAGCCCACCGGGTCCGGCGTGTCCCCGCCCGCGCCCCAGCCAGAACCCTGGCCGCGCGTGTCCATCATGAGGTGCGCGTAGCCCGCGGCGGCCCAGTGAATGCGCTCGTGCGGCAGGCCCCGCCCGCCCCCGTAGCCCTGGTACTCGACCACGACGGGCAGGTCGCCGGGCGCGTGCGCGGGGCGCGTCAGCCATGCCTTGACCGGGTGCCCGCCGAAACCGGCGAACGTGACGTCGTCGACCAGGATCTCGGTGAGCCCCACGTCGATGCGCTCCACCTGCGGAGCGTCGTCGAAGGTGCGGGCCTCCGCCAGGGTGGTCGACCAGAACTCGTCGAAGTCGGCGGGCTCGTCGACCTCCGGGGTGTACTTCTCGAGTTCGGGCAGCGGCATGTCGAACTGGGCCACGTTGTGCTCCTCGGCGTCGTGTTCTGCTGTGCCGGCGGCGAAGTCTTTCCTGCGCGGTCTCCGTCGGCCGGGGTGAGCGTAGCGCGCGACTACCCTTGGTAGGTGGCACATCTTCTCGGCGCAGACGGCATCGCGCTGACCATCGGCACCCGGACCCTTCTGGCGGACGTCTCGCTGGGGCTCGACGACGGCGACCGCGTCGGCATCGTGGGCCCCAACGGCGCGGGCAAGTCCACCCTGCTGCGCATCTTCGCGGGCGCCACGCTGCCCGACGGCGGCCGCGTCACCCGGGTGGGCGGCTCCACCCTGGGCCTGCTGGACCAGCGCGACGAGCTGCCCGAGGACGCCACCGTGCTCGACCTCGTGCACGGCGACGCCGAGACGCACGTCTGGGCCTCGGACGCCCGCGTCCGCGAGGTGCACGACGGCCTGATCGCCGACCTCGCCTGGGACGCCCCGGTCGCGAAGCTCTCGGGCGGCCAGCGTCGCCGGGTCGCGCTCGCGGCCCTGCTCGTCCAGGACCCGGACGTGCTGCTGCTCGACGAGCCCACCAACCACCTCGACGTCGAGGGCGTGGCCTGGCTCGCCGCCCACCTGCGCGAGCGCTACGGCCGCCCGGGCACGACGGGCGCGCTCGTGGTCGTGACGCACGACCGCTGGTTCCTCGACGAGGTCTGCTCCCGCATGTGGGAGGTGCGGGGCGACGGGACCGGCGCCGTCGACGGGTACGAGGGCGGGTACGCGGCCTACATCCTGGCGCGGGCGGAGCGGGCCCGGCAGGCCGCGACGGCCGCCGAGAAGCGGGACAACCTGCTGCGCAAGGAGCTCGCGTGGCTGCGCCGCGGGGCGCCGGCCCGCACGTCCAAGCCGAAGTTCCGGCTCGACGCCGCGTCCGCCCTGATCGACGACGAGCCGCCGCCGCGCGACTCGATGGAGCTGACGCGCATGGCGACGCGGCGGCTCGGCAAGGACGTGCTGGACCTCGAGTCCGTGTCGGTCGCCGTGCCGGGCAAGGTCCTGTTCGACGACGTGACCTGGCGCCTCGGACCGGGCGACCGGTACGGCATCGTGGGCGTCAACGGCGCCGGCAAGACGACGCTGCTCGCACTTCTGGCGGGCCGGCGCGAGCCCGACTCCGGCCGTGTCAAGCGCGGCAAGACCATCCACGTGCGGGAGCTCTCGCAGGACGTCGCCGAGCTCGACGAGCTCGGGACCCTGAAGGCCGTCGAGGTGATCGAGCAGGAGAAGGGCCGGGTCGTCGTCGACGGCAAGGAGCTCACCGCGTCGCAGCTCACCGAGAAGCTCGGCTTCACGCGCGAGCGCGCGTACACACCGGTGCGGGACCTCTCCGGCGGCGAGCGGCGCCGGCTCCAGCTCCTGCGGCTGCTGGTCTCCGAGCCCAACGTGCTGCTGCTCGACGAGCCCACCAACGACCTCGACACCGACACCCTCGCCGCCGTCGAGGACCTCCTGGACGGCTGGCCCGGCACGCTCATCGTCGTCTCGCACGACCGGTACCTGCTGGAGCGGGTCGCCGACCGGCAGGTCGCCCTGCTCGGCGACGGGACCATCCGCGACCTGCCCGGGGGAGTCGAGGAGTACCTGCGGCTGCGGGCGGCGGCCAAGGCGGCGGGCGCGTCCGGCTCGGGCGGCGGTTCCGGGGCCGCCCCGGGGTCCGGCGCGGGTGCGGCCGGGGCGACGGCGGGTGCTCCGGCGTCGGCCGGCACGGGAGGCGGCGAGGAGCTCTCCCAGCGGGACATCCGCGCCGCGAGGAAGGAGGTCTCCCGGATTGAGCGGCAACTTGCGAAGATTGCCCAGAAGGAGGCCGAGCTGCACGAGCACATCGCGCAGCAGGCAACGGACTATCAGGCCGTCGCGCGGCTGGACGCGGAGCTCCGCGACCTGGTGAGCGAACGGGACGAGCTCGAGGCGGCCTGGCTGGAAGCTGCGGAGGTGGCGGGATGACCGACAACGATCTGACACCGCTCGACGGCGTCGACCGGGCGCTCGTCGACGCACTGCGCAAGGACGGGCGCACCACGCTGGCGGTGCTGTCCGAGATCTCGGGCCTCTCCCTGTCCGCCGTGCAGGTGCGGGTGCGCAAGCTGGAGGCGCGCGGCGTCATCACGGGGTACCGGGCGGTCGTGAACCCGGAGGCGGTGGGGCTGCCGCTCTCCGCCTTCATCGAGATCACGCCCCTGGACCAGGCCCAGGAGGACGACGCGCCTGAGCGGCTGCGCGGCATGGCCGGCATCGAGTCCTGCTACTCGGTGGCGGGCAACGCGAACTACCTGCTCACCGCCCGGGTCGCGTCGCCGCGGGCGCTGGAGGAGCTGCTCGGCAAGATCCGGCGCACGGCGAAGGTCTCGACGCGCACGACGGTGGTGCTGCAGACGTACTTCGAGGGACAGACGGCCGAGCTCGACTGAGCTCAGCGCGGCGCCAGGGCCGGGTGGTCCAGCGTGAGCGTGCCGGCGTCGGCGTCCAGCTCCGCGGCGACGCCGAACGGCACGGTGAGCGGGTCGGGGCCGTGGCCGAACCCGAGCTCGCCCAGGATCGGGATGCCGAGCGGGCCGAGCAGGTCCAGGACCACGGGCTCGACCGGCTCGCAGTCCTGCCACGACCCGAGCACGATGCCCACCGCGCCGTCGAACCAGCCCGCACGGAGCAGGTGCGTGAGGAACGAGTCGATCCGGTAGGCCTTCTCCTCGATGTCCTCCAGCAGCACGATGCCGCCCGCGGCCGAGGGCGTCGTGGGGCCGGTCCCGACGGACGTCGTCAGGAGCGAGAGGCAGCCGCCGGTCGTGACGCCGCGGGCCGTGCCGCCCACCAGGGTGTGCGCGTCCGGGCCGGTCAGCACCTGCGTGGCCGCCGGCTCGAAGAGCGTGCGCCGCAGGTGCTCGCGAGCGACGTCGGACTTGAGGAACGACATGGTCCCGGACATCGGCCCGTGCAGCGACACCAGCCCGAGCCGCGCGGCGACCGCCCGGTGCAGCACCGTGCAGTCGCTGTACCCGACGAGCACCTTGGGGTCCGTGGCGGCGAGCGCGTCCCAGTCGACGAGCTCGACCATCCGCGCCGCGCCGTAGCCGCCGCGCGCCGCGACGATCGCCCGCACGTCCGGGTCGAGCCAGGCCTCCTGGAAGTCCGCTGCCCGCGCCTCGTCGTGGCCCGCGAGGTAGGCGTGGTCCGGGTGCGTGTCCAGCACGTGGGGCATCACCTGCACGTCGAGGCCCCAGGACCGCAGGTGGGCGACGCCCTCGTCGAGCCGGTCGGCCGGGACGGGGCCGGACGGGGCGACGACGGCGACCGTGTCCCCCGGGCGCAGTCGCGGCGGGCTGATCAGGGGCCGCAGCATGCCGCCGACACTACCTGCCGGCCCGTCGTCCGCCTGCTGGTGGTGCTTTCTTTCACTCATCTGAAATCTCTTCCGAGATCTGGCCCCGCAGGGCGGTCGTGAGCCGGGCGAGAAGTCCCGACAGCAGCAGGCGGTCCTCGGCCGGCAGCCCGGCCAGCAGCGCCTCCTCGTGGGTGAGCAGCTCCCGCACGGCGCGTTCGACCAGCGCGTGCCCGGCGTCGGTCAGGGTCACGGCGACGGCCCGCCGTCCGGCGTCGGACGACGAGCGCACGACCAGGCCCTCGCGCTCCGCCCGCGCGACGCGCTGCGAGATGGCGCCGGCGGTGACGAGCGTGTGCGCCGCGAGCTCGCGCGTGGTCAGCGACCACGGCTCCCCGGACCGGCGCAGGGTGCTGAGCAGGTCGAGCGTCGCGGGGTCGATCCCGATCCGGCGCAGCGTCCGGCGGCGCTCGTCCGCCAGGGTCTTGGCGGCGCGCCACAGCGGCGTGATCACGCCGATCGAGGCCACCGGGACACCCGGCAGCTCACGTTCCCACGCCGCGGCGATGGCCTCGGGCGAAACGGCCGCCGTGGTGTCGAAGGGATACTCGGTCACGCTCGCCTCCTGTACGTTTAGGTCTAAACGTACACGTCCCCAGGAGGTAGCGGCATGTCCGGACTCGTACTCGTCAGCGGTGGATCGGGTGGCATCGGGAGCGCGGTGGCGCGCCGGTTCGTCCAGGAGGGACGCCAGGTGGTGATCACCGGCCGCGACGCCGAGCGGCTCGACCGGGCCGCGGCGGCGACGGGCGCGCGCGGGGTGCGCTGCGACGTCGGGCGGGCGGACGACGTCGAGGCGCTCGTGGCGCAGCTCGACGCGCCCGTCGAGGTGCTGGTGGCCATGGCCGGCGGCAACACGGACTTCGACGGGCGCGAGCCGGCGGGCCTCGCCCAGGTGGCCGACGGCTGGCGGGCCAATCTCGACGCGAACCTGATCAGCACCGTGCTGGTCGCCACCGCCGTCCTCGACCGGATGCCGGCGGGCGGCGCGGTCGTCACCGTCGGCTCGATCGGTGCCGAGTACGCGGGCACGTCCTACGGCGTGGCCAAGGCGGCCGTCCAGGCGTGGACGGCCGGCCTGTCCGCGACGGTCGGGCCGCGCGGGATCACCGCGAACTGCGTGGCGCCGGGGTACATCGAGGACACCGGGTACTTCAAGGGCCGGCTCACCCAGGAGCGCCTGGGCCGGCTGGTCGCGGCCACGCACGACAAGCGTGCCGGCACGCCGGACGACGTCGCCGGGCTGGTCGCGTTCCTCGCCTCGCCGGCCGCGCGGCACATCACCGGGCAGACGCTGCACGTGAACGGCGGCGCGCACACGACCCGGTAGCCCATCGAAAGGCATGCAATCCGGTTTCTACCGGTGCGCCGCTTCCGTCGTGTAAGTGCGAATTGTTACGCTCGGGTTAGCAAGCACCAGCGCCCGGCTCCGCCGTCGGGCACACGAAGGAGCGCGAGGAGATGCCCACCACCCGAACCTGGCTGCAGGCGGGCGGGGGCACCGTGGTTCTCGCCCTGATCGTCGCCGCCGTGGTGCAGGCGGCCAACTCGAGCGCGACCTGGGTGTCCAACGACCCGGTCGGCGAGTGCGGCAAGACGTCCGGCGGCCAGGTGGTCGCGGCGCAGAACGTGCTGTCGGCCGCGACCGGGCTGGAGACCGTGGACGGCACCTGGGACAGCCAGTCCGAGGCCGCGACCAGGGCGTTCCAGGCGTACAACGGGCTGCCCGTCGACGGCTGCGTCGACACCACCACGTGGGTCACCATGCGGGCGCTCGCCGTCTCGCTCTGCGACCCGGACTACAGCTGCCAGGGCCCGGACCACCGCATCCGCTACGCCGCGCCGGGCGGGGCGCGGGACGCCTACCTCGCGGAGAACGACTGCGACTGGGGCTCCTACGTGCTGCCCGGGGTCGCGCGGAGCCCGGTCACCTCGAACAAGGTCATCGCGCTCTCGCGGGACGCGGTCACCGAGATCGAGTGCGGGGGCTGACGTGGTCACCACCATCGACGAGCCGAAGATCCGGCCCGAGTGGCTGCTCGGCGGGGCCGTGACGCTGCTGGGCGCCATCATCATCGTGGTGGTCACCATGGTGCTCGGCGCGGGGGAGGACGAGCCCGTGGTAGTCCCGGCGGACGCCACGGAGCTCACGGCGAACACCTGTGCCGCCGACCTGCGCCAGCCGCACTGGGTGCCCGACGACGTGCTGAAGGCCGTGGCGGAGTGCCCCGCCGAGATCTCGGCGGGGATGGGCCGCACGACGGCGGAGGACCACCTCGGCACCTGGATCACCTACCCCCTCGACGGCGCCGAGAACGCGGAGACGTTCCCCGGCCGGCCGGGCGCCGGGTGGTCCGAGGAGGAGGTCCGCAGCGGGGCGTTCCACCCGGCGTCGGCCATCCTCTACGTGGCGTACCCGGGGTCGCAGGAGCTGTCCGGCAAGCTGTCCGGCGACACCGTGACGGTCGAGTGGCAGGACCTGAAGGAGTCGGGCCTGGAGGCGCGCGTGACCCGCGTGGACAACAACGGGTTCGGCCCGGTCCGGGTGGAGTGGACCGACGACGTGGGCTCCTACCTGCTGCTCGCCACGATCGGCCGCACGCCGACGGCCAACGCGGGGCCCTCGGTGGCCGAGCTGCTCCGGATCGCGGACAGCGTCGCGGCCGAGGACGAGTGACCGGCCGGGCGCCCGGGTCTTCTGGGCACCCGAGCGCCTGACCGGTCAGTCAAGGGGCCGCCCCTGAGCGGGCGGCCGGCCCGTCAGAGGGTGGCCGTGAGCGCCTCGTCGAGGGCCTGGACGCCGGCCTCCAGCGCCTCGTTCGTGACCGTCAGGGCCGGGCGGAAGCGGACCGACCGCTCGCCGCAGCCCAGCAGCAGCACGCTCCGCTCGGTGAGCGCGGCCAGCACCCGGTCGCGCACCTCGCGCGAGGGCAGGGTCAGCGCGCACATGAGGCCGCGGCCGCGCACGTCGGTCACGCCGTCGTGCCGCGCGGCGAGCTCGGTGAGGGCGTCCTGGAGCTGCTTGCCCATGGTCAGGGCGCGGTCGACCAGGCCCTCCTCCTCGTAGGTCTCCAGGATCCGGCGGGAGCGCACCATGTCGGTCAGGTTGCCGCCCCAGGTGGAGTTGATCCGCGAGGAGACGGCGAACACGTTGTCCGGCACCTCGTCCACGCGGCCGCCGGCCATGATGCCGCAGACCTGCGTCTTCTTGCCGAACGCGACGATGTCGGGCGTGACGCCGAGCTGCTGGTACGCCCACGTGGTGCCGGTGATCCCGGCGCCGGTCTGCACCTCGTCCATGACGAACAGGGCGTCGAACTCCTGGCACAGCGCCTGCATGCCCTGCAGGAACGAGGGGCGGAAGTGGTGGTCGCCGCCCTCGCCCTGGATGGGCTCCATGATGAACGCCGCGATGTCGTGCGGGTTGGCCTCGAACGCCGCGCGGGCGGCACCGAGCGCCGCTGCCTCGGCGGCGTCCATGTCCTTGCCCTCGGCGAGGTAGGGGGACGGGATGCGCGGCCAGTCGAACTTGGGGAAGCGGGCGACCTTGCCCGGCTCCGTGTTGGTGAGCGACATCGTGTAGCCCGAGCGGCCGTGGAACGCGTGCTCCAGGTGCATCACCTGGGTGCCGAGCTCCGGGGACCGGCCGTTCGCCTCGTTGTGGCGAGACTTCCAGTCGAACGCGACCTTGAGCGCGTTCTCGACGGCCAGCGCGCCGCCGTCGATGAAGAACAGGTGCGGCAGGGCGGGGTCGCCCAGCACCCGCGCGAACGTGTCGGCGAACCGCGCCATCTCGACCGTGTAGATGTCGGAGTTCGACGGCTTGTTGATCGCGGCGGCGGCGAGCTCCTCGCGGAAGGCCGGGTCGTCGGCCAGGGCGGGATGGTTCATGCCGAGGGGTGAGGAGGCGAAGAAGGTGAACAGGTCGAGCCACTCGTGGCCGTCCCGCGCGTCGACGAGCGTGGAGCCGTGCGACCGGGTGAGGTCGAGGACGAGGTCGAACCCGTCGACGAGGAGGTGCTCGCGAAGGGTGGGGAGCACTGCGGTGGGCTCAAGGTGAGTCGTCATGCTGGAAAGATTGGCAATGATCCTGCCAAGTTTCAACGACTATGGAAAAGTTCCTGTTACGACCGTGCGGGGCCGCGCCGCCGGGTCGCGACCAGCTCGGCCGTCCCGAGCGCCAGCGTGGACCCCAGCATCACCACGAGCGCCGCGGTCCAGCCGCCCGACGCCGCGTGCACCGCGCCGATCACCGCGGGCGCGGACGCCGCCACGGCGTAGCCGAAGGCCTGCACGGCCGCGACCGTCCGCCGGGTCTGCGCGACGGTGCGGCACCGCTGCGCGACCACGGTGAAGATCACCACGAAGTTCCCGCCCTGGGCGATCCCCGCGAGGCTCACCCACAGCAGCCACCACTGCGGCGCGAGCAGCAGGCCCGCCGGCAGCGAGACCCAGAGCAGGGCCATCACCACCGCGGCTCCGCGCATCGGCACCCGGGCGGCCAGCGCGAGCGGCACCAGCACGCTGCCCGCGATGGCGAGCCCCTGGAACGGCGCGGCGGCGTTGCCCGCAGTGGTCACCGACACGCCCAGCAGGTCGCGCAGCAGCTCCGGCAGCCAGCCGGTCACCGCGAAGTAGGAGAAGGACTGGCCCGCGAAAGCGACGACCAGCACCCAGGTGATCGGACGGCGCAGCACACCGGCCCAGGTCTCCTCGGGCCGCTCCGCCACGGGCGGAGCGTGCACGGCGGCGGGCCGGTCGACCAGGCGGCGGGTGGTGATCTTCCACCACACGAGTGCGACCACCGCCACGATCGCCCACGACGCGATGGCGCCCCGCCAGCCGAGCAGGGCCGCCAGGGGCGCGGTGAGCGAGGTCGCGAACACCGACCCCAGGTTCATCACCGACGAGTACAGGCCGGTGGCCGGCGCCGTCCGTGCCGGGAAGTCCCGCGCGATGATCACCGGGACCACCACGTTGCCCACCGTGATGGCCGAGCCCAGCACGACGGTCCCCGCGAAGGCCGCCACCACGCCCACGGTGCCCGACCCGGCCGACCGGACCAGCGTGCCCACGATCACCCCGACCAGGGCGACCGTGACCGCCGCGTACGGCCCGACCTTGGCGATCAGGGTCGACGCCGCGGGAGCCACCACGCTGAAGCAGAGCGCCGGGATGCCCACCAGCAGGCCCGCCAGGGTCTGGTCGAGGCCCAGCCCGGCGGCGACGTCGGACATCACCGGCGGGAGAGAGGTGATGGGGGTGCGGAGGTTCAGGGCGAAGACGAGTACCGCGACGAGCAGCGCGGAGCCGCCCGCCGCAGCGCGGATGTTGCTCATGATGCGTTCATTGTGCGCGACGGGGGCAGTTGGTTGCGTCGGGCGTCCATCGCATCACCACACGATGTGCTGCTCGACACCTCGGTTCCCCCAGGAGGGATTGCGGCTTTCCCGCTAGATTGGGCGACCGGTCACGACTGGAACAACTGAGGTGTGGAATGAATCAGCGGCAGGTCTTCCCCGCGGTGGGAGCACTCGTCGGCGTCCTCATGCTGTCGGGATGTGGGTTCGATCTCGGCAAGGTGGACTACACAGAGCCCGAGTTCGTCGGCTTCTGGGTGGGTGACGGCGCAGGGACCGTCGTGGCGCTCGGCGAGGACCGGACGTTCACGGCCGTCGGGGTCCCGGACGAGCTGCTCGACGGCGCGGGCAGCGACGTACCCGCCGAGATCGAGGGCACCTGGAAGTACAACTCGAAGAGCTCCGCGGACCACGTCGAGCTGACGGTCACCGACGCTGACGGCATGCCGGCCGAGCTGGGCGAGCTGCCCCTGTACGTGGCCGACGGCGACGACCTCTTCTTCCTGCCGGACCAGGTGGGCCGCGAGAAGATCATGGTGAGCCGGGACCGCTGATCACTACTCGTCGAACTGAGCGGTGACCGTCCGGAGCAGCGCAGCGAGCTGCGGGCGCTCCGCCGGGGACAGGGCGGTCAGCACCTTGGCCTCGATGTCGAGCAGGTCGCTCATCGCGGCGTCGACCCGAGCCAGCCCCTCGTCGGTGAGCTCGACGAGCACGCCGCGGCGGTCGTCCGGGGAGCGGTGCCGCTGGACGAACCCGCGCGACTCCAGCCGGTCGATCCGGTTGGTCATGGTGCCGCTCGTGACCAGCGTCTGGGTGACGAGCGTGCCCGGCGACAGGCGATAGGGCTCGCCGGCACGGCGCAGCGCCGAGAGCACGTCGAACTCCCACGTCTCCAGGCTGTGCCGCGCGAACGCCGTGCGGCGGGCGAGGTCCAGGTGCCGGGCCAGCCGGGACACCCGGCTGAACACCGTCAGCGGTTCGAGCTCGAGGTCCGGGCGCACGTGGTGCCACGCGGCGACGATGCGGTCGACCTCGTCGGCGGGACCTGTGTGCTCCATGGCGAGAGGCTACCGGATGTCTCGATATCAAGAATCTCGACCGGACGCGTGGCGTGCGTAGCGTGGTGGGCGACACCGCGCCGACCGTAGGCTCAGGCATCGTGGGAACAGACATCAGGGTGCACCAGGTCTACGCCGGACGAGTGCTGCAGGGTGCCGGGGCGCGAGCCCTCGTGCCGGACGAGATCGAACGGCTCGGGGCGCGGCGGGTGCTGGTGGTCGCGGCGCCGTCGTCGGCCGAGGTGGCGCAGGACCTGGCCACGAACCTGGGGGAGCGGCATGCCGCGACCTTCGGGCGCCCGGCCCAGCACACCCCCGTCGAGGTGACCGCCGACGCGCTCGCCGTGGCCCGGGAGGTGCGCGCCGACGCGCTCGTCGCGATCGGCGGCGGGTCGGCGATCGGGCTCGCCAAGGCGCTCGCGATCCGGACCGGCATGCCGCAGGTCGCCGTGCCCACCACCTACGCCGGCTCGGAGGCCACGCCCGTGCTCGGGGAGACCGAGCACGGCGTCAAGACGACGCGGCGCGACCCCGCCCTCGCGCCCGGCACCGTCGTCTACGACCCGGAGCTCACGCTGTCGATGCCCCACGGGCTCACGCTCACCTCCGCCCTCAACGCGCTGGCCCACGCCGTCGAGGCGCTGTGGGACACCGGGGCGAGCGCCGCGACGCGCGCCTACGGCGTCGAGGCCGCGGACGGCATCCTGTCCGCGCTCCCGCTGGTGCTGGACCGGCTGTCCGACGTCGACGCGCGGGCCCGCCTCCAGGAGGCGGCGTGGCTGGCGGGCGCGTGCTTGGCGCAGGCGCGGATGGGGCTGCACCACCAGCTCGCCCACGTGCTCGGCGGCACCTACGGCCTGCCGCACGCCGAGCTGCACGCCCTGCTGCTGCCGCACGTCATGCGGTTCGACCTGGTCGCCGCCCCGGACGCGGCCGCGCGCCTGACTCGCGTCGCGAACGGTGACCCGGCGGACGCGGTCGCGGCGCTCGCGGCCCGGCACGACGGCCCGACGACGCTCGGCGCGCTCGGCCTGCCCCGCACCGCGCTGCGCGAGGTGGCCGAGCGGGTGGCGGACGACCCCTACCCGAACCCGCGCCAGGTCACCGCCGACGCGGTGGAGGAGCTGCTGCTCGCCGCGTGGTGAGCTGGTGTCTCAGTCGGCCGTCCGGCGGCCCAGGAGGTGCGCCTGCGGGAATCCCCGCGCCGGGTCCTCGCCCGGCGCGATCACCAGGCGCGCGACCTCGGTCACGCCGTTCCGGCCCAGCAGGCCGACGACGTGGTCGGGCGAGTACCGCCAGGCGGGCGACACCTTGTGGTCGAAGGGCTCGGCCGCCGCGTCCGTGGCGTCGAGCGCCTGGAACGCCAGCAGGAGATACCCGCCCGGGGCCAGGACTCGGGTCAGCTCGGCGAGCGTCGCCGGGAGCGCGTCCGGCGGCGTGTGGATGACGGAGTAGTTCGCCACCACCCCGGCCAGGCCACCCGTGGCGACACCGAGCGCGCCGAGGTCGCCCATGTCGCCGACGTCGAACCGCACGCCCGGGTGGGCCGCGCGGGCGGCCGCCACGAGCCGGGGCGACAGGTCGACGCCGAACGCGTCGACGCCCCGCTCCCGGAGAAGGCCGGTGACGTGCCCGGGCCCGCAGCCGACGTCGGCCACCTGCCCGCCGGCCGACTGCCCGCCGGCCGCCTGCTCGCCGGCTGGCTGCCCGCCGTCCGCCTGCCCGGCGAACTGCCGGACGAGGTCGGCGAACGCCTTGATCATGACGTGGTTCAGGGGCTGGCCGGCGAACGCCTCGCCGATGAACGCGGTGTAGGCCTCGGCCTTGTCGTCGTAGTCGTCGCGCACGGTCGCAAGCTGCTCGGAGGACGTCACGCGCCGCAGCCTAGATCGACACCGGCGGCAAGCGTCAGTGCTTGTTCGGCTCCCCGGCGAGGTCGGTACTTCCCTGCGACGTCGGCCGGCTCCTCCAGGGCCAACTGACTCTCGTTCAGGAATATGTCCGCTTCATGGCGGACCATGGTTCAGTTTCACCCCCAATATCACAGGGTGAAACAGGGTGCGCATTAAAGCCGAATATCCATTTCCCGTTGCAGAGTCCGTGTCGTGTGCTTAATGTATGGAACGCGAACACTGTTCCGCTCGCAGGTGATCATCCTGTGATTCCCGTTTTCCGGAAGGAAAAAGCACCATGTCTGTTGTTGACATCGTCTCGACCCTGCTCGACTCCCTCGGCATCACCCTGGCGCAGATCCGCGTCCTTCTGGGTCTCTGAGCAGGGAATACGCCGCTATAGCGGCGTGAGCAACATCCCCAGCCAAAGCGAACGCCCCCTGCGTATTCAACGCAGGGGGCGTTCGTTCTTTTGCGCTGGCGCAGACATTGTTGCGTCCGCGCAAGCTGACTTGACGACTTCGGGCATTTCAGTGGTCCGCGGCAATTCGCCGCCCGATATTGACGTTGCGTCAGTGTGTGGAGGGCCAGAGGCTCAGCGCGACATCTTTGTCAGCGCCGGCTTCTTCTCCATGTTGTGCAGGCCGTTCCAGGCCAGGTTCACCAGGTGCGCCGCCACCTCGGTCTTCCGGGGGCTGCGCGCGTCCAGCCAGTACTGGCCCGTGAGCGCGATCATCCCGACCAGCATCTGCGCGTAGAGCGGGGCGGCCTTGGTGTCCAGCCCGTTCTCCCGGAACTGCGGCTCCAGGATCGCCTCGACCTGGGTGGCGACGTCGCCGATCAGGCTGGAGAACGTGCCCGTCGCCTGGGCGACGGGGGAGTCGCGCACGAGGATCCGGAACCCGTCCTCGGACGACTCGATGTAGTCGAGGAGGGCCAGCGCCGTCCGCTCCAGCAGCACCTTCGGGTGGCCGCCGGAGCCGAGGGCTCCGGTCAGCGCGTGGGTCAGCGCCTGGACCTCGCGGTCCACGACGACGGCGTAGATGCCCTCCTTGCCGCCGAAGTGCTCGTAGACGACGGGCTTGGAGACCTCGGCCCGGGCCGCGATCTCCTCCACGCTCGTGCCCTCGAAGCCCTTCTGGGCGAACAGGCCGCGGCTCACCGTGAGCAGCTGCTCACGCCGCTGGCTGGCCGTCATGCGAGGTCGATGGGTACGTCGGTTTTCGGCGGCCATGGGGTTCATTGTGCCCGAGTGCCGGTTCGGGGCGTGTCGCGGCCGGGCGGCCCGCGCCGCGGATGTGGCTGACGACTCGACCCGTCCGGCATGGGGCATGCCCCGGGACCTGGCAGACTGTTCACGGACGTGCGACGGTGGCACACGCCCGCCTCGGGTCACGACGGAGCCTCCCGCGCGCCCGGTCCGCCTTGGTGTAATCGGCAGCACAGAGGTTTTTGGTGCCTTTAGTCCAGGTTCGAATCCTGGGGGCGGAGCCATCCGGATCTGACGAACCCACCGATCGGAGCACTCGTGACCGAGACACCTCAGCCGGCAGCAGTCATCGTTCTTGCCGCCGGCCAGGGCACCCGCATGAAGTCAGCGCTGCCGAAGATCCTGCACCCGCTCGGCGGCAAGCCGATGGTGGGGCACGCGCTGGCCGCGGCTCGCGAGCTCGAGCCCGCGCAGGTCGCCGTGGTGGTCCGGCACGAGCGCGACCTGGTCGCCGAGGCCGTCGCGCAGCTCGATCCCGGCGCGATCCTCGTGGACCAGGACGACATCCCCGGCACAGGCCGCGCCGTGCAGTGCGCCCTGGCGGCGCTCGACGCCAAGGCCCAGGCCGCGGCCGCCGCCGCGGGGCTCGCCGACGGCGAGGTCGTGGGCGAGGGCATCGAGGGGCCGGTCGTCGTCGTGGCGGGCGACGTCCCGCTGCTCGACGGCGCCACGCTCGGCCAGCTCCTCGCCGCGCACCACGCGGACGGCAACGCCGTCACCATCCTCACCACCGAGGTCGCCGACGCGACCGGCTACGGCCGGATCGTCCGCGAGAAGGACACGGGGGACGTGCTCGAGATCGTCGAGCACAAGGACGCGAGCGCGGACCAGCTCGAGATCCTGGAGATCAACTCGTCGGTCTACGTGTTCGACGCCGTCACCCTGCGCCGCGGGCTGAACGGGCTGGACAGCAAGAACGCGCAGGGCGAGGTCTACCTGACCGACGTCGTCGCGTTCGCCCGGTCCGAGGGCCTGCACGTGCGGGCCCTGCTCGCCGACGACCCGATGCTGGTCGAGGGGGTCAACGACCGCGTGGCGCTGTCCGTCCTCGCCCGCGAGATGAACCGCCGCGTCGTCGAGGAGTGGCAGCGCGCGGGCGTCACGGTCCAGGACCCGGCCACCACGTGGATCGACGTCGACGTCGAGCTCGCCCCCGACGTCACGCTCCTGCCGAACACGCAGCTCAAGGGCGCAACCGTGGTCGCCACGGGCGCGACGATCGGCCCGGACACCACGCTGACCGACGTCGAGGTGGGCGCCGGCGCCACGGTGATCCGCACGCACGGCACGCTCGCCGTCATCGGCGACGACGCCTCCGTGGGCCCGTTCGCCTACCTGCGCCCCGGTACCAAGCTGGGCCGCAAGGGCAAGATCGGCACCTTCGTCGAGACCAAGAACGCCGAGATCGGCGAGGGCAGCAAGGTCCCGCACCTCTCCTACGTCGGTGACGCGTCGATCGGCGAGCACACCAACATCGGCGCCGCGTCGGTGACCGTCAACTACGACGGCGTGCACAAGCACCGCACGGTGATCGGCTCGCACGCGCGCACCGGCGCGGACAACATGTTCGTCGCACCCGTGACCGTGGGTGACGGCGCGTACACCGCTGCCGGGTCCGTGATCCGCCGGGACGTGCCCGCGGGCGCGCTCGGGGTCACCGCCGGGCAGCAGCGCAACATCGAGGGCTGGGTCGGCCGTCGTAGGCCGGGCACGGCCGCGGCGGACGCCGCGGCGTCGGCCAGCGCGCCGTCCGGCCTCGGTGACCAGGCACAGCGACAGCTTGCCCAGCAGAACGCAGCCGGGACCCCCACGGTCCCGCAGGCCGCGGCCACCCAGGCCGGACCGGCCGACCAGGCCCCAGAACCCGGGGCCGACGAGGAAGGAAAGTCGCACTGATGTCCAGCACCGTTCCCGGACCCAACCGCCACCCGCTCGTCCTGGCGGCGGGCCGAGCGCATCCTGAGCTGGCGAAGAACGTCGCGAAGGAGCTGGGCATCGACCTCCTGGGCGTGTCCGCGTACGACTTCGCGAACAGCGAGACGTACGTCCGCTTCAGCGAGTCGGTACGCGGCATGGACCTGTTCCTGCTCCAGTCCCACACCATGCCGGTCAACCAGTGGATCATGGAGCAGCTGCTCATGGTCGACGCCGCCAAGCGCGCCTCGGCGCACTCCGTCACCGTGGTCGCGCCGTTCTTCGGCTACGCCCGGCAGGACAAGAAGAGCCGCGGCCGCGAGCCGATCTCGGCCCGGCTCATCGCGGACATGTTCAAGACGGCGGGCGCGAACCGCCTGATGAGCGTGGACCTGCACACCGCGCAGATCCAGGGCTTCTTCGACGGGCCCGTGGACCACCTGTGGGCCATGCCGATCCTGGTCGACTACGTGCGCACCCGCGTCGACGTCGAGAACGTGACCGTCGTGTCGCCCGACGCCGGCCGCATCCGCGTCGCCGAGATCTGGGCCTCCAAGCTGGGCGGCGGCCCGCTGGCGTTCGTGCACAAGACGCGCGACGTCACGCGACCCAACCAGTCGGTCGCCAACCGCGTCGTGGGCGACGTCCAGGGCAAGGACTGCGTGCTGGTGGACGACCTGATCGACACCGGCGGCACCATCGCCGAGGCCGTCAAGGTGATCATGGCGGCGGGCGCCAAGTCCGTGACGGTCGCGGCGACGCACGGCGTGCTGTCCGGCCCGGCCGCGCAGCGCCTCACCGAGTGCGGTGCGCGCGAGGTCGTGGTCACCGATACCCTGCCGATCGAGGAGGACCGCCGGTTCCCCAACCTCAAGGTGCTCTCGATCGCGCCGCTGCTGGCCTCCGCGATCAACGAGGTGCACTCCGACGGGTCCGTCACCTCGCTGTTCGACGGCAACTCCTGAGCCGAGCCGCCGAGCGGGGCACTTGACTCGGACACGGTCAACGGAGGACCGTGTCTTGACATCGATCTGGGAGGGTCAGTGACCGTCACCGTCGTGGTCCCTACGTTCAACGAGGGACCCAACGTCGCCGCGCTCACGGAGCGGCTCTGCGCCGCCTTCGGGGTGCTGCCCGACGACGGTCGCCGCCCCGGCGTCCCGCAGGGACCCGAGGGCGGCCCCGCTCCGGTGGGGGCACCGGAGCTGGCCGAGATCCTCTTCGTCGACGACTCGGACGACGACACCCCCGACCGGATCCGCGAGGTGGCGGCCACCGCACCCGTCCCGGTGCGGCTGCTGCACCGGGACACGCCGCAGGGCGGGCTCAGCGGCGCCGTCGTGGCGGGGCTGCGCACGGTGGACACCGAGTGGGCCGTGGTGATGGACGGCGACCTGCAGCACCCGCCGGAGCTCGTGCCCGCGCTCGTCACGCGCGGGCGGGAGGCAGGCCTCGACCTCGTCGTGGCGTCCCGGTACACGGGCGACGGCGACGCCGGGGGCCTGGACGGCTGGTGGCGGCACGGTGTCTCGATCGCCTCGGCCCTGCTGGCGCGCTCCATGTTCCCGGTCCGGCTGCGGAACGTGACCGACCCGCTCACCGGCTTCTTCGCCGCCCGCGTGGAGAGCCTGGACCTCGACGCCCTGCACCCGCGCGGTTTCAAGATCCTGCTCGAGCTGCTGGCGCGCAACACCCTCGCCGTGGGCGAGGAGCCGTTCGTGTTCGGCGAGCGGTACGCGGGGCACTCCAAGGCGACCTTCAGGACGGGGCTGCGCTACCTGGAGCAACTCGCGGCGCTGCGGTTCGGGCGGATGTCGCGGTTCGCGATCATCGGCGGCTTCGGGGCCGTGCTCAACATCCTCATCCTGTGGCTGCTCACCGCGCTGAGCGTGCACTACGTGCAGGCGGCGGTGATCTCTGCCGTCGTGACGATCCTGATCAACTTCCTGCTGCAGGAACGCTTCGTGTTCCGGGACCTGCGCGACGAGGGCCGCGGCGTCTGGTCGCGGTTCGCGCACTCGTTCGCGTTCAACGGCACGGAGGCGGCCATCCGGCTGCCCGTGCTGTGGTGGCTGGTCGAGCACACGGGCATGTGGCCCGTCCTGGTGCAGGCGGTGACGCTCGTCGTGGCGTTCCTGCTCCGGTTCGTCTTCCACGTCCAGGTGGTCTACAAGCCCCGGCGCACGCAGCCGGCGATCGGAGTCACACCGCCTCTCGGTGCGGATCGCGCCGACGAGCGGGTACAGTAGTCAGGTTGCCTCGGCGAGGGACGTCTGACGGCCGCGGCGGGACCTGATCCCGCAAGCACTCGGCCGGCGTCCGTGATCGACTGGGCGGCCGTCGGCGGCCCCGGGCGGAGTACCCCTCCAGCACCTCGCCCCGCGTGCCCGCTCCGCGCCCGTCACGTGTCCCGCGCCGACGCAGCCGCCATCTTCGAGTTGCACACATATCTTCCAGGAGTGAGTTCCCATGGCCGAGATCAAGCTCGCCGCTGAGCCCCGCACCGAGTTCGGCAAGGGTGCGGCCCGCCGCATCCGCCGCGACAACAAGATCCCCGCTGTCCTGTACGGGCACGGCACCGACCCGGTGCACGTGACCCTGCCGGGCCACGAGTCGATGCTGGCGCTGCGCCAGGCCAACGTGCTGTTCTCCATCGAGCTGGACGGCAAGGGCCAGCTGGCCGTCGCCAAGGACATCCAGCGCGACCCGGTCCGCAACGTCATCGAGCACATCGACCTGCAGGTCGTGCGCGCCGGCGAGAAGATCACCGTCGACATCACCGTGAACATCGTGGGCGAGTCGGCCCCGGGCACCATCCACCTGGTCGAGGAGCAGACCCTCTCCGTCGAGGCCGAGGCCACGCACCTGCCCGAGTCGGTCGAGGTCTCCATCGAGGGCCTCGAGACCGGCGCGCAGGTCCACGCGAGCGAGGTCACCCTCCCGGCGGGCTCGACGCTGCTCACCGACCCGAACGCGGTCGTCGTGCTCATCACCGAGCCGCGCGGCGAGGCCAGCCCGGACGAGGCCGAGGAGTCGGCGGAGTCCGCCGGTTCGGCCGCCGAGGCGTCCTCGGAGGGCTGAGCCCCTCCCGTACCCCGGAGCGTCCCGGCCTGAGCCGGACGTACCGGGCCGAGGTATGACGGGCCGAGGTGGAACGTCCTGACGCGCGCACGAGAGGATCGTGCGCGGCGCGGGTTCCACCTCGGCCTGACCTGTCTCCGCCGTGCGGCCTCCGCCGTGCCGTCCCCGGCGCGGTGCGGCAGCCCTGCCCCGTGAACGCCGTCGTGAAGGGAACATGACATGAGTGACCGGCCCTGGCTCGTCGTCGGGCTCGGCAACCCCGGCCCCAAGTACGCCGGCAACCGGCACAACGTGGGGCAGATGGTGCTGGACCTGCTGGCCGAGCGCACCGGCGCGCGTTTCTCGAAGCACGCCCGGGCCCAGGCCGTCGTCGCGGAGGCCCGGCTCGGGGTGCTGCCCGGCGGAGCCCCCGGACCCCGCGTGATCCTGGCGAAGCCGACCACGTACATGAACACCTCGGGCGGCCCGGTCAGCGCGCTCGCGAAGTACTACGACGTCGAGCCCGACCACGTGGTCATGGTGCACGACGAGGTGGACATCCCGTTCGACACCATCAAGCTCAAGGTCGGCGGGGGCGAGGGCGGCCACAACGGCCTGCGCGACACCACCAAGGCGCTCGGCACCAAGGAGTACCACCGGGTGCGCGTCGGCGTCGGCCGCCCGCCCGGGCGGATGGACACGGCGGACTACGTGCTGCGCGACTTCAGCGGCACGGAGAAGAAGGACCTGCCGATCCTCGTGGACGACGCCGCCGACGCCGTCGAGATGCTGCTCACCGAGGGGCTGCTCGCGGCCCAGGGCAAGTACCACGTCGCCAAGGCCTGAGCCCGCCCGCGCCGCACGTCCCGCACCGCGTGTCTCCGGATCCCCAGGTCGCTTCGCTGACCTGGGGATCCGTCGTTCCCGGCGGGTTCTGACAGCGCTGTAGGCAACCGGGTGAACCGCGGGTGATCATGCCGTCCTGGCCGGGCCCAACCGGCACGGGCGCTCCTAGGGTGGCGATGTGGGCAGCACCTTCGCACTTTCGTCACACCGGACCCGCCGGGGCCGTCGGCCCCTCGCGGCCTTCGTCGTCGCCGTCCTCGCGGCCTCGTCAGCACTGCTGGCGGTGGTTCCCGCGGCGTCCGCGGCCGACCCGTGCGCACCCGGGAGCAACCCGGTCATGTGCGAGAACTCGAAGCCGGGGACGTCCCCCGACGTGTGGGACATCGACCGGTCCGGCGACGCCAGCATCCAGGGCTTCGCCACCGAGATGAGCGTGGACACGGGCAAGCGGGTCTCGTTCAAGATCGACACCGACGCCCGGGCCTACACGATCGACATCTACCGCACCGGCTGGTACCAGGGGCTCGGCGCGCGCAAGATCGCGTCGGTCACGCCGAGCGCCACGCTGCCGCAGCGGCAGCCGGAGTGCGCCTGGGACGTGACCACCGAGCTGGTCGACTGCGGCGGCTGGGGCGTCTCCGCGGGCTGGGACGTGCCGACCACGGCGGTGTCCGGCGTGTACATCGCCCTGCTGACCCGGACCGACACCGGCGGCCAGAGCCACATCACGTTCGTCGTGCGCGACGACGGGTCCACCTCCGACGTCGTCTTCCAGACGTCGGACACCACGTGGCAGGCGTACAACACCTACGGCGGGTCCAGCTTCTACACCGGCGGCGCCAACGGGCGCGCCTACAAGCTCAGCTACAACCGCCCCTTCGCGACCCGCGGCCTGGAGAACGGCCGCGACTTCTACTTCAGCGCCGAGTACGCGATGGTCCGGTTCATGGAGCAGAACGGCTACGACGTCACCTATATCTCGGGCGTCGACACCGACCGCGACGGGGCCCGGCTGCTCGACCACAAGGCCTTCCTGTCCGTGGGGCACGACGAGTACTGGTCTGCCGCGCAGCGGACCGCCGTCGAACGGGCCCGCGACGCCGGGGTGCACCTCGGCTTCTTCGCCGGGAACGACATGTACTGGCACACGCGCTGGGAGCCGTCCGCCGTCGGCACGCCGTCCGACCACCGCACCCTGGTGTCCTACAAGGAGACCTGGGGCCGGGCCAAGATCGACCCGTCCAGCGAGTGGACCGGGACCTGGCGCGACCCGCGGTACGCGAGCTCGGCCGCGGGCGCCGGAAAGCCCGAGAACGGCGTGATCGGCACCCTGTACACGACCAACTACTCGGACCTGCCGCTCACGGTGACGTCCGAGGACGGCAAGCTGCGCATCTGGCGCGGCACGACGCTGAACAGCCTGCCCGCGGGCACCTCGCAGGCGCTCGCGCAGCACACGGTCGGGTACGAGTCGAACGAGGACCTCGACAACGGCTTCAGACCGGCGGGCCTGATCCGCATGTCGACGACCGTCGGGAACGTCCCCGAGTACCTGCAGGACTTCGGCAACACGGTGGCGCCCGGCGTCACGAAGCACACCATCACCCTGTACAAGGCCACGAGCGGCGCCCTGGTGTTCTCCGCCGGCACGGTGCAGTGGGCCTGGGGCCTGGACCAGGAGCACGACGGCAACGGCGCGCCCGCCGACTCGCGGATGCGCCAGGCGACGGTCAACCTCTTCGCGGACATGGGCATCCAGCCGGGCACCCTGGCCTCGGGCATCACCCCGGCGAGCAAGACGACGGACACCACCGGGCCGACCACCCAGATCACGAGCCCGGCCGCGGGGCAGACCTACCGCGGCGGGGCGAGCGTGACCGTCACGGGCACGGCCACGGACGCTGCGGGCAAGGTGGCCGGCGTCGAGGTGTCGCTCGACGGCGGCAAGTCCTGGCACCCTGCCGAGGGCCGCGCGAGCTGGAAGTACACCGGCCAGGCCTTCGGGTCCGGCGCGACGCAGCTCCGCGCCCGGGCGATCGACGACTCCGCGAACATGGGGGCGGTGGCGACGGTGGGCGCGACGGTGACCTGCCCGTGCACAGTGTTCGGCACCACCACGCCGCCGACCGGCCCGGCCGACGACTCGTCGGCCGTCGAGCTGGGCATGCGGTTCGTGCCCACCGACAGCGGCTACGTGAGCGGCGTGCGGTTCCACAAGACGGCGGCGAACACGGGCACGCACTTCGGCGCGCTGTGGAGCGCGTCCGGCGAGCAGCTCGCCCGGGTGCAGTTCACCGGTGAGACATCGACCGGCTGGCAGGAGGCGTCGTTCACGACTCCCGTCCCCGTCGTCGGCGGGCAGGCGTACACGGTGTCCTACACCGCGCCCAACGGCGGGTACACGTCGACCCCGTGGGCCTTCCAGACCACGGGGCGCGAGGCCGGGCCGCTCACGGTCCCGGGCGGGTTCAGCGCTCCGCCGGCCGGTCTGTACGGCTCGCCCGGCACGGTCCCGAACCAGAACTGGGACAACGCCAACTACTGGGTGGACGCCGTCTACACGACGAACGACAGCTCGCCGCTGGTCGCCTCCTCGCGGACCCCGGTCCCCGGCGAGGTCAGCGTGCGGCTGGACGCCCCGGTGCGGATCACGTTCTCCAAGAGCGTCGTGGCGTCGTCGATCACCATGGCGCTGACCGACCAGGCCGGCACGGCGGCCCCCGGGACCGTGTCTTACGACGCGGCCACCCGCACGGCCACCTTCACGCCGTCGTCGCCGCTGGCCGGGTTCGCCACGTACAAGATGGTGGCCTCCGCCAAGACGGCCGACGGCACCACCCTGTCCGACGGCGGCACCTGGAGCTTCCGGACGCTTCGCCCGCCGTCCACGACGTGCCCGTGCGGCCTGTTCGACGAGACGATGGTGCCGGGCGTCACGGCCGCGGCCGACAACGCCGCCGTCGTGCTGGGCATGCGGTTCACGCCGCGCGTGTCCGGCAAGGTCTCCGGGCTGCAGTTCTGGAAGTCGACCCAGATGGCGGGGCCGTTCGTGGCCACCCTGTGGGGGAGCAACGGGCAGGTCGTCGCGCAGAAGACCGTCTCGGACCCGGTGCCGCAGGGGTGGCAGGACGTCACGTTCGACACGCCCGCCGACGTGACCGGCGGCCAGGAGTACACCGTGGGCTACCGCGCGCCGACGGGCCGCTACCCGGTGACGCTCGGTGCGCTCGGCGCCACCCGGACGGTCGGGGACCTGAGCTCGCCGCAGAACGCCGGCGTGTACCTCTACGGCTCCGGCCGCCCGACGACCCAGACGTCCTCGTCCTACCTCGTCGACGTGCAGTTCGAGCCGGCCGCCGCGGCCCCGACCATCACGTCTCGGACTCCGTCCGCCTCCGCGGTCGACGTGGCGACGAGCACCAAGGTCTCGGTCACGGCCTCGCAGACGCTCGCGACCTCCGGCACGACGCTGACGCTGACCGGCCCCGGCGGGGCGGCGGTGACCGGCACGCTGGCCGTCTCCGGCACGACGGTGACGTTCACGCCCGGGAGCGCCCTGACGGCCGGCGCGTCCTACACGGCCGCGTTCACCGGGAAGACGACCGGCGGGCAGACGCTCGGCCCGACGTCGTGGTCGTTCACCACGAAGGCGGCCGACGGTCAGTGCCCGTGCACCATCTTCGGCGCCGACGTGCCGCCGCTCGCGTCCGCCGACGACGGCGCGGCCGTGGAGCTCGGCACGCGGTTCACCGCGAGCCGCAGCGGCTTCGTCACGGCCGTGCGCTTCTACCGGGGGCCGGCGAACACGGGCACCCAGACGGTGTCGGTGTGGAACTCCGCGGGCACGCGCCTGGCGACGGCCCAGGCGGCGTCGGGCGGGAGCGACGGCTGGCAGACGGTCACGCTGGCGCAGCGGGTGGCGGTCACCGCCGGGAGCACCTACACCGTGTCCTACCTCGCGCCGAACGGCGGCTACGCGGCCGGGTCGGGCTACTTCTCCCAGGCGCGCACCGTCGGCCCGCTGACGGCGCCCGCCAACGCCGGTACCTACCTCTACGGCGGCGGGTTCCCGCAGTACACCTGGCAGAGCTCCGGGTACTGGGTGGACCCGGTGTTCACCGACCAGTAGGGACGACGCCGGAGAGGCGGACGCCGCCGTGCGGGCGGCGTCCGCCTCTCTCGTGCGGGCGGCTCAGCGGGCCGGGCTCAGCGCGCCGTCAGCGTGGCGAACACCGTGACCGCGCACCCGTCGCCGGCGCGGACGGTGGTGAGCACCACGCTGTCGCCCTTGCGGTTCAGGTCGACGACGGTGCGGCGGGGCCGGTTCGTCGTGTCCTTCTCGGCGAAGCCGCCGGAGGTGAACCAGGAGCGGTAGTCGAGCAGCACGTCGGTGCACGCTGCGTCGACGGTCGCGTCGAGCGTGACCTGGAAGCGGCCGTCCGCCCCGGTCACGGAGCTCGACTCGACGTCGGCCCCCTTCGGCACGAGCACGACGTCGTCGGGGAAGCCCGCGACGAGGCCGGCGGCGCTGCCGGTCCGCTGGCCGCCGCCGAGCCGGCCGGCGGCCGGTCCGGTGGCGTTGCCCAGGCCGTTCGCCGGCGACCCGTCCTGCGCCACGGGCGGGATCACCTCGCTGCCGTCGCCGCCGCTCTGCCCGTCGCTGCCGCCGTCCGGCATGGGCGCAGTGGCCCCCGTCTTCGTCGGCTCGGTCTCGGGTTCGGTGCTCGGCCCCGCGCTCGTGCCCGGTTCCGTGCTGGGCTCGGCCGACCCGGTGCCCGCGTCGTCCGGCTCGTCCGACGGCGTGGCCGAGGCCGTGCCGGGACTCGTCGCGGAGGCCGTGCCGTCGTCGGGTGTCCGGCTCGCCTCGGGCGTGCCGGTGCAGCCGGTCAGGACCAGGGCCGCGGCCAGCAGCGGTGCGGCGGCCGCGGTACTCCTGGCCGCAGTACTCCGGGCCGCGGTGCTCCTACGGTTCGTGCGCATGGTGTCATCCCCTGACCACGCTCGGGGACCAGGCCTGCGGGATCGCGACGGCCGGAGCCGTCGAGCCGTCCGCGGGCAGGGCCCAGACGTCGGTGGTGCCCGGCGCGTCGGCGCGGGGCAGCCCGTACAGGATCGTCGTGTCGTCGAGCCAGGTGATCTGGTCGTCGACGTTCCGCTCCTCGCCGTCCAGCACGGTGACCGCCATCGTGTCGAGGTCGAGCACCGCCGGGGTCCAGTGCGGCGTGGCCGCGCCGGGCTCCCGGGCGTCGTGCTTGAACGCCAGGCGGGTCCCGTCCGGCGACAGCGAGGGGCACTCCACGCCGTCGAGCAGCGTGACGAGGGTGCGGTCGTCCAGGTCGCCCTGGACGAGCCAGGTGCGGCCGAGCGACTGCGACTGGACCGTCGCGTAGAAGGTCCGTTCGTCCACGAAGGTCACGCCCCACACGTTCCGGTCCACGGGTGCCACGGGCTCGCCGTCGACGAGCAGCGTGAAGTCCTCGAGGTTGCCGGACACGTCGGAGCCGTCGGCGCGGTGCACCGTCGTCTCCGTGGAGAAGCCCGTCGTGGCGTACGAGTGGCCGGTCACGAACGCCGTGGTGGCCACCAGGCCGTCCGGCGACAGCCGCGTGCGGCTGGGGACGCCGGGCAGGGGCCAGCTCGCCGTGGGCTCCCACGCGTCGTCGAGCACCTCGGCCTCGTAGGTGGTGACGACGCCGCGGCGGGTGTGCAGGCAGACCGTCGTCTCGCCGTCGGAGTCGACGCGGTCGCAGACGGCCGGCGTCACCTCGCGGGGTCCGGAGAGGTCGTCGAGCGCGACGGCGGACACCCGGCCGTACAGCTCGCCGGGCGCCGTGCCGCGGAACAGCACGTGCGGGCCGTCCAGCACGTCCTCGGCCACCTCGACCGCGCTGGGGGCGGCCTGCTCGGCCCGGGCGCGCAGCACCTCGGTGGTGACGTACCAGCCGGTGCCGGCCAGCACCACCACGGCCAGCGCGCCGAACGCCGTGCGCCGGGTCGCGTGCGGGCTCATGCGGGGGACTTCCGCAGCAGGTAGGCGCAGACCGGGACGGCGAGCGCGAGCGCCGCCGTCGCGATCCACAGCGCGTCGACCCGGCCGGTCGCGTACCAGAGCACGCCGAACCCGGCGGAGGCGACCATCCGCGCGACGGCCGTGACCGTCTGGGCGGTGCCGATCGCGGTGCCACGCACGGCCGCGGGGACCAGCGCGCTGGTCAGCGCGGACAGCACGCCATCGGTCGCGGCGTAGAAGGCGCCGAGCAGGACCAGGGCGACCACCGTCGTCGTCGTGCCGGCGAACGGCGCGGCCGCGCACACGTACGCGGCGGCGAGCAGCACGTGCCCCCAGACCAGCACGCGGGCCCGGCCGAAGCGGTCGGCGAACCGGCCGACGGGCGCCGCGAGCAGCATGTACACGGCGTTGGTGCCGACGTACAGCAGCGGGAACCATTGCGTCGCGAAGCCGTCGCGGTCCTGGAGCGCGAGGTAGACGAACCCGTCGCCCACGGTCAGCAGGCCCAGGAGCCCGGCGACGACGAGGAGGCGCACCGTGGCGCCGCCGCGCAGGAAGCTCCACGAGAACGGGCGCCCGGCGAGCTCCAGGCCGCCCGGCGCCTCGCACGAGCAGCCCTTGCACTTGGGCAGCCCGCGTGACTCGCGGGTGCGGTGGGTCCTCAGCCAGGCGGCCTGCCGGGGCCGGAGGTCCGGGACGAGGAGCACCAGGGCGCCGACGCCGAGCACCGCGGCGCCGAGCGAGATCACGAAGACCGTCGTGTACCCGTCCGGGATGGCCCAGAGCACCACGAACGCGAGCAGGGGGCCGAGCGCCGCCCCCGCGGTGTCCAGCGCGCGGTGCACCCCGAAGGAGCGCCCGAGGTTGCGCGGGTTGGCGGACGCCGCGATGAGGGCGTCGCGCGGGGCCGTGCGCACGCCCTTGCCGATCCGGTCGGTGACGACGAGGCTCGCGATGGCCGGGAGGCCCGCGGCGAACAGCAGGCCGACCCGGGTCAGGGCGGACAGCCCGTAGCCGACGGCGGCGACCCACTTGGGCCGGTCGGTCCGGTCCGCGGCCCAGCCGCCGGCGACCCGGACCAGGGCGCCGGCGCCCTGGACGAGGCCGTCGACCACCCCGTACGCGACCACCGACAGGCCCATCGCGGCGGTGACGTACAGGGGCAGGATCGCGGTGACCGCCTCGGAGGAGACGTCCGTCAGGAAGCTCACCACGCCGAGCGTCACGACCGTGGAGGAGACCCGCCCGGCGCGGCGGCGCGCGGCGTCCGACCGGGCGGCTGGTCGCGTGCCCGGCCGTTCGGGGGACGGAGTTCCGGTCGGTGTGCCGGTCCCTCCCGGAGCAGCGCGGAGGAGCCCTGACATGTGGCTCAGGCTACGACCGGGGCCCCGGGTCACGACCGGTCAGGCAGGGGTGAACTGGGTTTCTCACCCGGGTGAGGCGGTTGCCCGGCGGGTCGACGTCGGCACCCTTCCTGACCCGGCCAGCCAGCGCGGCGGCGCGAACAGCCAGCGCGCGCCGATCCGGGGCGCGAGCGCGCCCAGACCCAGCCCGACGCCGATCGCCGCCGCCCAGAGGACCACGGGCAGCCACTGCGACTGCGGCGCCGGGACCCAGACCGCGTTGCGGTACAGCAGGCAGAGCAGCGCGAGGACGACCGACGTGTGCGTGACGAAGACCGGCAGCGTGCGCGCGCCGATCCAGCGCAGCCCGAGCGCGCCGGGCACCCGGGAGAGCAGCACGCTCACCGCCACCCCGGCCGGCACGCCGGCGACGTTGGCCAGCAGGTACAGCCCGGGGATGTCGGCCAGGCCGAGGTCGCGCACCGCGATCTGGATGCCGAGCCAGAGGCCGACGGCGAGGAGCGCCCAGAGCCAGGTGACGCGCTCGGCGAACCGTTCGAGCAGCGGCCGCAGGTGCAGGCCCGCCAGGAAGAACACCGCGAACTGCGCCGTGCCGCGCCACGCGATGCTCTCCGGCTCCCAGCCGGCCAGCGCCCACCCGCTCACGGCCGCCGCCGCCAGCAGCTGCACCGGCACGGGGACCGGGCGCAGCAGGCGCGCGAGGACGAAGAACGCGGCCAGCGTCCAGAGGAACCACAGCTCCGAACGGGGGACCAGCAGCGACCAGGCGAGGTCGTGCGCGAGGGTGCCCCAGTCGGCGTCCGCCACCTGGTAGTAGCCCGTGAGCAGGCGCACCACCAGGGAGACCGGCTCCCACAGCACGAAGACCCAGGCGAAGTGGAGCAGCTTGCCGCGGGCCAGCCGGGACCACGGCACCGCCGTCCACTTGCCGGCGAACATGCCGGCGACCGCGAAGAACAGCGGCATGCGCAGGCTGCGCAGCGTCTCGTTGACCTCGCGCAGGACGCTCACCTCGTACCCCGTGGACCACGTCCAGTTGGTCGCGTGGTAGAGCACGACCAGTGAGATGGCCAGGCCGCGCGCGGCGTCGGGCCAGGCGAGGCGGAAGGCGCCGCGGCGCGCGAGAGCGGCGTCCCGCACCGCGGGCGTGCCGTGCCGCGGGGGACCGGAGGGGGTGAACATTGCCGGTCATCGTAGGACAGAGCGGGACGGAAGGCACCGCAAACTGCGGTGTCAGTGCCCAGGAGTAGCCTGGGACCCAGCCCCTCACCCCCTGACCCTCCCCGGGTCATGCCTGTGAAGGGCCCGTCGTCGTGCGCCCTCGAAGGAACAGATCTATGAACCTCACCGGCCTCCTCCCCACTCTCCTGCGCGATCCCGGCGCCTCCGCCGCCGTGGAGCACGTGCGCACCCGTGGCTTCGCGGACGTGGTGGGCCCGGTGGGGGTCCGTCCGCCGCTGCTGGTGGCCGCGGCCGAGCGGCGTCCCCTCGTGGTGGTGACCGCGACGGGCCGGGAGGCCGACGACCTGGCCGCGAGCCTCCGCGGCTACCTCCCGGAGGAGCGGGGCGACGAGGTCGCCGTGCTCCCCGCCTGGGAGACGCTGCCGCACGAGCGGCTCAGCCCGCGCGCCGACACCGTCGCGAAGCGCCTGGCGGTGTTCCGCCGGCTCGCGCACCCGGCCGAGGGGCACGGGCAGGCGAGCGAGGTCCGGCTGCTGGTGATGCCGGTCCGGGCCCTGCTCCAGCCCGTCGTCGAGGGCCTGGGGGAGCTGGAGCCGGTCCAGCTCGAGACCGGCACCACCGCCGACCTGACCGACGTGGCCGAGCGGCTCACCGCCGCCGCCTACACCCGGGTGGACATGGTGGAGCGGCGCGGCGAGTTCGCGGTGCGCGGCGGCATCCTCGACGTGTTCCCGCCCACGGAGGACCACCCGCTGCGGTGCGAGTTCTGGGGCGACGAGGTCACGGAGATCCGCTGGTTCGCCGTGGCCGACCAGCGCAGCCTGGAGATCGCGGAGCACGGCGTCTGGGCGCCGCCGTGCCGCGAGATCCTGCTGACGGACGCCGTCCGGGCCCGCGCGGCGGAGCTGGTGGAGACGCTGCCGGGCGCGGTCGAGATGCTCGACAAGCTCGCCGCCGGTGTCGCCGTGGAGGGCATGGAGTCGCTCGCCCCGGTGCTGGTGGACCGCATGGTCCCCGTGCTGGAGCTAGTGCCCGACGACGCGCTGCTGGTGGTCAACGAGCCCGAGCGCGTGCGCCGCCGCGCGCACGACCTCGTGGCGACCACCGAGGAGTTCCTCGCCGCGGCCTGGACCGGCGCGGTCGCCGGCGGAGCGGCGCCCATCGACCTGTCCGCGGCGTCCTTCGAGACCTTCGCCGAGGTGCGCGAGATCGCGGCCCGGCGCGGCCTGGGCTGGTGGACCCTCTCCTCCTTCACGCAGGACACGGAGCTCACCGAGGAGTCGGACGACGCGTCGTCGGGCGTCGGCGAGTCCGTGTTCACGATCAGCGCGCGCGACGTCGAGTCCTACCGCGGCGACCTCGCCCGCGCGCTGGACGACGTGCACGGGCTGCAGGTCGCGAGCTGGCGCCTCGTGCTGACCACCGAGGGCCACGGCCCGGCCAAGCGCATGACCGAGCAGCTCTCCGCGGCCGGCACCGCGGCCCGGCTGGCGGTGTCGCTGGAGGAGGAGCCCGAGCCCGGCGTCGTGCACGTGCTGGCCGGCGGCGTGGGCAAGGGCTTCGTGGCGCCCGAGCTCCAGCTCGCCGTCTTCTCCGAGCAGGACCTGACCGGACGCGCCGGCGCGAACACCCGCGACATGCGCCGGATGCCGAGCCGGCGCCGCAACGTCGTGGACCCGCTCCAGCTCAAGGCCGACGACTACGTGGTGCACGAGCAGCACGGCGTCGGCCGGTTCGTCGAGATGGCCCAGCGCACCATGGGCACCGGCGGCAACCGGGCCACCCGCGAGTACCTCGTGATCGAGTACGCGAGCAGCAAGCGCGGCCAGCCGGGCGACCGGCTGTTCGTGCCCACCGACCAGCTCGACCAGGTCACCAAGTACACGGGCGGCGAGTCGCCGTCGCTCTCCAAGATGGGCGGCGCCGACTGGAAGAACACCAAGGCCAAGGCCCGCAAGCACGTGCGCGAGATCGCGAGCGAGCTGATCCGGCTCTACAGCGCGCGCATGGCGACCGAGGGCCACGCCTACGGCCCCGACACCCCGTGGCAGCGCGAGCTGGAGGACGCGTTCGCCTACGTCGAGACGCCCGACCAGCTCGCCACCATCGACGAGGTCAAGGCCGACATGGAGAAGTCCGTGCCGATGGACCGCCTGGTGTGCGGCGACGTCGGGTACGGCAAGACGGAGATCGCCATCCGGGCCGCCTTCAAGGCGGTGCAGGACGGCAAGCAGGTCGCCGTGCTGGTGCCCACGACGCTCCTGGTGCAGCAGCACTTCGAGACCTTCTCCGAGCGGTACACCGGGTTCCCCGTGACCGTGCGGGCGCTCAGCCGCTTCCAGTCGGCCAAGGAGTCCGAGGAGACGCTCGCCGGGCTCAAGGACGGCAGCGTCGACATCGTGATCGGCACCCACCGCCTCATCACCGGGTCCGTCGCCTTCAAGGACCTGGGCCTCGTGGTCATCGACGAGGAGCAGCGCTTCGGCGTCGAGCACAAGGAGACGCTCAAGCAGCTCCGCACCAACGTGGACGTGCTGGCCATGTCCGCCACCCCGATCCCGCGCACGCTGGAGATGGCGGTGACCGGCATCCGCGAGATGTCCACGCTGGCCACGCCCCCGGAGGAGCGCCACCCCGTGCTCACCTACGTGGGCGCCTACGAGGAGAAGCAGATCGCGGCCGCGCTGCGCCGCGAGCTGCTGCGCGAGGGCCAGGTCTTCTACGTGCACAACAAGGTGGAGACCATCCAGCGTGCCGCGTCCCGCCTGAACGAGCTCGTGCCCGAGGCCCGGATCGGCGTGGCCCACGGCAAGATGAGCGAGCACCAGCTCGACCAGGTCATCCGCGCCTTCTGGGAGAAGGAGCTCGACGTGCTGGTGTGCACCACGATCATCGAGACCGGCCTGGACATCTCCAACGCCAACACCCTGATCCTGGAGCGCTCCGACATGCTGGGCCTGTCCCAGCTCCACCAGCTCCGCGGGCGCGTCGGCCGCGGGCGCGAGCGCGCCTACGCCTACTTCCTGTACCCGCCCGAGAAGCCGCTCACCGAGACGGCCCACGACCGACTCGCCACCATGGCCGCCCACACCGACCTCGGCGCGGGCATGCAGATCGCCATGAAGGACCTCGAGATCCGCGGTGCGGGCAACCTGCTCGGCGGCGAGCAGTCCGGCCACATCGCCGGCGTCGGCTTCGACCTCTACGTGCGCATGGTCGGCGAGGCCGTGTCAGCGTTCCGTGGCGACACCGAGGAGGAGGCACCCGAGGTCACCATCGAGCTGCCCGTCGACGCGCACCTGCCCGAGGCCTACATCGCCACCGAGCGGCTGCGGCTGGAGGCGTACAAGAAGATCGCCGCCGCCCACGACGCCGGGGCGCTCGCGGAGGTCCGCGCCGAGCTCACCGACCGCTACGGCGTCCTGCCCGAGGTCGCGGACGCGCTGTTCGACGTCGCCGACTTCCGCAACCACGTGCGGGAGGCCGGGCTCTCGGACATCACGGCGCAGGGCAAGTACATCCGGTTCGCGCCGGTCAACCTGCCGGAGTCGGCGCAGCTCCGGCTCAAGCGGCTCTACCCGGGCACCATCCTCAAGCCGGCCATCCGGGCCATCCTCGTGCCGTTCCCGACGACGGCGCGGATCGGCGGGCGCCCGCTGCGCGGGACCGAGGTGCTGGAGTGGGCCCGCGGCCTCATCGACGCGGTGATTCTGGCGGACGTGGCGGCTGCCGCTAAGGTCGGCACACGCTCGTGACCCCAGGCCTCGCGTCCGTGGGATAGGTGAAACTCGAATTCACAGCAACTCACCCGGACCGTATAGGCTCCACCCGCGTAACCCGCTCATCATGTCGTTTCGTGGAGGACACCGCATGGCACTCGGACATCGCGTGCGTGGACACCGTGCACGCGCGGTCACCGGCTCGATCGCGGCGCTGGCCGCGCTCGGCGGCCTGCTGACCGGCTGCGCGACCGATTCTGCCGAGTCGGCGGAGAGCACCGCGGTGGAGGTGCGCCCGGAGCTGCGCGCCCTGCTGCCGGGCGAGCTGCGGGCCGAGTCGGCCCGCATCGCCGTCGGTACGGAGTCGGGCTACCCGCCCTTCGAGTACACGAACGAGGCCGGCCGCATCGTCGGCTTCGAGATCGATCTGTTCGACGCCGCGTCGAAGCGCCTGGGCCTGAAGTACAACTTCGTGGACATGCCCTGGGACTCGCTGGTCGACGAGCTGTACGCGAGCAACGTCGACGTGGTGGCGGCTGCGATGTCGGACACCCCCGAGCGGCAGGCCGACTCCGACTTCGTCGACTACTACAACGACAGCGACGCGATCATGGTCCCGGCGGGCAACCCCGAGGGCATCAAGAACCTGAAGGACCTGTGCGGCCGTCCGGTCGCGGTCCTCGTCGAGACCACGCAGGCGGAGGCCCTGGCGGCGCTGAACGCCAACCAGTGCCAGGCCAAGCCGGTCAACGTGCTGACGTTCGAGACCGACGCCGACGCGCTCGCGCAGGTCCAGGCGGGCAAGGCCGACGCGGAGCTCACCCAGTGGTCGACGGGTGCCTACAACGCCAAGCAGGTCGGCTCGGGCGACATCTTCCAGGTGGCCAACACCGAGATCATCAACCCGACGCCGCTCGGGTTCCGGTTCCTCAAGGGCGACGTCGAGATGGTGCGGGCCTACCAGGCCGCGGTGCAGAGCATCATCGACGACGGCACGTACGCCGAGATCCTGGCGAAGCACGACCTCTCCGCCGGTGCCCTCACGACCGCCACGGTGAACAACCAGCAGCCGTGACGCACCGCTGAACGCCGCACCGAACGGGCCGTCCCACACACCGTGGGGCGGCCCGTCGTCGTTCCGTCCTCCGAACACCCGCTCCGCATCGCGAAATAACGGCCACCCTGGTGACCGTTAGGGGGCCCGTCGGTTAGCCTGATAGCCGAAAGGAGCAGTCATGGCCAGAACATCCCTTCGCACCCAGCGCGATCTCGCGTCGCTCGGCGACCACGTGCGCGCCTGGCGCAAGATCCACGGCCTCACGGCCCAGCTCGTCGCCGACCGTGCGGGCATCACGCGCACGACGCTGCGAGCCATCGAGACCGGCACGGGAACGGTCAGCCTCGAGAACACGTTCGCGGTGCTGCGGGTGCTCGGCGTGGCCGACGCCATCGTCGGCGCGAGCGACCCGCTGACCACCGAGATGGGCCGGTTCCACGCGGACCGGGCCCTGCCGCAGCGGGTGAGAGTCCCCAACTGAGCACACCGAGCCCGGTCCGACCGGGCAGCCCGAACGAACCGAGAAGGTGATCGCCGTTGTCGATACGTGTCGAGGTCGAGCTGCCCGGCGGCGGACAGGTCCGCGCCGGTGACCTCGACATGCATCTCAACCGCGGCGGCGCCCTCGTCGGCTGCACGTTCCGCTACGACGCCGCGTACCTCCGCGACCCGCGCGCTTACCCGCTGTGCCCCGAGCTGCCCCTGACGCCGGGCAACATCCCGTCGGGCAGCGACCGGCCCCTCTTCGGCGTCCTGGCCGACTGCCAGCCCGACCAGTGGGGCCGCACCCTGCTGTTCAACGCGGAGCGGCGCGCCGCCCGGGCGGAGGGCCGCGGCTTCATGACGCTGACCGAGGTGGACTTCCTGCTCGGCGTGCAGGACGAGACCCGGCTCGGCGCGCTGCGCTTCTCGCTCGACGACGGCAAGACGTTCATGGGCCCGCCCCGCGCGGAGGTCCCCGACCTGGTGGACCTGCCCTCGCTGACCGACGCCGCGGACGCCGTCGCGCAGCACCGGGAGACCGACCACGACGTGCGGCTGCTGGTCGCGGCCGGGACCTCCATGGGCGGCGCCCGCCCCAAGGTGACCGTGAAGGACGCCGAGGGCGACCTGTGGATGGCCAAGCTGCCCGAGACCGGCGACCGCTGGGACGTGCAGGCCTGGGAGTACCTGACGCTGCGGCTGGCCTCGGACGCCGGCATCGAGGTGCCGGTCGCGCGGCTGCACCGCATCGGTCCGTCGCGCTCCATCCTGCTCACCCGCCGCTTCGACCGGCGACCGGACCGCGGGCGGATCGGCTTCCTGTCCGCGGACAGCCTCACGCAGAAGGCGTTCTTCGAGGTCATCGACTACCGCACGCTCGCGGAGACGCTGGCGGACCATTCCGGGCGGCCGGCCACGGACGGGCACGACCTGTTCCGCCGCGTCGCGTTCACGCTGCTCGTGCGCAACGTGGACGACCACATGAAGAACCACGGTTTCCTGCGCCGCGCGGACGGCTGGTCGCTGTCCCCGCTGTTCGACGTGAACCCCAACCCGTTCGCCGTCGTGGAGTCCACGCCGCTACGCCCGGGCGGCACCCGGATCGACCGGGACGTACGCGTGCTGCTGGCCACGGCCGACTCCTACGGCCTGCGGCAGGACGACGCGCGGGGCGTGCTCGCCGAGGTGGCGGCAGCGACGTCGGGCTGGTCGCGGATCGCGCGCGACATGTCCCTGCCGCCGGAGGAGATCGCGCTGATGGCGGAGGCGTTCGAGAACCCGAACCGGGACGAGGCGCAGGCGGCCTGACCGCGCGGGGTTACGCTCGCGTCATGAGCGGCAACACCCGGCCCATCGAGGCCTCCATCCGTACGGACTTCCGCGACGAGATGGACTACGGCTCCTACCTGGGGCTCGACGCGCTCCTGTCGGCGCAGCACCCGGTGAGCGACCCGCCGCACCACGACGAGCTGCTGTTCATCATCCAGCACCAGACCACGGAGCTGTGGCTCAAGCTGGTGGTGCACGAGCTGCTGGGCGTGCGGCGGTTCCTGGACGCCGACGACCTGCCCCGTGCCCTCAAGGGCCTGGCCCGGGTCAAGCACATCCAGCGCACCATCACCGAGCAGTGGTCGGTCCTGGCGACCCTGACCCCGAGCGAGTACGCGGAGTTCCGCGGTTCGCTGGGGCAGTCCTCCGGCTTCCAGTCCCACCAGTACCGCGCCGTGGAGTTCCTGCTGGGTAACAAGCACGCCGGGATGCTCCAGGTCTTCCGGGACAAGCCCGAGATCCACGCCCAACTCGCGCAGCTCCTGCAGGAGCCCACGGTCTACGACGCGTTCCTCCGCCTGCTGGCACGACGTGGGCACGCGGTCCCGGCCGAGATCCTGGAGCGCGACGTCACGCAGGCCTGGACCGAGCACCCTGAGCTGATCACCGTCTTCAAGACGATCTACGAGGACCCGCACGCCTACTGGGAGCTGTACGAGGCGTGCGAGGACCTGGTCGACATCGAGGACGCGTTCCAGCTCTGGCGCTTCCGCCACCTGCGCACGGTGCAGCGCACCATCGGGTTCAAGACCGGCACGGGCGGCTCCAGCGGCGTCGGCTTCCTCAAGCGCGCGCTGGACCTGACGTTCTTCCCCGAGCTCATCTCGGTCCGCACCGAGATCGACGGTCCGCTCGGTGCCTGAGGCGGTTCCCGGCACAGTGCCCGGCACGACGCTCCCCGGCGTCGTCGACCACCACGTGCACCTGGGCCTGGTCGACCGGACGCCGCTGGCCGACGGGCCGGTCGTCGAGCTGCACGACCTCGGCTGGGACCCGCGCGAGGTGGCCGCCTGGGCGGCCGCGCCGCCGTCGGGCCTGCGGATCCGGTACGCCGGGCCGTTCCACACCGCGCCCGGCGGGTACCCGACCGGCCGCTCCTGGGCGCCCGACGCCGCGGTGCGGCACGTCGCCGCACCCGGCGAGGCTGCGGGGGCGGTGGCCGACGTCGTTCGGGCCGGCGGCTTCGCGGTCAAGGTCGCCCTCCACGCGGGCATGTCCCTGCTGCCCGACGACGTGCTGCGGGCGCTCGTGGACGCGGCGCACGCGGCGGGCCTGCCGGTCGTCGTCCACGCCGAGGGAGCTGGCCAGGCGGAGCGGGCGATCGACGCGGGCGCGGACACGCTGGTGCATGTGCCGTGGACGGAGCCGCTGCCGGCCGAGGTGATCGCCCGCGCAGTCCACATGACCTGGATCTCGACGTTCGCGATCCACGACGCGCCCGGCGGTTCCGCCGGTCTGGACCGCGCGCTCGACAACGCGCGCCGGTTCGTCGCGGCGGGCGGGCGCCTCGTGTACGGCACGGACCTGGGCAACGGGCCCGCGCGGGCCGGGGTGAACGAGCGGGAGATCGAGCTGATCGGTGCCGTGGGCCTGACGGGGGAGGCGCTGCGCCGCGCCGTCCTCGGCCCGCCGGACGCCGTCCCCGCGTTGACCGCCCCGCTCCCGGTCCCGGACACGGCGATCGACCTGATCGCCTGGCTCCGCGCGTCCACCCGTCTACCCCACTGACTCGCCCCCCTTCGAACGCCGAGTCAGCAAGATGGTCCGACCACCCGACTGACTCGACCGATGGGATACGCCGAGTCAGCCGGATGGTCGGACCACCCCGCTGACTCAGCCGAGGGGAGATGGCGAGTCAGCGGGGTGGTCGGTGACCTAGTTGCGGTTGATCGTGAACGTCGACGTCGGGTTCTCGATGTCGCGGAAGTTGTTCCCGAACGTCAGCCCGTTGAACGTCGCCGACCCGACCGCCGGACCCTGACCGGCCTCCGGCAGCGGGTTGGCCCAGATGCCGTAACCCGACTTGGCGTCGTACGCGTCACCGCTGCGCTGGGCGCCGGTGATCGACACGTCGGTGAACACGGTGTCCTGCACCGGGTTGACCGGCTGCCCGCCGACGTACTGGGTCTGGAACATGATCCCGGAGTACGTCGGGTCCACGATGTCGAGGTCGTTCACCCGGATGGCGGTGAACGTCTTCGACGCCGAGAACAGCCACACCGCCGGGAACACCTGCGCGCCCCAGAAGTGCCCGCCGGAGCGCACCACGGAGATGCCCTCGAAGACGGTCGGCGCGGGGCCGAACCCCTCCATCGGGTACCCGAAGTCCAGCGAGCTGATCGTCACGCCCGAGTAGACGAGCGTGTCGGCGATGTAGATGTTGCGGAACGTGTTGTCCTGCCCGCCGTAGACGGCCAGGCCCGCGGCCCGCCAGGTGTTCGTGGACGTCAGGTTCTCGAACACGTTGCCCCGCTGGCCGCTGCCCCCGGCGTCGGTCGCCGCGAACAGGGCGAACGAGTCGTCGCCGGTGCCTCGCGCCTGGTTGTTGTGCACGTGGTTGTTCGCGCTGCCGTTGGTCATGTTCAGCGCGTCGGCGAACGTGTTCCGGATCCGGGAGTCCTTGATCTCCGAGTCGTCCATGTTGGCGGCCCAGAACATGCAGATCATGTGCTCGACCCAGATGTTGTCGATCGTCATGTCCCGCACGTTGGCGAAGTCGAACACCTTGCCGGGGCCGTCGATCCGCGACGTGTAGTTGCCGTAGTAGGCGAAGTCGCGGAACGTCGAGCCGTTCGCCGTCCCCTCGGCCCGGAAGCCGATGTCGGTGTTCTCCTGGCCCGCCGGGGCGAGGAACCGCGTGAACCACGGCCCGGCGCCGACGATGTCGACGGCCTTGCCGTAGACCTGGAACTTGCTGGCGGTCTGGTAGTCGCCCGCGGGCAGGTAGACGCCGGCCAGGGTGCCGGTCGTGTCCATCCGGAACCGGTCGAGCGCGTTCTGCACGTCCTGGTGCGTGAAGCCCGCGGGCTGGATGTACTTGGCGGGGTCCGGGTTGGCCTGCGCCGTCGCCTGCTCCAGGTCCACGAAGTCGACCGTGTACGGGCCGGGGTTGCTCGCCGTCTTCTGCAGGCGGATCGTCGATCCGGCCGGGACGTTCCGCCCGAGCAGGGCGTTCGCCTCGTCGTAGATGTGCCGCGGGGCACCCTGTCCGGGCTGGTTGCCCGGGCTGGCCTCGTTGCCGTACAGCCACGCGTAGCGCGAGGTCAGGTCGATGTTCTTGACGAACTGCCCGTCCACGTAGACCCCGAGCGAGCCGCTGGTGCCGCCGCCGCCTGCGGCGTCGGGCATCGAGAAGCGCACCACCAGGGAGTTGCTGGGTGCCCGCGTGGTCCACTCGACGTACGCGCCGGTCTGGCCGAGCGTGACCGCCTTGCGGCCGGACGCCTCGCCGGCGAGGTCGCCGACGACGCGGTTGGGCCCGATCGCGGTCGCCCCGCCGCCGGCCGCGCCGTCCTCCGCCTCGTAGGTGTCGAACGGCAGGTTGGCGCCGCGGCCGATGAACAGCGACCGGGTCACCTCGTTGTTCGCCCGCTTCGCGGCGACCTCGGTCGGGTCGGGCGCTGCGGTGACGGTGACGTCGAACGAGCCGTCGGCCGCCGTCCAGGTGCCCAGGTTCACGCTCTGGCTGGTGGCACCCGGTGCGATGGCCCCGGAGACCGAGCCCGTCAGGGTGCGCACCACCGCGCCGGAGCCGTTCCGCAGCACCACGGTCAGGCCGTGCGCGCCCGACGACGCCGCGACGGTGCCGCGGTTCGCGATCGTCGCCGAGAACGTGACGGTCTCGCCCGCCGCGGGCGTGGTCGGCGTCCACGACACGGTCGGGACCAGGTCGGAGCTGGCGATCTCGGTGACCACCAGCGGGTCCGGGCGCGTGTAGCCGTTGTCGGTCTCCGACTGCTCGGCCACGGCACCCGACGGGTCCGCCTCCGCGCCGATCTCGTACGACCCCGCCAGCAGCGTGCCGACGTCGGCCGTGACCGTGGCCTGCGCGCCCGCGGCGAGCGCGCCCACCTGGCCGGTCGCCACCTCGTCGCCGTCCACGGTGAACGACACGTCCGTGGCCGTCGAGGCCCGGGTGCCGATGTTCTTCACGACGGCGGACAGCGTCACGTCGTCCGACTCCGTGGGCGACGCCGGGGTGGCCGAGACGCCCGTGACCGTGAGGTTGGGGTTGGCCGCCGGCGTGCCGAACACCTGCAGCTCCGCCACCTGGCCGTTGCCCGAGCCCGTGTTCGCGGTGAACCGCAGGCGCACCTCCCGCGCGGTGCCCGTGACCGGCACGGTCACGGTGTTGCCCGTCGCCGGGGAGAAGGCGCGGGCGGCGGACGGCGCGAGCGTGCTCCACGCGTCACCCGACCCGGTGCGGCCCTGCACCTCGAAGGTCTGCGTGCGCGGCCCCCACGCCGTGGCCGGCGGCAGCTTCACGACGACGTCGCTCAGCTCCGCCGCGGACTCCAGCGTCACCGCCAGGGTGCTCGGGTACTGCCCGCCCGCACCCTCCCAGTAGGTGCTGGTGTTGCCGTCGTTGGCGTTCGCCGCGACGTACGTCCACTCCGTCGACGACGCCGCGATGGCGCGGCCCGCCGCCAGGTCCGTGCCGACCGGCTCCTGCGGCTCCTCCGGGTCGGGGACGTCCCGCGTGCCGCGCACCTCCAGCTCCGAGAGCTGCCCGGCAGGCCAGCCCGTGTTCGCCGTGATCGAGACCCGCACGTAGCGGGCCGCCGTGTCCGGCACGTCGATCGTCACCGTGTTGCCCGACGCCGGGTCGAACCGGCGGGCGGCGCTCGCGGAGAGCGTGGTGAACGTGGAGCCGTCGGCGCCGGCCTGCACCGACAGGGTCTGCGTTCGGGCCTCCCAGCCGGCGGGGAGCTTGAGCACCACCTCCTCGACGGTGGCCCCGCTGCCGAGGTCGACCTGCGCCCACTGCGGCAGGCTGTTGTTGGTCGACTCCCAGTACGTGGCCGCATTGCCGTCGGTGAGGTTGTCGGCCAGGTAGGGCGCGTTGGCGCTGCTGGCCGCGGCGGACGCACCCGCGGACAGGACGGCGGGCGCGGCGGCGGCCGGCGTCGTCGTAGTCGGTATGAGGACGACCGCGGCGAGCGCTGTCGCGGTGAGTGCGGACAGGAGGCCGGGAGCGAGCCCCCGTCGTGGTGCATGGCGTGCGGCGGAGCGGAACATCATCGTCCCCGATCTCCCGTCGTCGTCGACGGGGGTCGTCACCAGGATTGACCTTGGGTACTTGCCATGGTTCTGTACGTAAAAACGCATACTCTTGTCGAGTTCTTGCGTTTGATTGGCACGGACATTACTGATGCCGGGACTGGGGCGTCAAGGGTTCCGCGGGGTCTGCCGCGCACAGGACGTACGCTCGGGCCGGAACCGAACGACCTGGAGCCTCCGTGACCGACACTGCACCGTCCGCCGACCTGCCCGCGCCGCCGTCCGCCGCGCTGCCTGCCGCCGCCCTGCCTGCCGCGCTGCGCGAGCGCGCCACCGCGCTCGACGCCGCCGACCCGCTGGCGCGCTACCGCGACCTCTTCGCCCCGAGCGAGGGCCTGATCGCCTACCTCGACGGCAACTCGCTGGGCCGGCCGCTGACCGCCACCCGCGAGCGGCTGACGTCGTTCGTGGACGGGCCGTGGGCCGCGCGCCTGATCCGGTCCTGGGACGAGGGCTGGATGGACGCGCCGACGGAGCTCGGCGACACGCTCGGCCGGGTCGCACTGGGTGCGGCGCCGGGGCAGACCGTCGTCGCGGACTCCACGACCGTGCTGCTCTACAAGCTGGCCCGCGCCGCCGTCGACGCGCGGCCCGGCCGCACCGTGATCGTCGCGGACACCGAGAACTTCCCCACGGACCGGTTCGTGCTCCAGGGCATCGCCGCCGAGCGGGGCCTGGAGCTCCGCTGGATCACGCCCGACGCCGAGGCGGGCGTGACGGCCGACGAGGTGGCGGCCGCCGTCGGCCCGGACACCGCGCTCGTGCTGCTCAGCCACGTCGCGTTCAAGTCCGGGTACATCGCCGACCTGCCCGCCATCACGCGCATCGTGCACGACGCCGGGGCGCTGGTCCTGTGGGACCTGTGCCACTCGGCCGGCTCGGTGCCCCTGGACCTGGACGCCGACGGCGTGGACATCGCCGTCGGCTGCACCTACAAGTACCTCAACGGCGGGCCCGGCTCACCGGCATTCGCCTACCTGGCCGCCGGCCTGCAGGACGAGGTGCGCCAGCCGGTCCAGGGCTGGATGGGGGCCGCCGACCCGTTCGCCATGGGCCCCGAGTACGAGCCCGCGACCGGGATCCGGCAGCTCATCAGCGGCACGCCGCCCGTCATCGGCATGCTGCCGATGCGCGACATGCTCGCCCTGATCGAGGAGGCGGGCATGCCCGCCGTGCGTGAGAAGTCGCTCGCGCTGACCGCGTTCGCGATCGAGCTCGCCGACGAGCACCTGCCCGGCGTGCGCGTGGCCTCGCCGCGCGACCCGGAGCACCGGGGGAGCCACGTCATGCTCGACCACCCCGACTTCAAGCGGGTGGTCGCGCAGTCGTGGGAGCGGGGCGTGATCCCGGACTTCCGGCCGCCGCAGGGCCTCCGCGTAGGGCTCTCCCCGCTGAGCACGAGCTTCACAGAGGTCGCGGAAGGCCTCTGGACGATCCGCACCCTGACCCCCGCTCGTTGAGTGCTGGGTATTTGTTGGCCCTCCAAACGACTTTTCGACGCAAAAAGCCCGAGCCCCACAAAGGGGGGGGGGGAGGATGGGAGGGGGGGACCTGGCCTTCGGG
>NZ_JBHWLR010000017.1:120191-122112 GCF_042731755.1 Promicromonospora sp. NPDC059942
CAAAAGGGGTTGAGGAGGTCCTTGGAACACCCCCCCCCCTACCCCCTCCTTTTGGATGGCTCCCTCTTTCCCCCCCCAACCCTTCCCAACAACAAATAGCCAGCACTCAACGAGGGGGGTGGGGGAGGTTGCGGCGGAGGACCTTGCCTGTCGGGTTGCGGGGGAGTTCCGGCAGGAAGTGGATGTCGCGGGGGAGCGAGAAGCGCGGGAGGGTGTCCCGGAGGCTGTCCAGCAGGGTGTCCGCCGTGAGCGTCGCGCCCTCGCGCAGCACCACGTACGCGGCGAACCGGTGGCCGAACCGCTCGTCGGGCACGCCGAACACCGCGACGTCCGCGACCTCGGGCAGGGCGGTGATCGCGTCCTCCACCGGGCGGGGATAGACGTTCTCGCCGCCCGAGACGATCATGTCGTCGGCGCGGCCCACCACGTACAGCCGGCCCTCGGCGTCGAGGCGGCCGCGGTCGCCCGTGGCCATCAGGTCGCCGAACATCGGCTTGCCCGTGCCGTTCGTGTACCCCTCGAACAGCATGCCGTTGCCCACGCAGATCTGGCCGACGTCGCCCTGCGGGACGGGCCGGCCGGCGTCGTCCAGGATGCCGATGCGGGTGCCGAGCGGCGGCCGCCCCGCCGTCGTCGGCTGCGCGGCGAGGTCCGCGGGCGTCGAGATGGAGGCCCAGGAGGCCTCGGTCGAGCCGTACAGGCCGTAGAGCACCGGGCCGAACTCGGCGAGGAACTGCGTGATCCGCTCGGCGGGCATGGCCGAGCCGGAGTAGGCGACGACGCGCAGGGACGACGTGTCGTACCGGGCCTTCACCTCAGCGGGCAGGTCGAGGATGCGCTGCAGCATGACCGGCACCGCGACCAGGGCGGTCACCCGGTGCTCGGCGATCATCCGGAGCGTCTCCTCGGCGTCGAACCGGCGCGGCAGCACCAGCTCCGCGTGCAGCGCCATGCCGAGCTGCAGGGCCGCGAGCCCCCACGTGTGGAAGATCGGCGTGGTGATCATCATCCGGTCGCCGGCCCGCAGCGGGATGACCGACAGCAGCGACGCGGCCTCGCTGAGGCCGTGCGGCTGCGGACGGCGGGCGCCCTTCGGGGTGCTCGTCGTGCCCGACGTCATGACGACGGTCCGGCCCGGCTTCCCGGGGATCGGCACCCGCGCCGCGTCGCCGTCCGCGACGAGCTCGGCGAGGCCGGAGGCGCCGTCGTCGGCCCAGGTGGTGACGACCGGCAGGTCGGTGGGCAGGTCGGGCTCCTGGTCCAGGAACTCCTGGTCGGCGAGGAGCAGCGCGGGCCCCTGCTCGGCGACGACGGCGGAGACCTGCGCGGGGGAGAGCCCGGAGTTGAGCAGCAGCGTGGTCGCGCCTAGCTTGGCCAGCGCCACCATGGACTCGATGAGGCCGCCGTGGTTGCGGCACAGCACGGCGACGGGCGTGCGCAGGCCGACGCCGCGGTCGCGCAGGGCGTTGGCCAGCCGGTTCGCGCGCTCGTCGAGCTCGCGGAAGGTCACGCTGCGCTGCTCGTCGGCGAACGCCGTCTGGTGCGGGGTGCGGACCGTGCTGGCGCGGTAGCCGCCGGCGATCGACGGGCCCCACGTGACGAGCTGCCAGATCGCGCCGACGTCGCGATGGACGCGCAGGCCCGGGGCGAGGACGCCGGACCTGACGAGGTAGAAGCCCTGGTTGAGCAGGTTCTCCTTGCGGTCGACCTGCGCGAGGCCGCCGGCGCGGACCTCCACGGCACTGGTGGTCAGCACGTCGCCCCCTTCGGCTCGCCACTATTGCACCCGCATTCAATAGGAAACGGGTGCGGGAGGCAACCCTCTCGTCGGCCGAGGAGGGGCGGTCCACTTCCCTTTGAGGCCCGGGTTTCTTCGCTTTGAGCCACCTCAAAGCGAAGAAACCCGGGCCTCAAAGGGGAC
>NZ_JBHWLR010000018.1:0-32475 GCF_042731755.1 Promicromonospora sp. NPDC059942
GATCGGCGCCGGTTCGACGGTTTGCGTCGAGGTCGGCACAGCCCTGTGCCGACCTCGACGCAAACTGCCGACCTTGAGGCCTGGTGGCCCAGGGCAGTTGGCCAACAGCTTGTCGGCCAGGTTCGGCGAGCCTTGGCGATGGACCGCGGCCGACCCCGTTGACCGGGGGAAGGGCGGTTCGTCAGACCCGGACCGGCTCCGGGTCCCTCGGCTCCGGATCCTCCTCGATCAGCGACGGTCCGTCGTTCTGCACCGAGCCGACGGCGTCACCGACCGGGAGCGTGGTCAGCGGGGCGTTGTCCAGCTTCAACAGCTTGGACGCGTCGCCGACCGCGGGGTCGAGCCACTCGTCCCAGGCGCCGGCCGGCAGCACGAACGGCATCCGGTCGTGGATCGGGGCCATGCTCTCGGACGCCGGCCGGGTGATCACCGTGGTCGAGACCAGCCAGCGGTCGGGGTCGGTCTCGCTCGCCGCCGGGTTGCGCCAGAACTCGTACAGCCCCGCGAACGCCGCGACGTCTGCCTCGGCCGGGTGGATCCAGTACGGCTGCTTCGGGACCTTCTTCGAGCCCGACGCGGGCAGCGCCAGCTTGCGCCACTCGTAGTAGCCGTCGGCCAGGACGATGCAGCGCCGCACCTTGAAGGGCTTGGCGAACGCCGGCTTGTCCAGCAGCGACTCGGACCGCGCGTTGATCATGCGCGCGCCGCCGCTCGGGTCCTTGGACCAGGACGGCACGAGCCCCCAGCGGGCGAGCCGCACGGAGCGCGCCACCTCGTCGGAGCCCTTGGCCGCCCGCTCGACGACGATCCGCACCGGGTCGGTCGGCGCCACGTTCCAGGACGGCGGCAGCAGCCGCGCGTCCTCGGCGATCTCGGCGATCGCGAGCTCGTCGGCGAGGTCCTGGGTCTGGGTGAAGGAGGCGAAGCGTCCGCACATGGGACCAGCATGCCCCGAGCCACTGACACTCGCGGGAGCAGGAAGAGCGTCGTCTCCTGCTGGTGAACTCCTGGCGAACGCGTGACCGGAGAGCGAGATCACTCTTCTCATCGTCGTATCGATTCGATAGCATCGTGCCCATGCCAACCTCCGCGCCGTCGGGCGTCTCCCCAGTCGTGCCCGCGCGCCGAGCGTCGTCCCGGTCCACCGTCAAGTGGGTCCTCATGCTCGGGGCCCTGTCGGCCCTGCCCGCCTTCACCGTCGACATGTACCTGCCGGCCCTGCCGCAGGTCGCCCTGGACCTGGGGTCCACGGAGGCGCTGGCGCAGCTCACGGTGTCCTGCATGCTCATCGGCGGTGGTGTGGGCCAGCTCGTCATCGGCCCGCTCTCCGACCGGTTCGGCCGGCGCACCCCGCTCCTGATCGGCCTCGCGCTGCACGTCGTCATCTCGCTGCTGTGCGCCGTGGTCACGAGCATGCCGCTGCTGATCGGCCTGCGCCTCGCCCAGGGCTTCTTCAACGCCGCGGCCGGCGTGGCCTCGGTCGCCATCGTGCGCGACCGCTTCGTGGGTGCCGAGGCTGCCCGCATCCTGTCCCGCCTCATGCTGGTGATCGGCGTGGCGCCCATGTTCGCGCCCACGCTCGGCACCTTCGTGCTGGCGCACGGTCCCTGGCGCTGGGTGTTCGTGGTGCTGGCCGTGATGGGCGCCGCGCTGGCCGTCGTGGTGCTCCGCGTGATGCCCGAGACCCACCCGCCGGTCAAGCGGCTCACCGGCGGCGTCCGCACCGTCGCCGGCGGCTACGGCAAGCTGCTCAGGGACCGGCACTTCATGGCCCTCGCGGTGATCCCGGGCCTGGGCTTCGGTGTGCTGATGAGCTACGTGGTGGGCTCGCCCATCATCTTCCAGCAGGAGTTCGGGCTCAGCGAGGGACAGTTCGCCCTCCTGTTCGCGGTCAACGGCGTGGGGCTCGTCCTGTCGGCCCAGGTCAACGCGGCGCTCGTGCGCAAGGTCGCCCCGGTCCGGCTGCTCCGGTTCGGCGTCGTCGCCCAGGCGATCCTCGTGGTCGTGCTGCTCGTGGTGGTGCTGACCGGGGCGGGCGGGCTGATCGGCCTGCTGGTCGCCCTGTGGTGCGTGCTCGCGTTCCAGGGGCTCGTCCCCGCCAACGCGTCCGCACTGGCGCTGTCCCGGCACGGCGAGATCGCCGGCACCGCGGCGGCGATGATCGGCGCCGTCCAGTCCCTGATCGCCGGCTCGGTGAGCTCGCTCGGCGGGTTCCTCGGCGGGGACGCCGCGGCCATGGCCCTGGTGATGCTCGCGGCGGTCACGCTGGCGATCCTCGTCCTGGCGACGGCGACCCCGGCGTTCCGGCGCGGCGGCTGGCACATGCCGGTCTGAGACCCGCCGGAGCGCTGCGGCCCGGTCGGGTGCTGAGACCCGCCCGAGAGTTCACCGGGAGGTAGCGCGAGGTTCACCGGGATGTGGGGTGCGCCCACTTGGCTCGGCCGCATGAGCACACCCCTGCGTACCCGCGCCACGCGCGTGGTGGCCGCCGCGGCGGCGGCATCGTTGCTGCTGCCGGCGGCCTCCGCCGTCGCCGGCCCTCGTCCCGGCCCCGCCGCCGAGCACCACGGCGGGACCCACCTCGCCGCGTCCCTGGCGGGCCGCGCCACCCTGTCCGCCGACTACCTGGCGGACGGCCCGCCGTCGGGCGCCGCCGCGAGCCCGGGCAACGGGCGCCAGGGACCCTGGGACGGCCAGGTGATCCCCGGCTTCTCCGCGATGGTCGACAACCACGACGGCACCTTCTGGGCCCAGCCCGACAACGGGTTCGGCGCCAAGGGCAACTCCGCCGACTTCCTGCTGCGCAACTACCTGGTGCGCCCCCAGTGGGACACGGGCCGCCGCGGCTCGGGCGACGGCGAGATCGAGGTGCTCGACCTCATCGAGTACAACGACCGCAACGACGTGCTCGACTTCGACATCGTCAACGAGGACACCGACGAGCGGCTGCTGACGGGAGCCGACTTCGACATCGAGTCCCTGGTCCGCGCCGCCGACGGCACGCTGTGGGTCGGCGAGGAGTTCGGCCCGTTCCTGCTGCACTTCGACGCCGACGGCACCCTGCTGGAGGCCCCGTACGCGTTCCCCGACGGCAAGTCGCCCGGCAACCCGTACCTGGAGCCCGGCGAGACGCCGAACGTGGGCAGCAGCCGCGGCTTCGAGGCCATGGCGGGCATCGGGCGCTACCTCTACCCGGTGGTCGAGGGCGCGCTGGCGAACGATACCGACCCGCGCCGCCGCTGGATCTACCAGTTCGACACCCGCCGCGGCGAGTACACGGGCAAGCGCTGGGCGTACCAGACCGACCAGCCCGCCGACGTCATCGGCGACGCCTTCGCGACCGGCCGCGACACGATGCTGCTCATCGAGCGCGACGACTTCGAGGGCGACCAGGCGGTCACCAAGCGCGTCTACGAGATCGACCTGGGCACGAAGGACCGCGCCGGGTTCGTGCGCAAGGAGCTCGTGGTGGACGCCCTGCGGATCGACAACCCGCGCGGCATCGACGCGGGGGAGGGCTACGGCCTGGGCGACACGTTCGCCCTGCCCGTGCAGTCCTTCGAGACCGTCCTGTTCGTCGACAAGGACACGCTCCTGATCGGCAACGACAACAACTACCCGGGCAACGACGCGCGCGTCACCGGCACCCCGGACGACACCGAGATGGCCCTGGTCGACCTCAGGAAGAAGCGCGTCACGGACGACGGCGTCACCGTCGTCGGGCACCGCGGCGCCTCCGGCTACCGGCCGGAGCACACGCTCGCGGCCTACGAGACGGCCATCAACCAGTGCGCCGACTACATCGAGCCCGACGTGGTCTCCACCAAGGACGGCGTGCTCGTCGCCCGGCACGAGAACGAGATCAGCGGCACCACCGACGTCGCCGCGCACGCCGAGTTCGCCGGCCGCCGCACCACCAAGACGATCGACGGCACCCGGATCACCGGCTGGTTCACCGAGGACTTCACGCTCGCCGAGCTGCGCACCCTGCGCGCCAAGGAGCGCCTGCCGCAGGTCCGGCCGCAGAACACGGCCTTCGACGGGCTGTACCTGATCCCGACGCTCGACGAGGTGCTCGACCTGGCCCGCAACAGCCGCAACTGCGACGGCGCGCCCGTCGGCGTCTACCCGGAGACCAAGCACCCCACCTACTTCGACTCGGTGGGCCTCTCCCTGGAGGAGCCGCTGGTCGCCGAGCTGCGCCGCAACGGGTTCGACGACGAGGACGCGCCGGTGATCGTGCAGTCCTTCGAGGTCGGCAACCTGCAGGAGCTCGACGAGCTGACCGACGTGCCCCTGGGCCAGCTCGTCAGCAGCAGCGGCGCGCCCTACGACCTGGTGGCTGCCGGCGACCCGCGCACTTACGCGGACCTCGTCACCCGCCAGGGGCTCCGCGAGATCGCGACGTACGCCGACGGCATCGGCGCCGAGAAGAACGTGCTGATCCCGCGCGACGCCGACGGCACCCTCGGCGCGCCGAGCAGCGTGATCCGCGACGCGCACCGCGCGGGTCTCGAGGTGCACACCTGGACCTTCCGCCGGGAGAACCAGTTCCTGCCCGCGGAATTCCGTTCGTCGACCGACCCGAACGCCGTCGGCGACCTCGTCGGCGAGATCCGCGTCTTCCTGGATGCCGGACTCGACGGGTTCTTCTCGGACAACCCGGACCTCGGCGCCGCCGCGGTCAGGTGATCTCCGGGTGACTTAACAGGCCCCGTGCCGGGGTACGTGCTTATGCTCCGCATGTGCCCCGGCACCTCCGTCACCAGCGCAGTCATCGCGTCGCGCGCGCCGCGGCGCTCGTCGTCGTCGGCGCGCTCGCGCTCGTCGTAGCCGGCGGCGCGGCCGCCTATCTCGACTTCAAGCAGCAGATCGGCGTCAGCGACGTCTCGGGTCTCGTCAAGGGGCCGACGCCGTCCGTGGACCCCGACGACCCGTTCACCGGGCGCAGCCTGAACATCCTCGTGCTGGGGACCGACCTGCGCGGCGGCGAGAACACCAAGATCGCCGGTGCGGGCGACGGCGGCATGCGGTCGGACACCACGATGCTGGTCCACATCTCGGGCGACCGGTCGCGCATCGAGGTGGTCTCGATCCCGCGCGACTCGCTGGTCGACATCCCGTCGTGCAAGCTGCCCGAGGGCGGCGAGTCCGGTGCCACGTACGGCATGTTCAACAGCGCGTTCACGATCGGCGGCGGCGCGGCCGAGGACCTCACCTACGCCGCAGCCTGCACCATCTCGACCGTGCAGACCCTCACGGGCGTCCCCGTCACCAACCACATGGTCGTGAAGATGGACGGCGTGGTCGACGTCGTCAACGCCCTCGGCGGGGTGCGCATGTGCCTGCCCGAGCCGCTCGTCCAGAACCCGGCGTACGGTCGGTTCGAGCTGCCCGCCGGCGAGCAGACCCTCGACGGCCGCCAGTCCATCGGGTTCCTCCGGGCGCGGCACGGCACCGGTCTGGGCCTGGAGCAGGGCAGCGACCTGACCCGCATCGACCGCCAACAGGCGTTCGTCGACGCGCTGGTGCGCCAGATCCTGGACCAGAACATCGTGACCAACTCGCCGAAGCTGTACCGCACCATCGAGGCGGTGCTGCGCGCCATCTCGGCCGACCCCGGGCTGGCCGACCCGGCGGCGCTCGCGGGCCTGGCGTTCAGCATCCGGAACATCGACCCGGCCGAGATCGTGTTCACCGAGCTGCCGGTGGTCGCCGCGCCGACGGACCCCAACCGGGTGGTCTGGACCGAGGACGCCACGGCGATCTGGGAGCGCCTCGCGGCCGACGAGCCGCCGCCCGGCCACGAGAGCGCGGCGTCCGGGTCCGGCGGGTCCTCTGACAAGCCGTCGGACGGCGCCTCGGACGAGCCCACCGGCGAGGCGACGGACGGCGGCGGCACGTCCACGCCGTCGGACACCCCCAGCCCGTCGCCCTCGCCCTCGCTGCTGCCGGGCGTCTGCGCGAGTTGACCCGCGGTGCGGACCGACCCGCAGCCCGGATCCCTGACGCGGCCTGAACACTGCCTGGGAACGGCGCGACTTATTTACACGATTGTTGCACTGAGGCCCTAGTCTCCGATGCGTGGCGAGTGACTTCTGGACGGCAGTCCGACCTGTCGGCGAGATAATTCCCGGGGTTCCCCGACATGCGCGCACGGGTGAGCGTCAGCCGCGCCACGTGCGCAGCTGGCGCCGGGCGCTCGTGTTCCGCAGCGTCACGATGGGCCTGGTCGGGGTGATGGCCTTCGGTTCCGCGGCGGCCGCGACGGCGTACCACAACGCGATCTCGCAGATCGAGGTCCAGGACCTCGACGGCCTGGTCACCGAGGTGGTCGAGCCGAAGGACCCGTCCGACCCGTTCAAGGACCAGGCCGTCAACCTGCTCCTCATGGGCACGGACATCCGGGACGGCACGAACGCCGACATCGGCGGCACCGTCTCCGGCATGCGCTCGGACACCACGATGCTGGTGCACATCTCGGCGGACCGGCAGTGGATGGAGGTCGTGTCGCTGCCCCGCGACACGTTCGTCGACATCCCGTCGTGCAAGCTCCCCGACGGGAGCCAGTCGCAGCCGTACCGGGACAAGTTCAACGCCTCGTTCACCGTCGGCAGCGGCGGCACGGACATGAAGTACGCCGCCGCGTGCACCATCAACACCGTCAACGCGATCACCGGCGTGACGGTGACCAACCACGCCGTGGTCAAGATGAACGGCGTGATCGACGTGGTCGACGCGATCGGCGGCGTCAAGATGTGCTTGCCCGAGGCGCTGCACGGCAACCCGAAGTCCGCCCGCATCGACCTGCCCGCGGGCGAGAACCTGCTCGACGGCAAGACTGCGATCCAGTTCCTCCGCGTGCGCAAGGGCACGGGCATGGGCCTGGAGATGGGCAGCGACCTGACGCGCATCGAGCGCCAGCAGGCCTTCATCAACGCGACGATGCGGCAGATCCTGTCCGCCGAGACGCTCGCCGACCCGACCAAGACGTTCCGCCTGATCAACGCCGCCCTCGGGTCGCTGAGCGCCGACCCGGCGATCGCCAACCCGGGCAGCGTGGCCGGTCTGGCGTGGTCGCTGCGCGAGATCGAGAAGCGCAACATCGTGATGACCAAGATCCCGGTCTACGACACCGAGGAGGGCGGCGTCGGCGGGCTCGGCTGGGGGCCGGAGGCCGCGGAGATCTTCGCCCGCATCGCCGCCGACCAGCCGCCGGCGGACGTCGTCCTGGACACGCCGGAGCCGACCGCCTCGGGCAGCCCCAGCGGAGAGCCGCAGGAGGGCGACGCCGCCGGGGACGCCGGCGGCGACGCCGAGGAGGGCGCGGACGCGGGCACGGGCGACACGGAGGGCGGCGACGCCGGGACGGGTGACACCGCCGAGGGCGACGGCACCCCTTCCGAGCCGCCCACGCCGAAGCCGAGCCCGAGCCCCGAGGTGCTGCTCGACGGCGTCTGCGCCTGACAAACGCTCGTCCTGGGCTCAGACGCCCAGGACGAGCGTGGCCGCGACGACCACCATGGTCAGCGCGACCACGCTGTCCAGGACGCGCCAGGCGCCGGGCTTCTCCAGCAGCGGCGCGAGGTAGCGGGCCCCGTAGCCCAGCGCGACGAACCACAGCGTGCTGGCCAGGCAGGCGCCGAGCCCGAACCACCAGCGGTCGTCGCCGTGCGTGGCCGCCAGGCCGCCGACGAGCACCACGGTGTCGAGGTAGACGTGGGGGTTGAGCCAGGTCAGCGCGAGGGTGGTGGCGACGGCGGCCCCCATGGTCCGCGACGTCATGCTGTGCCGCCCCATGACGACCTGCTGGCCCTTCCAGGCGCGGCGGGCGGCCATGCCCCCGTAGACCAGCACGACGACGGCGCCCGCCCACCGCGCGATGTCGACCACCAGGGGCGCGCTCTGGATCAGGGTGCCGAGCCCGCCGACCCCGGCCGAGATGAGCACGAAGTCGCTGACGGCGCAGATGCCCGCGACGAGGCCGACGTGCTCCCGCCGCAGGCCCTGGCGGAGGACGAAGATGTTCTGCGCACCGACGGCGACGATGAGGGAGAGGCCGAAGGCCATCCCGGCGAGCGCTGAGAGCATGCGTGAACCGTAGGAAGTCGGACAGGGCATGTCCGGTTCATGATTCGGAAGTGCGGAAGGACTGGAACAGGGTTAATGATGGCGGTACGTCCAGATTTCACGCCGGCAGCAGCTTGCGCGTCGCTTCTTTTCGCAGCGCTGCCGTGACCCGGTCCAGCACCGCGGAGCGGAGCTTCCACTGCTGCAGCAGGAGCGGGATGTCCAGGACGTAGCCGGGCTCCAGCAGCGTGATGCCGCCGCCCGAGCCGGCGTGCAGCCCGCCGATGGCTGGCCGCTCCAGGAGCATGCCCCAGCCCAGCCCCAGGCGGATGGTGTCCTCGTACTCGACGGTGCTCGGCACGTGGAACCGCGGCGGCCGGGCGTGCGGTGCACGGGCGCGCAGGTAGACGTCCTGCAGGTCGTCGGTCCGGTCGAAGACGACGACGGGCGCGACGGCGAGGGCCTCCGGCGTCGGGCCGTGGGGGAACCAGCGCTCCGCGAAGGAGCGCGTGCAGGCGGGGCGGTAGCGCATGATCCCGAGCGGGGTGCTGCGGCAGCCCTGCACCTGGGCGGTCTGCGAGGTGACCGCCGCCATGACCACGCCCTCGCGCAGCAGGTCGGCGGTGCGGCTGTCGTCGGCCCGGTGCAGGTCGAAGGTGATGCCCTCGACCTGGGCGAGGGCGGGCAGCACCCACGTGGCCAGGGAGTCGGCGCTGACCGCCAGCGGCACGGTGACCAGGCGGTCCGGCGCGCCGCTGCCCGGGTCCTCGGGCGGGTCGTCGGCGCCGTGCGCGCCCAGCTCCGCGGCCACCTCCGCGCCGAGCAGCTCGGTCTGCCGGGCGAGCCGCAGCAGCGCCTGGCCCGACGGCGTGGCGACGACCGGCCGGGCGCGGCGCACGAGCACGCTGCCCGCCGCGTTCTCCAGCGCGCGGATGCGCTGGCTCACCGCCGACGGGGTCACGTGCAGGGCGCGCGCCGCGGCGTCGAACGAGCCCTCGGCTACCACGGCGGCCAGCGCCTCGAGCTGGCGGGAGTCCCATCGCATGGAGCCAGTGTGGCGCATCTTCAGTTCTGCTTACGCGGGCTGAGAAACATGAACTGGTCTTCAGGTGGTTCCGCTGCCTAGCGTGGAGGCATGCTCGCCCTGCTCGCCGGACTCGGATTCGGCCTCTCGCTCATCGTCGCCATCGGAGCCCAGAACGCCTTCGTGCTGCGTCAGGGGCTGCGCCGCGAGCACGTGGGCGTGGTGGCGGCGATCTGCGCGGTGTCCGACGTCGCGCTCTACGCGGCCGGCGCCGCCGGGTTCGGGCCGCTGGTCGAGCGCTGGCCGGACGCCGTGGTGGTGGTGCGCTGGCTGGGCGCCGCCGTCGTGGTCGGGTACGGGGCCATGGCCGCCTGGCGGGCGGTCAAGGGCGACACGACGCTCGCGGCGGCCGACGACGGCGCCCTCGGCGACAGCCCCGGCCGGCGCCCGCGCCCCGTGGTCCTGACGGCGCTCGCGCTCACGTGGCTCAACCCGCACGTGTACCTCGACACCGTGGTGCTGCAGGGCTCGGTCGCCGCCACCTACGGCGACTCCCGCTGGTGGTTCACCGCCGGGGCCATGGTGTCCAGCGTCGCGTGGTTCGCCGCCCTCGGGTACGGCGCGCGGCTGCTCGCGCCGGTGCTGCGGCGCCCGAACGCGTGGCGCGTGCTCGACGGCGTGATCGCGCTGATCATGCTGGCCGTGGCGATCTCGCTGGTCACGGGCTAGCCGCAAGATCGGGGCAGTGCTCTGCCGCCTCAGGCGATCGTGACGGTGAGGAGGCCCGTCTGCCGTGCGACGCCGGACGTCAGGCAGCTCAGCACGTCGAGGTCCGGATAGACGGCCACGCGCTCCGAGAGCGCGCCGGTGCCGTAGCCGGCCGTCACGGTGCCCGTCGACGTCACGACCAGCTGGTTCGCGAGGCGTACCACCGTGGTGACGGGATACCTGATGGTGCTCGACCGGCCGTCGTGCCAGTCGTAGGTCACGACGTTCTCGACGAGGGTGTCGCCGAGGCCCTGGACCAGGCAGCTGACCTCCTGCTGGAAGACGGTCGAGGCGCTGCCCCCGGCGAACGGGCCGGTGCAGCCGCCACCGCCGTCGGCGCCCAGCCGCTCGACGACGGTCTGCGTCGTCGGCTCCGGGAGCGGCCGCAGCGCCGGCGAGTAGTCGATCGTGACGGACCCGGTGCACAGGATCAGGTTCTCCTGGCCCTGCACCGACGAGCCCGCAGGCGTGGCCGCGTGGGCTGCCGGTCCGACGAGCGCGACCGCGGCGAGGAGGGCGGCGGCGACAGCCGCCGCGATCCGGCCGCGCGGAGTGGTTCGTGTCATGGTGCCGTCCTCCGGCCTGGGTCGGGGCGGCGGCGCTGGACGCGTACACCGGGCCGCCCCGGAGGCTCGCCGGGACGACGCCCCCACTGTGACCCCGGTCACCTGGCACCGCAACCGGCCGGCCGGCGTCAGCTCAGCGGGACCCCCAGGCCGGCGAGGCGCGTCGCGGCGTCGCGCAAGACGCTCTCGCTCTTCACAAAAGTAAATCTCACGTGGTTCGCGAGAGCCCGCGCCGTCGGTGAGCCCGCGCGGCAGAACGCCGACGCCGGGATCGCCACGACCCCGGCCAGCTCGGGCAGGCGGCGGCACAGCTCGACGCCGTCGCGCAGGCCGAGCCGCGCGAGGACGGCCGACGCGTCGGCCATCACGAAGTACGTGCCCGCCGGGCGCGTCACCACGAAGCCGGCGGCCTCCAGGCCCGCGCACAGGAGGTCCCGGCGGTCGGCCAGCGAGGCGGCCAGGGCGCGCGGCGTGTCGTCGTCGGCCAGGGCCTGCGCGATGGCGGGCTGGAAGGGCGCGCCCGACGTGTACGTCAGATACTGCTTGACCGTCCGCACCGCCGTCACCAGGTCGGCCGGCCCGTGCACCCAGCCCACCTTCCAGCCCGTGAACGAGAACGTCTTGCCCGACGACGAGATGGTCAGCGTGCGCTCCGCCATGCCCGGCAGGGTCGCGACCGGGATGTGCTCCGCGCCGAACGTGAGGTGCTCGTAGACCTCGTCGGTCACCACGATCGCATCGTGCTCCCGGGCGACCACCGCGACCGCCTCCAGCTCGTCCCGCGTCAGCACCGTCCCGGTCGGGTTGTGCGGGGAGTTGAGCAGGATCATCCGCAGACGGTCGGTGGCCGCCGAGCGCAGGGCGTCGACGTCGAGCCGGAACCCCTCCGGCCCCGGGACCAGCGGGACGGTGACGTGCGTGGCGCCCGACATGCCGATCGCCGCCGCGTGCGAGTCGTAGAAGGGCTCCAGCGTCAGCACCTCGTCGCCCGGCCGGGTCAGGGCCAGCACGGACGCCGTCAGCGCCTCGGTGGCACCCGTCGTGACCAGCACCTCCGTGTCGGGGTCGACGTCGAGTCCGTAGTGCCGCTTCTGGTGCTCGGCGACGGCCTGACGCAGCTCCGGCACGCCGTCGCCGGGGGCGTACTGGTTGCGGCCGGCCTCGATCGCCTTGATCGCCGCCTGCTTGACGTACTCCGGGCCGTCGACGTCGGGGAACCCCTGGCCGAGGTTGATCGCCCCCGTGCGGACGGCCAGGGCCGACATCTCGGCGAAGATCGTGACGGCGACGCTGCCGTCGTCGGCCAGCAGCCCGGCGGCGCTCGCGGTGGCCTGCCAGCGGTCGGTGCCGCGGCCGGAGGAGTCGCTGCCGGAGTCGTGGTCGGATGAAGGATGGGCGTTCATGGGCTAGACGATATCCACCGCTCGTCCACCGCGGGTTCATCTCCGGGCATCCCCGACAACCCGGTTTACCTGCACCTTTGTGGACAAGTCTGTGGATTAGGTGGATAACTCCGGCTTCTGGGGAAAGTTATCCACAGGGTGGCCTGCGGAGATGAACGTTTGGATCTAGCGTTGCCGCTCATGGGCGATGAGGGGGCGCGGATCCTCGAGCACGAGGTCCGCGAGCTGGTGCGGCGCAGGGGGCTGGACCCGATCGGTGATCGGGAGGGGCTGTCGAGCCTCGTCACGGACGCGGTGGGCGACTACGCGACGCGGGCGAGCGTCGGCGTGGTGCCGCCGCTCGACGATCCCGATGCGGCAGCACGCACGGTGACCGACGCCGTGGGCGGCTTCGGGCCCCTGCAGCCCTACCTCGACGACCCTGAGATCGAGGAGGTCTGGCTCAACGCCCCGACCCACGTCTACGTCGCGCGGCGCGGGGTGTCCGAGCTGACCAGCACGGTCCTGACCGACGAGCAGGTGCGCGACCTCGTGGAGCGGATGCTCAAGACGTCCGGGCGCCGGCTCGACCTGTCCAGCCCGTTCGTGGACGCCCGGCTGCCGGGCGGGGAGCGGCTCCACGTCGTGATCCCCGACATCACGCGCGCGGCCTGGGCCGTGAACATCCGCAAGCACGTGGTGCGGGCCCGTTCGCTGGCGGACATGGTGCGGCTCGGTTCGCTCACGGCCCAGGCCGCGACGTTCCTCGACGCCGCCGTGCGGGCCGGGCTCAACGTGCTCGTCTCGGGCCAGACCCAGGCGGGCAAGACCACGATGCTCAACGCGCTGGCGGGTTCGATCCCGGGTTCCGAGCGCGTCATCTCGGCCGAGGAGGTCTGGGAGCTGCGGCTCCCGGTCCGCGACCACGTGGCGCTGCAGACCCGCCCCGCCAACCTCGAGGGCACCGGCGAGGTGCCCCTGCGGCGCCTGGTCAAGGAGGCCCTGCGGATGCGCCCGGACCGGCTGGTGATCGGCGAGGTCCGGGAGGCGGAGGCGTTCGACCTGCTCATCGCCCTGAACAGCGGGGTGCCCGGCATGTGCACGCTGCACGCCAACACGGCGCGGGAGGCCGTCGCGAAGATGACCACGCTCCCGCTGCTCGCGGGGGAGAACGTGTCCGACCGGTTCGTGGTGCCCACCGTCGCCTCCGCCGTGGACCTCGTGGTGCACCTCGGCCTGACCCGGGCCGCGGACGGCGTGGTGCGTCGCCAGGTCCGCGAGATCGTCGCGGTGACCGGACGGGTCGAGGAGGGGCGCATCGAGACCGCCGGGATCTTCGACCGGGACGCCGACGGCGACCTGCGCCGCGGCGACGGCATGCCGCCCGGGGAGGACCGGTTCGAGCGCGCCGGGTTCGACGTCCGGGCCCTGCTCGCCGACCCGCGGGCGCTGTCGTCGGACGGGCCCCAGCAGGGGGCACGCTCCGCGCGCGGTGCCGCCACCGGTCCCTGGGCCGGGGTGGGCGGTGCGGGTGTGGGCGCGCGTGCGGCGGTGGGCGGTCGTCCGGGAGCCCGGGCCGGCGCCAGCCCCTGGGCGACCCGCTGATGGGCGTGGTGGTGGGCCTGCTCCTGGGCGCCGGGCTGTTCTGCGTGTGGTGGTCGTTCTGGGCCCCGACGCCGCGCCCTGCGGGCCGGGTGACCTGGCAGATGCGCACCCGAGACCTGCTGACCCAGGCCGGGGCGCCCTCCGTGACGCCCGCGATGCTCGTCGGATCGTGCGTGGCGCTCGGCGTCGTGACCCTGCTCGTGGCGCTCGCCCTGACCCGTTCGCCGGCCATCGCGGCCTGCTTCGCGCTGCTCGCCGCGCCCGGCCCCGTGGTGCTGGTCCGCGCCCGGGCGCGCCACCGCCGTCGGGCGCTGCGGGAGGTGTGGCCCGAGGTCGTGGACCACCTCGCCTCCGGCGTACGCGCCGGGTTGTCGCTGCCCGAGGCGGTGGCCCAGCTCGCGCACCGCGGTCCGGTCGAGCTGCGCGTGCCCTTCGGCCGCTTCGCCCAGGACTACCGCGCCGGCGGGCGGTTCGGCGACGCCTTGGACGCGCTCAAGGAGCGCCTCGCCGACCCGGTGGCCGACCGCATCGTGGAGGCTCTGCGCCTCACGCGGGAGGTCGGCGGTCAGGACCTGGGCCGGCTGCTGCGGACCCTGAGCGGCTTTCTCCGCGAGGACGCCGCGACCCGGGGCGAGCTGGAGGCGCGGCAGAGCTGGACCGTCAACGGCGCGCGCGTGGCGGTCGCCGGGCCGTGGGTCGTCCTCGCCCTGCTGTCCACCCGGCCGGAGACGGCGCGCGCCTACGACTCGCCGGCGGGCGTCACGGTGCTCGTCACCGGCGGCCTCTGCGCCCTGGTCGCCTACCGGTTGATGCTGCGGATCGGACGCCTGCCCGCCGAGCGCCGGGTGCTGCGGTGACGGGCTGGGCGGCGGGGGCTCTCGTCGGGCTCGGCGTCGCGCTGGGAGTGCTGATCGTGCTGGCGCGCCTGCGGGCCCGGGCCGTCAGCCTCGACGAGCGGCTCGCCCCCTACCTGCGCCCGCGCGATGCGACCTCGACGCTGCTGCGCGAGGCCAGCCGCACCTCGGCGGTGGTCCGGCTCCTCGGCCTGCACGACGTCGGCGCGCGCCTCGAACGCTTCGGCGCACCCCGGGAGGAGATCCGGCGCCGGCTCGACCGGGCCGGGTCCGCGGAGACCGTCGACCACTTCCGCGCCCGCCAGGTGGTCTGGACGGTCGCGGGCCTCGCGGTGGGGCTCGGCCTCGCGCTGCTGCTCGCGGCGACCCGCGGCGCTGGGGCCGTCCCGCTCGTGGCGCTCGTGGTGGTCGCGGGCGGCTGCGGCTACGTGGCGTGCGACCAGGCCCTCACACTCCGGGTCCGTCGCCGCGAGGAGCGGCTGCTCGCCGAGCTGCCGACCATCGCGGAGCTGCTCGCCCTCGCCGTGGCGGCGGGGGAGAGCCCGCCGGCCGCGCTCGAACGGGTGGCGTCGACGGCCCGCGGCGAGCTGGCCGGCGAGATCCGGCGCATGGTCGCCGAGGTCCGCGCGGGCGCACCCGTGACGGCCGCCCTCACCGCGCTCGCCGACCGGTCGGGGCTGCCGCCCCTGTCGCGGTTCGCCGAAGGTGTGGTGGTCGCGCTGGAACGCGGCACGCCGCTGGCGGACGTGCTGCGCGCGCAGGCCCGCGACGTCCGCGAGGCCGGCCGCCGCGCCCTCCTGGAGGCGGGCGGCCGCAAGGAGATCCTGATGATGGTCCCGGTCGTGTTCCTCGTGCTGCCGGTCACCGTCGTCTTCGCCGTTTTTCCCAGCCTGGCCACCCTCCGGATCGGGCTCTGACATGACCTCGCAACGGGGTCTGCCGACGAAAGGAAGCGCTGTGCGCGACGACCGAGGGGCCAAGAGCATGACCGAGACCACCCAGACCACCCAGACCACCCGGACCGCCGAGACCGCCGAGACCGCCGGGGCTGCCGATGCCGAGCGGGGCGACGTGCCGGGCTGGGTGCTCGTCACCCTGATGACCGCCGGACTGGTGGTGGCGCTCTGGGCCGTGGCGGGACCGTTGCTCGAGGACGCGTTCCGCCAGGCGATCAGCAGCGTCACGGGCCAGGGGTGAGCGCCGGCCGGCGCGAGCACGGCTCCGCGGCGGTCGAGTTCCTGCTGGTGTCGGTGCTGGTCCTGGCGCTTCTGCTGGGGGTGGTCCAGGTGGCGCTCGCGGTCCACGTGCGTTCGCTCGCGATCGACGCGGCCGCCGAGGGTGCCCGCGTGGCGGCCCGCGCGGACCGGACCCCGGCCGACGGCGTCGCCCGCACGCGCGCACTCCTGGCGGGCGCCCTGACCGGCGACTACGCCCGTGACGTCACCGCCGGCAGCACGACACGCGACGGCCTGGAGGTGACCGAGGTGACGGTCCGCGCGCCGCTGCCCGTGGTCGGCCTGCTCGGTCCCGCCGGGACGCTCACCGTGCGCGGTCACGCGCTGGAGGAGGAGTGAGCCAGCCACGCAGCGGGGCGCGGGGAGACGTTCACGCACCCGAGGAGGTAACGCTGAGCGAGCAGTGCTACGTCTCCGTTACCTCCTCCGCTGCGGTGGTCGTGCCCCGGGGCTCACGGCGGGGCTCCAGCCGTGCGGGTCGCGGGAGCGAAGAGGGCTCGGCGATGGTCGAGTTCCTCGGTGTCGCCCTGATCCTGCTGATCCCGCTGGTCTACCTCGTGGTCACGCTCGGCCGCGTGCAGGCCGGCGCGTTCGCCGCCGAGGGCGCGGCCACGGGTGCGGTCCGCGCGATGGTCACCGCGGAGTCGACGACGGTCGGCACCGCTCGGGCCGACGCCGCCGTGCGCATCGCACTGACGGACCAGGGCTTCGGCGGCGACGAGGGCGGCCTCACCCTGGAGTGCTCGCAGTCCCCGTGCCTGACGCCGGGCGGCTCCGTCGGCGCCGTCGTGCGGGTCGAGGTACCCCTGCCGCTGCTGCCCGACGCCGTGCGCGGCTGGGTGCCGCTGTCCGTCCCCGTGGAGGCGGCGCGCACGGGTACGGTCGACGAGTACGCGGCAGTGCGGCCCTGAGGAGCGCCCGGTAGAGCCCGGACACGACGACGGTCCGCACCCTTCGCGGGGTGCGGACCGCCGTCGTCCTGCAGGGCCGAGCGGCCGTGCGGACCGCCGTCGTACCTGGCAGGACCTGGGTCAGCCCGTCAGCTGGTCGAGCAGGTCGCCGTGGGCAGGTTGGTGTTCCCGTTCTTGTAGAGCGTGATCCCGAAGTTGTTGCCGGCCCCGTTCGGTGTGGCCGTCAGCGTGCCCGAACTTCCGGAGACCGTGGCGTTCCAGGAGTTCTGCAGGCTCTGGCTGCCCTGGAGCTGGATCGAGACGCGCCAGGTCGAGCTCCCGGAGACCGCGAGCGACACGTTGAACCGGTCGGACCACTCCTCGGCGCGGGTGACGGTGACGGTGCAGCCGTCGCCGGGCTGCGGGTTGCCGGTGCCGCCCGCGTTGAGCGCGTCCAGCGTGTAGTTGTAGGCGAGCTTCTTGTTGCCGTTGCCGTCGAAGAGGAGCGGGGTGTCGCCGGATCGCCACGAGTCGGAGTCCCGCACGCCCCAGACGCTGATGCCGGTGCAGCGCGAGACGGCGAGGCACGCCTGGACGATCCCGCGGTACTGCTCGGCCTGCGAGGTGCCGGAGCCCGCGATGTCCAGCTCGGTGATCTGGACGTCGACCCCCAGCGCCGCGAAGTTGCCCAGGGTGGTGTGGTAGTTGCTCGGGACCGGGTTCCCGCTGTTGAAGTGGGCCTGGAAGCCGACACAGTCGATCGGCACGCCGCGGGACTTGAAGTCGCGGACCATGTTGTACACGGCCTGGGTCTTGGCGTGGCTCCAGTTGTCCGTGTTGTAGTCGTTGTAGCAGAGCTTGGCGTTCGGGTCGGCGGCCCGGGCGGCGCGGAACGCCGCCTCGATCCAGTCGTTCCCGGTGCGCTGCAGGTTCGAGTCGCGGCGGGCACCCGACGAGCCGTCGGCGAACGCCTCGTTCACCACGTCCCAGGAGTGGATCTGGCCGCGGTAGTGGGTGGCCACCTGGGTCACGTGGTTGAGCATGGCGGACCGCAGCGCGGAGCCGCTCATGTTCTGCATCCAGCCCGGCTGCTGCGAGTGCCAGGCCAGCGTGTGCCCCCGGACCTGCTTGCCGTTGCTCCGCGCCCAGCTCACGATGCGGTCGCCGTTGGTGTAGTTGAACTGGTTCTGGTTCGGCTCGGTGGCGTCGAGCTTCATCTCGTTCTCGGCGGTGACCATGTTGAACTCGCGGTTCGCGATGGTGGTGTAGGCCGAGTCCGAGAGCTTGTTCGCCGCGATCGCCGTGCCGAAGTACCGGCCGGACTCCGCGGCGGCGGCCTGCAGGGTGCTGCCGGCGGCCTGGGCCGAGGTGACGGCCACTCCGGTGCTGAGCACCATCGCGGCCAGCGTGGCGAGCGAGACCGCGCGCAGCGTGCGCCGGTGCCGCGATGGGGTGAGCGTTCGGGTCATCATCGTCGATCCCCTTCGTTCAGGACGTGCCGTCATTGGCCCGTCGGGACGTGGAAAAGGATTTCTATGCCTCCCACCAGGTGTCAAGGGTTTCGCTAAACGTTTTCGAAGATCGGACGAATCTAAACGTTTAGGTCGTGTCCCCGGCGGTGGCAAGGGCGTCGAACCACCGCTCCGAGACTTTTCCACAGGCCCGCCGAGCCGGGTCCGCCTGCCCGGCGAACAATGGGCGGATGACCCTTGCCGCCCGCCCCGACGCCCGCCCCGACGTGCGCCCGGACGCCCCGGACGGGTCGCGCGAGAGCGGCCGCATCATGCTGCTCACCTCGGCCTTCGTCGCGTTCGCGCTGATGCTGGTCGCGGTGGTCGCCTCGGCGAGCGCGGTGCACCTGGACCGTAAGGCCCTCTACGACGTGGCGGACCTCGCCGCGGCCGACGCGGCGGACGCGATGTCCCCGGACGCCTTCTACGCGGGTGCGGGCGCGCCCGCCGACGGCGCCCCGCTCACGCTGACCGACGCCGACGTGCGCGCCGCCGTCGAGGGCTACCTCGCCGCGCACCCGCCCGGCCTGCCCGTCGCGGTGACCGGGGCGTCGTCGCCGGACGGGCGGTCCGCGCGGGTGACGCTCGCGGCCGTGTCCCGCCCGCCGCTGCTGCGCTGGTTCACCGGCGCGTTCGGCGGCGGGATCGGCCTGTCGGCGTCGTCGACGGCCCGGGCCTGGTGAGCGCGGCCGGCGGCGCCGGACCGGGTTAGGTTGTGGCCATGAGCGAGCACGGCACGGGCGACCAGCACGGCGACGACCAGGGCGGCACGCGCCTGGAGCCGGACCAGATCTTCGACCTGGCCCGCCAGGGCGCGGACGTGCTGCTCGACCTGGTGGACGCCGGCCTGCCGGTCGAGCTGGCCGACGACGCCGGCAACACGCTGCTGATGCTCGCCGCGTACCACGGGCACGCGGACCTGACGGCGGGCCTCGCCGAGCGCGGCGCGGACGTGAACCGGCGCAACGCCAACAACCAGGCCCCGCTCGCGGGCGCCGTCTTCAAGAACGAGGCCGACGTGATCCGGGTGCTGGTCGAGCACGGCGCGGACCCCGACGCCGGGACGCCGAGCGCCCGTGCGACCGCGCAGATGTTCGGCCGTGAGCTGCCCGAACCGGGAGCTCGCTGAGTCGGACAGGGGGTGGCGCGAGATTTTCCGGCGTCGGGCACCGGGATGCGCGGGTAACCTTGAACATCGTGGCCACCAACGACTTTCCCGCTGAGATCAAGGCGCTCCGCACGACCCTCGAGTCCATCGAGGCCGTGAGCGACCCCACCGCGCTCGAGGCGAAGATCGCCGAGCTGTCGGAGCAGGCGTCGGCGCCCAACCTGTGGGACGACCCGGAGGAGGGTCAGAAGGTCACCTCCGCGCTCTCGGCCGCGCAGGCCGAGCTGAGCCGGGTCGAGAAGCTCGCCGCGCGCATCGACGACGTCGAGACGCTCGTGGAGCTCGGCCAGGAGATGGACGACGCCGACTCGCTCGCCGAGGCCGAGGAGGAGGTCGCCAAGATCCGCAAGGACCTCGCGGCCCTCGAGGTGCGCACCCTGCTCAACGGCGAGTACGACTCCCGAGAGGCCGTCGTGACGATCCGCGCGGGCGCCGGCGGCGTGGACGCCGCCGACTTCGCCGAGATGCTGATGCGCATGTACCTGCGCTGGGCCGAGCGGCACGGCTACCCCACCAAGGTGGGCGACACGTCGTACGCCGAGGAGGCGGGCCTCAAGTCCGCGACCTTCGAGGTCAACGTGCCCTACGCCTTCGGCAACCTGTCCGTCGAGGCCGGTACGCACCGCCTGGTGCGCATCTCGCCGTTCGACAACCAGGGCCGCCGGCAGACGTCGTTCGCCGCCGTCGAGGTGATCCCGCTCATCGAGACGACCGACCACATCGACATCCCGGACACCGAGCTCAAGATCGACGTGTACCGCTCCTCGGGCCCGGGCGGTCAGTCGGTCAACACGACGGACTCCGCCGTCCGCATGACGCACATCCCCACGGGCGTCGTCGTCGCGATGCAGAACGAGAAGTCGCAGATCCAGAACCGCGCCGCCGCCTACCGCGTGCTCCAGTCGCGCCTGCTGCTGCTCCGCAAGGCGGAGGAGGCCGCGAAGAAGAGGGAGATGGCCGGCGACATCAAGGCCAGCTGGGGCGACCAGATGCGGTCCTACGTGCTGCAGCCGTACCAGATGGTCAAGGACCTGCGCACCGAGCACGAGTCGGGCAACCCGCAGGCCGTGTTCGACGGCGCCATCGACGACTTCATCGAGGCCGGCATCCGCTGGCGCCGCGGCGGCTCGGGGAGCTGACGCCGGACGGCGGGCGGCCCGGCCGCGGTTGCCCGCGCCCGGCCCGCCCTCGGCCCGCGCCCGGTCAGGCGTGCGGCACGATGACGGCGCGCCCGGAGAGCTGCCCGGACTCCAGCTTGCGGTACGCCTCGTCGTACTGGTCGAGGCTGTACCGCTCGATGTCGGGCACGATCTGCCCCGCCCGGTACATCGCGACCACCTCGTAGAGCTCCTCGACGGTGCCCCAGTAGGTGTTGGTGATCTCGGCCTCGTACGGGTTGGTGAAGAAGCTCCACTCGGTCACGCCGCCCGCGATGCCGACCACGGTGAGCCGCCCCCGCTGGGCCAGGCACGCCTGCGCCGTCCTGATCGTGGGCGCCGCGCCCACCAGGTCGAAGGCTGCGTCGACGCCGCGCCCGCCGGTGAGCTCGCGGATCGCCGCGACCTGGTCCGGCCCGCCGGGCACGGTGACGGCGCCGTTGGCGGCCGCGCGGTCCATGGCGTCCTGCTTCATGTCGGTGGCGATCACGGTGGCGCCGGTCAGGGCCGTGAGGATCTGCACGGCCACCTGACCGAGCCCGCCCAGGCCCACGACCAGCGCGAACTTTCCGCCGCCCGCCAGCTTCGGCAGCGAGAGCTTGATCGCGTGGTACGGGGTGAGGCCGGCGTCGGCAAGGGGAGCGGCAGCGACCGGGTCGGCGTCGCCCAGCGGCACCAGGTTGCGCGCGGGGGCCACCATGTACTCCGCCATGCCGCCGTCGCGGCCGATCCCCGTCGCCGCCCACGGCATGGTCGCGGCGTTCTCGCAGTAGGTGTCCTGCCCGCGTGAGCAGGCCTTGCAGTGCCCGCAGCCGTTGGGCCCGTACACGAGGAAGGCGTCGCCCTTCGTGAACCCGGCGACCCCCGGCCCCAGCTCCTCGATCCAGCCGGACGCCTCGTGCCCCAGCACGAACGGCGGCGCGGACGCCCCCGGCTGGCCCTCCGCGAACTCCTTGTAGAGCGCCACGTCGGAGTGGCACGCACCGGAGCCGGCGATCTTCAGCAGCACCTCGCCCGGTCCCGGGCTGGGACGCTCCACCTCCTTGAGGCTGGGGAAGGTCTGGAACTTCTCGAACACGACAGCACGCATCAGCTCACGCTCCTGTTGCCGGGGGCCGGTTTCTCCATGAGAACTCATCCGTCGCGGTCCGGCGCGGGGTAACGCTGAGGCAAAATGCCGCTTGCGCACGTTTTGGCCAGATATGGCGGACGACGCCGGGCAACGGGGTGGGTGTCGTCGGCGTGTCTGCCCGACACGCCACCCGATCTCCCACCTAGGGTCGGGCTCGTGATCAGGTTCGAGAACGTGTCGAAGGTCTATGCGCGGGGCGCACGACCTGCCCTCGACCAGGTCTCCGTGGACGTCGAGCGCGGCGAGTTCGTCTTCCTCGTGGGGGCCTCCGGGTCGGGCAAGTCGACCTTCCTGTCGCTGGTGCTGCGCGAGCAGCGGCCCACGCGCGGCCGCGTCTACGTCGCGGGGCGGGACGTCGCGAACCTCTCCGGCTGGCGCGTGCCCACGCTGCGCCGGCAGCTCGGCGTCGTGTTCCAGGACTTCCGGCTGCTGCAGAACAAGACCGTCCACGAGAACGTGGCGTTCGCCCTGCAGGTGATCGGCAAGCCGCGGCACGTCATCCGCGACACCGTCCCCGAGGTGCTCGACATGGTCGGCCTCGCGGGCAAGGGCAAGCGGATGCCCACCGAGCTCTCCGGCGGTGAGCAGCAGCGCGCCGCGATCGCGCGCGCCATCGTCAACCGGCCGCAGATCCTGCTGGCCGACGAGCCCACCGGAAACCTCGACCCCACCACCTCGCTGGGCATCATGCGCCTGCTGGACCGCATCAACCGCACCGGGACCACGGTGGTCATGGCCACGCACGACGACGAGATCGTCAACGAGATGCGCCGCCGCGTCGTCGAGCTGTCCGACGGCGTCGTCGTCCGCGACGAGGCCCGCGGCGGCTACGGCGAGCGCGAGTCGATCCTGCCCGACGTCGGCGCCTCACCCGTGCTCGACGCCCCCGGCAGCGGGACGCGCGCGCCGGTCCAGACGGTGCGGGGGTCCTGAGGTGCGCTTCCAGTTCGTGCTCGGCGAGGTCTTCAGCGGCCTGCGCCGGAACACCACCATGGTCGTGGCCGTGGTGCTCGTGACGTTCGTGTCCCTGACGTTCGTCGGCGCGGCTGCCCTGCTGCAGGCGCAGATCGGCAAGCTCAAGGACGACTGGTACGACCTCGTCGAGGTCTCCGTGTTCCTCTGCCCGGAGGGCTCGGTGTCGCCCACGTGCGCCACGGGCCAGGCCACCGACGACCAGATCGACGCCGTCCGCCAGGTCATCGACACCGAGCTGTCCTCCCAGGTCAGCAAGGTCTACTTCGAGTCGAAGCAGCAGGCGTTCGAGGCCTTCAGCGAGCGCTACCCCGACGGCTACCAGGGCACGCAGCTCACCGCCGACGACATGCAGGCGTCCCTGCGCCTGAAGCTCACCGACGCCGAGCAGTTCGCCGTGGTGAGCGACGTCCTGTCCGGGCGGGACGGCGTCGAGATCGTCGAGGACCAGCGCGCCGTCTTCGAGCCGCTGTTCCGCACGCTCAACGTCGCCACGCTGCTCGCGGCCGGGCTGGCCGGCGTCATGCTCCTCGCCGCGGTCCTGCTGATCACCACCACCATCCGGCTCAGCGCCGTCTCCCGGCGCAAGGAGACGGAGATCATGCGCCTGGTGGGCGCGTCCAACCTGTTCATCCAGCTGCCGTTCCTGCTGGAGGGGGCGCTGGCGGCCGTGCTCGGCTCCCTGCTCGCCGGCGGCGGGCTCTGGCTCGCCGTGCGCTTCATGGTCAGCGACTGGCTCGAACGGTCGGTCGACTGGGTCGCCTACGTGTCGGAGGTCGACGTGTTCCGCGTCGCGCCGCTGCTCGTGGTCATGGCGGTCGCGCTGGCCGCCCTCTCGTCCTTCTTCACCCTGAACCGGTACACGAGGATCTGATGTCCACTCCCCGAAACCCCCGCTCCAGGGTCCCCGGCCGCAGCGCCCTTGCCGCGGCGCTCGCCGTCCTGCTCCTGCTGGGCGGCTCGACGGCCGTCCAGGCCGACGACCTGGACGACCGCCGCGCCGCCGCGGAGCGCCAGCAGGCCGCCAAGGAGAAGGAGCGCGAGGGCCTGGAGGCCGAGCTGGAGCACACGGACTCGCAGCTCGCGGACGCCGTGCTCGAGCTGGACCAGGTCGAGGGCCGGCTGCCGGTGGCGGAGGCGGAGCTCGCCGTGGCCGAGGCCGAGCTGCAGCGGGCCGAGCGGGAGGCCGCGATCCTGGCCCAGCGGCTGGCCGACGCCCAGCTCGAGGAGGCGCAGGTCACCCAGCTGCTCCAGGACGGTTCCGGAAAGGTCGACGACGCCCGCGACGACATCGCGCAGATGGCTCGCGAGGAGTTCCGCGGGTCCGGCAGCGCCTCGACGCTCGGGCTGGTGACCGGCGCCCAGAGCACCGAGGAGTTCATCGACGGGTACTCGGTGTCGTCGTCCGCGGCCCGGATCCGGGCGCGCACGCTCGCCGAGCTGCAGGACGCCGAGGCGACCGCCCGCAACCTGCAGGCGCGGCTCACTGCCATCCGGGAGATCGTCACCGAGCTCAAGCGCCTCGCGGACGAGAACGTGGACTCGAAGGAGCAGGCCAAGCAGGCCGCGGTGGAGCGCAAGGCGGAGATCGAGCGCCTGATCGACCAGCAGCAGCGGCTCAAGAACCGCATCGAGCATCGCAAGGACGCCGCGCTGGCGAGCATGCAGGCGAACGAGCAGGAGCTGGGCTCCATCGAGTCCGACCTGAAGTCGATCATCCGCAAGCAGCAGGCGCGGGACGAGCGCCTGGCCCAGCAGCGGCAGGAGGAGCAGGGCTCCTCGGGCGGCTCCTCCGGGGGCGGCGGCTCCTCGTCCGGCGGTGGCGGTGGTGGCGGCGGGGGAGCCGGCACCATGACGTTCCTCAGCTACCCGACGGCAAACCCGTTCGTCACCTCGTCGTACGGCATGCGGTTCCACCCGGTGCTGAACTACTCCCGCCTGCACGCCGGCACCGACTTCCGGGCCTACTGCGGCACGCCGATCCTGGCGGCCGCCGACGGCACCGTGCTCTACGCGCGCACCCTGGCGGGCCTGGGCAACCAGGTGCTGATCGACCACGGCTACACGTCGAGCGGTACGAGCGTGATGACGAGCTCGAACCACCTCACGTCGTTCGCCGTCTCGGCGGGGCAGCGCGTCTCGCGCGGGCAGCTCATCGGCTACTCGGGCACCACGGGGACGTCCACCGCCTGTCACCTGCACTTCGAGCTCTACATCAACGGTTCCACAGTGGACCCGATGACCTGGCTGTAAAAGCCTGGTCGGGCTGGACCGGGCGCGTAAACTGGGACGTCGCGCCGCCCGCAGCGGGTACGGCGCGCCAGCAGAACCCGGAGGGAGACCATGGCCAAGAAGAACGTCGACGACCCGCGCAAGATCGTGGCGAACAACAAGAAGGCCCGTCATGACTACGTGATCGAGGACGTCTTCGAGGCCGGACTGGTGCTCTCGGGCACCGAGGTCAAGGCGCTGCGGATGGGTCGCGCGTCCCTGACGGACGGCTACGCCGCCATCGACCGCGGCGAGGCGTGGCTCGAGAACGTGCACATCCCCGCGTACTTCCAGGGCACGTGGAACAACCACGCGCCGCGGCGCCGGCGCAAGCTGCTGCTGCACCGCGAGGAGATCGCGCGCCTGGAGTCGAAGTCGCGGGAGAAGGGGCACACCCTCATCCCGCTGTCGCTGTACTTCCTGGACGGCCGCGCCAAGGTCGAGATCGCGCTCGCGCGAGGCAAGAAGGAGTACGACAAGCGCCAGACGCTGCGGGAGCAGCAGGACATGCGGGAGGCCCGGCGGGCGATCCGGCACAAGGAGATGCTCGGCTGAGCCGGAGGCGCAGCGCAGGGTGGGGGCCGAGGAACGAGGCACGCGCCCGGAGCGGAGCCGCAGGCTCAGCCGACAGACAAGTAGGGCCTGAGCCGGTCTCGCAGCGCAGGGTGGGGGCCGAGGGACGAGGCACGCGCCCGGAGCGGAGCCGCAGGCTCAGCCGACAGACAAGCAGAGCCTGAGCCGGTCTCGCAGCGAGCCGTGGCGGAAATAACGTTCCCTGCCAGGGCGTTGATCACCTAGACTGGGAACACTTCACGGGCGAGAGCTCGGGGAGCTGGTTGAAAAATCCATAGGGGCTGATCGGTTTCGACGGTGGTCGTGCTTCGAGGAGAAGCGGGCCGAGGATGCAGGCTTATCTCGTAAACGATGCCTGTAAACCAATAGTTGCCGATAACTCGCGCAACGACTTCGCCCTCGCCGCCTGAGCGAGCCCGAAGTCCGTGGGCCCGGAGTCTGCTTTCGCTCCGGTAGTCCGCGTCATCTAGAAAGCCACTGCTCGTAGCTCTCGTCATCGGGGCCACGGGAACACTTAGGTGACTGGGCCTGTCCGCGAACGTGTCTGCGCGAGCGCGGGGGCCGAGAAAATCCATAGCAGACTGCGCCCGGAGAAGTCCTCGTCAACCGATACCGGACCCGGGTTCGATTCCCGGCAGCTCCACTCGATACCCCTGTGGCCGAAGGCCTCGCCGGTGTTCCGGCGAGGCCTTCGTCGTGCCCGGGGTCTGCGCCGGTCCGATCGCGTGGCCCGCCTACCCGACGTCCTGCAGCGCCGACTGCACGACGACCGTGTCGGCGCCGTACGTGTCGTCGGCGTAGCGCTGGATGCTCCCGTCGTCGTAGACGACCGTCACCCAGACGTAGCCGTTCTCGACCCAGCCGGCGAGGGCGTCGAGGTCGCCGTACACCTCGTCGTGCAGCTCGTCGGCGGCGGATCCGGCTCCGGCCGCCCCGGCGTTGTCCGGCGCGAGCCGGGGGTCGTCGGGGGACGCGGGCGGCTCGGCCGGGGCGGGGCCCGTCCCGGTGAGATGGAACGTCTCGCCGTCCCAGGTGCCCTCCACCGTGTACGTGCCCCAGGTGGTGCCCTGCGCGGACTCCTCGCCCTCGACGGCGTCCCAGTCCCACCCGGCGACCTCGGGTCCGCCGCCCTGGGGCGGGTACGACTCGGCCAGCCCGCCCAGGCAGAGCTCGGCCGGGCCGTCCCCCTCCTGGAGGACGGTCGTCACGACGCTCACCGCGCCCGGCGACGCGGGCGTGGGCGGCGCGGACGCCGTCGTGTCGCGGGGCCGGCCCCCGTCCGATGCCGGGCCGTCCGATCCGGGACCTGCCGGGCCGGCGCACGCCCCGAGGAGCAGGACCCCGGCCAGGCCGGTACCGAGGACGCGGAGTGGTGCTCGAAACGGGCTCATACCCGGCATGTGTCCCGAGGCCGACGCCGCTTGCGCGCGAGCCGCCGGTCAGATGTGCGCTTCTACCCAGTCATTGGGCCCGGAATCACCCCGATTTCGGGCCAGATGGCTGGGTAGAAGCGCACTTCGCCGGGACGACGCCGGCCGTCCCGCCCACTCGACGATCCCGCACCTCCGGGGCACACTGGCAGCGGCGCGGACACCGGGGTCCGCGGCGGAGAGCTGGAGGGCCCATGGCCGACTACGCGGACGTCTACCGGCGCAGCCTCGCCGACCCCGAGGGCTTCTGGGGCGAGCAGGCGGCCCTCGTCTCGTGGTTCCACAAACCGACCCGGGTGCTCGACGGCGACAGTGCGCCGTTCTACCGCTGGTTCCCCGACGGGCGGCTCAACACCTGCTACAACGCGCTCGACCGGCACGTCATCGCGGGCCGCGGCGACCAGACCGCGCTGATCTACGACAGCCCGGTCACCGGCGACTCCGACACGATCAGCTACGCCACCCTTCTGCAGGACGTCGCGGCGTTCGCCGGCGCCCTGCGCGACCTCGGCGTCGAACAGGGCGACCGCGTGGTGATCTACATGCCCATGGTGCCGGAGGCGGTCGTCGCGATGCTTGCCTGCGCCCGCCTCGGCGCGGTGCACTCGGTGGTGTTCGGCGGGTTCGCCGCGAACGAGCTGGCCGTGCGGATCGACGACGCGCAGCCCAAGGTCGTGGTGTCGGCGTCCTGCGGTATCGAGCCCAGCCGGGTCGTGGAGTACAAGCCGCTGCTGGACCGGGCGCTGGAGCTGGCCGACCACCAGCCGTCGTCGTGCGTGGTGCTGCAGCGGCCGCAGGCCGTCGCCACGCTCGTCGAGGGGCGGGACCTGGACTGGGCGACCGCGATCCACGCCGGGCGCACCAATCCCGCGCCCTGCGCGGAGGTCGCGGCGACGGACCCGCTCTACATCCTGTACACGTCGGGCACCACGGGCCGGCCCAAGGGGATCGTGCGCGACAACGGCGGGCACGCCGTCGCGCTGGCCTGGTCGATGCGCAACATCTACGACATCGAGGCCGGCCAGGTGTGGTGGACGGCGTCCGACGTCGGCTGGGTGGTCGGGCACTCCTACATCGTCTACGGGCCGCTGATCGCGGGCGCGACCACCGTGCTCTACGAGGGCAAACCGGTCGGCACGCCGGACGCCGGCGCGTTCTGGCGCGTGGTCGCCGAGTACGGCGTCGAGGCGCTGTTCACCGCCCCGACCGCGATCCGGGCCATCAAGAAGGAGGACCCGGAGGGGATCCTCGTGGCCGCCCACGACACGACCTCGCTGCGGCACCTGTTCCTCGCGGGGGAGCGGCTCGACCCCGGCACCTACGAGTGGGCGGGCCGGATCCTCGGCGTGCCTGTCGTCGACCACTGGTGGCAGACCGAGACCGGGTGGGCCGTGGTCGCCAACCTGCGTGGGCTCGACCCGATGCCCACCCGGGCCGGGTCGCCCTCGGTGCCCGTGCCGGGCTTCGACGTGCAGGTGCTGCTGCCGGACGGCTCGGTCGCGGGCCCGAACCAGGAGGGGAGCCTCGCGCTCCGGCTGCCGCTGCCGCCCGGGACCCTGCCCACGCTGTGGCGGGACGACGCGCGGTACCTCTCCTCGTACCTCGCCGCCTTCGACGGCTACTACCTCTCCGGCGACGGCGGCTACGTGGACGACGACGGCTACGTCTACGTGATGGGCCGCACCGACGACGTCATCAACGTCGCGGGTCACCGCCTGTCGACCGGCGCCATCGAGGGGGTGCTGGCAAGCCATCCCGCCGTGGCCGAGTGCGCGGTGATCGGGGTCGCCGACGCGCTCAAGGGGCAGGTGCCGCGCGGGCTCGTGGTGCTCAAGGCCGGGGTCGATCCCGAGGGCGTCGCGGCCGAGCTCGTCGCCGCGGTGCGCGACCAGATGGGCCCGGTCGCCGCGTTCAAGGACGTCGAGATCGTCGCCGGGCTGCCCAAGACGCGCTCGGGCAAGATCCTGCGACGCACCATGCGCCAGCTCGCCGACGGCGAGCACCCCGCGGTGCCCTCGACGATCGAGGACCCGTCAGTGCTGGCTGCCCTGGAGCCGATCCTCCGCCGGAACTGACGCCGGCATCGTTGCGTCGAACGTAGGGTCCGTCGGCGCATGAGCGCTCATGCGGCGAGCGACCCTACGTTCGACGCGGGCTGCCGCGTCCGGGCGGGGGTGCCGCGCTAGGGTGTGCGGCGTGCACTCGCCCGGAGATCCTGGCCTTGTTCCCCTGCCTGCGTCGACGCAGGTGCCGGGCGGTTCGGTGCTGCTCCGGGACGGCGCGCGGGTCCTGACCGACCCGGCCCTGCGGCCGGCCGCGCGCTGGTGGCGGCGGGTCACGGAGGAGGCCTTCGGGATCGACCTGGTTCCGGTGGCCGAGGGGCCCGCCGACGTCGTGCTCGCGCTCGCTTCCGACCTGCCCACCGGGGGCTACCGCGTCGAGGTGAACGCGCGGCCTGCGACGGCCGAGGGTGCGGCGACCGCCGCGACCGTGCGCGTCGAGGCCGCCGACCTCGCCGGCGCCCACGCCGCCGCGCAGACCCTGCGCCAGCTCGCCGGACCCGCGGCGTTCCGCCGGGCGCCCGCGGACTACCGGGGCGCGGGCGGCGCGCCGCCAGGGCCGGTGCTCCCGGCCGTGCGGATCGAGGACCATCCGCGGTTCGCCTGGCGCGGCGTGCTGCTCGACGTCGCCCGCCACTTCCTGCCCAAGCACGACGTGCTGCGGTTCGTCGACCTCGCCGCCGCCCACCGGCTGAACGTGCTGCAGCTCCACCTCACGGACGACCAGGGCTGGCGCGTGCAGATCGACCGGTACCCCGAGCTGACGCGCACCGGGGCGTGGCGGCGCGAGTCGACCGTCGGCACCTGGCGCACGGGCTCCCGCGACGGCCGTCCGCACGGCGGCTTCTACACGCAGGACGACCTGCGCGAGATCGTCGCCTACGCCCGCGACCGGGGCATCACCGTGGTTCCCGAGATCGACGTGCCCGGCCACGTCGAGGCCGCCGTCGCCGCCTATCCCGAGCTCGGCACGCGCAAGGACCGCAGCGGCGTCCGCACCACCTGGGGCATCAGCCAGGACGTGCTCGACCCCTCCGAGGGTTCGCTCGCGTTCTTCCGGCACGTGCTCGACGAGGTGCTGGACGTCTTCGACTCGCCCTGGATCGGCCTCGGCGGCGACGAGGTGCCGCCGACGCTCTGGCGCGAGTCGCCGCAGATCGTCGAGCGCGCCCGGGCGCTGGGCCTGTTCGGGCCGGACGGCGCCGTCGACGTCGGAAAGCTCCACGGCTGGTTCGTCGCCCGGCTCGCCGAGCACGTGTCCGCCGCGGGCCGCCGCGCCGTCGTCTGGGACGAGGCCGTCTCGCCCATGCTCCCGCGCGACGTGATCGTCACGTCCTGGCGCGGGTACGCCCAGGGCGCGGCCGCGCTCGCCGCGGGGCACGACGTCGTCATGGCGCCCGAGCAGGCCGTCTACCTGGACCACCGGGCCGGCGAGCACCCCGCGGAACCCATCCCGGTCGGCTTCCTGCGCACGATCGAGGACGTCTACTCCTTCGACCCCCTCCCACCCGCGCTGAGTGCTGGGTATTTGTTGGGTGAGCACGCCTCGGACCCGCAGATACCCAGCACTCAACGGGAAGAGGGGCGGTTGCTCGGGGCGCAGGCCCAGGTGTGGACCGAGCATCTGGACAGCGCACGGCGGGTCGACTATGCGACCTATCCCCGGCTGGCCGCGTTCGCCGAGGTCGTCTGGTCGCCGCGCGGCGACCGGGAGCCGGGCTCGGCGGCATCGAAGGAGTTCCTGGACCGGCTGGAGCGGCACCACCTGCCGCGCCTCGACGCGTACGGCGTCGAGTACCGGCCGCTCGCCGGGCCGCACCCCTGGCAGACCCGGCCCGGTGTCCAGGGCTACCCGCGGGACCTGGCGGCCGAGACCGCCGTCGGCGGCTGGGCGGGGCTCGGCGGCTGGCGGGAGGACGGCGGCGTCGAGAACCTGCCGGAACAGAACCTGCCGGAGCAGACCCCGTCGGACGGGCAGACCTCGCCGGACGAGCAGACCCACTCGGACGAGCCGAGCCCGTCGGACGAGCAGAGCCCGTCGGACGAGCGGAGCCCCGAGGGCGACGTGTGACCGGCACCGTCCATGTCCGCGGCGCCCGCCTGCCGCAACCCGACGGGACCCTGTCCGAACCGCTGGACCTGCACGTCGTGCGGGGCCGGATCGCGGCGATCACCCGCGCGGGCGCGCGGGACTTCGCCGCGCCGGACGGCGCCGGACCGGACGACACCGCCCCGCACGGCACCGCCCCGGACGACACCGCCCCGGACGACACCGCCCCGGACGACACCGCCCCGGACGGCACCGGGCCCGACACCCGGACCCTCGACGCGCACGGCCGCGTCGCCCTGCCCGGCTTCGTGGACGCGCACACCCACGCCGAGGCCGCCGTCTTCGAGCCGGACGTGCAGCTCGCGATGCTCCGCCAGGGCATCACCACGGTCGTGACCGGCCAGGACGGCGTGTCCTTCGCGCCGTCCGACCCCGCGACCTACGCGTGGGCGAGCACGTACTTCGCCGCGATCGACGGCGACCACCCCGCGTTCGCGGGCGGGTCCGTGGGCGACCTCCTGACGACCTACCACCGCACGGTGCCCGTGAACGTCGCGTACCTCGCGCCCCACGGCACCCTCCGGTACCGGGTGCTGGGGGCGGCGCAGCGCCCGGCGTCGGACGACGAGATCGCGGCCATGGTGAGGCTGCTGGAGCAGGCCCTGGACGACGGCGCCTGCGGCCTGTCGACCGGGCTGGAGTACGTGCCCGCCGCCTACGCCGACGAGCGGGAGCTGATCGCGCTCGCCCAGGTGGTCGCCGCGCGCGGGCTGCCGCACGTCAGCCACATGCGCGGCTACGAGGACAAGGGCGTCGCCGGGCTGGACGAGCTGCTGCGGATCGCCCGCGCGTCCGGCGTCGCCACGCACGTGTCCCACCTGCACGGTCCCGCCCGCGACCTGCTGGACCACATCGGCGGGGCGCGCGCCGCGGGTCACGACCTGACCTACGACTCCTACCCCTACCTGCGCGGCTGCTCCATCCTGTCGATGGTCGCGCTGCCCACGTGGCTCCCCGTGGCCGACGCCGCCGCGACCGTCGCCGCCCTGCGCGACCCCGCTCTCGCCTGGCGCCTGGGCGAGCACTTCGCCGGCCTCACGGATCTCTGGCCGCGCATCACCTTCGCGTCCGTGCCCGGCATGGAATGGGCCGAGGGCATGACCCTGCCCGACGTCGCGGCCCGGCTCGGGCGCTCGGCCCCCGACACCGTGGTCGAGATCCTGACGATCACCGCGCTGCGCGCGAGCTGCGTGTTCGCGCAGCCGCCCACCAACTCGCCCGAGTCGGTCCGCACGCTGGCCGGGTACGAGGGCCACCTCGCCGGGTCCGACGCGATCTACCGGGGCGGCCGGCCGCATCCCCGCGGCTGGGGCGCCTTCGCGCGGTTCCTCGACGAGCACGTGCGCCGCGGCTCGTGGAGCTGGTGGGACGCGGCCGAGCACCTGTCGGCCCGGGCGGCCCGCCGGTTCGGCCTCGCGGACCGCGGCCGGCTCGCGCCCGGGGCCGTGGCGGACCTGGTGCTCGTGGACCCCGGCCGGGTCCAGGACGAGGCGACGTACGAGCAGCCGCGCACGCCGGCCACGGGCATCGAGGACGTGCTGGTGGCCGGGGTGCCCGTCCTGGCGGACGGCGCCCTCACGGGAGAGACGCCGGGGCACGGCCTGCGGCCCGTCTCAGGTTCGTGACGATCCCCTTCGAGGCCCGGGGGTGTTTCTTTTTTCGGGGGCGGAAGGAGAGGAAAGAAGGAGGGGAGAGGG
>NZ_JBHWLR010000018.1:32485-42140 GCF_042731755.1 Promicromonospora sp. NPDC059942
CGAGGTTTCGAAACGCTCCCTTTCGGCCCCTGTCTTCCCCCTTTGGCGGGGACAGAAAGGAGAAAAACCCCGGGCCTCGAAGGGGATCGGCGACCAGCCCGGCGGCCGGACCAGGTCATCGGCACCTCGGCGCGCACGGCAAGATGGGGGCGTGCTGCGCATCGACGACCCCCGGTTCTCCTGGCCCCTGCTGACCCTCGACGAGCCGGCGCTCGACCACAACATCGCGACCGTCGCGGACGCCTTCGCCGCCGCGGGCGTGGAGCACGCCCCGCACGTCAAGACCCACATGTCCCGCCAGATCTGGGAACGGCAGGTCGCCGCCGGCGCGTGGGGCGCCACCGTTGCCACACCCGCGCAGCTCCGCACCGCGCTCGGCTGGGGCCTCCCCGGCGCCGGGCGGCGCGCCTTCCTCGCCAACGAGCTCGTGGACCCCCGCGAGATCGCCTGGCTCCGCAGCGCGCTGGGCGACGGCTCCGCGGACGAGGTCTGGGTCTACGCCGACTCCGCGCGCGGCGTCGACCTGCTCGCCGCCGGGTTCGCGGGTGCCGCGCCCGAGGTCGCGGCGCGGCTCGGCGTGCTCGTCGAGCTCGGCGTCCCGGGCGGCCGCACCGGCGTACGCACCGTGGCCGACGCCGTGGCGCTCGCGCGCCGCGTGCACGACGCCGGGCTGCGCCTGGTCGGCGTCGCCGGCTACGAGGGACCCGTGGCCGGCGGGACCAGCGCCGAGGAGCTGGCCGCCGTCGGCCGCTGGTGCGACGGGCTGCGGGACGCCGGGGCGCAGGTCGCGGACCTCGTCGACGGGCCCGTGGTGCTGAGCGCGGGCGGCAGCGCCTTCGCCGACGTCGTGACGCAGCGCCTCGGGGAGCCGCTCACGGCCGCCGACGGCGCGCCCGTCCCGACCCGCGTCGTCCTCCGGTCCGGCGCCTACGTGACCCACGACCACGGCCACTACCTGCGCACCGACCCGTGGACCCGCCTGGGCGCCGAGCCGCTGCGCCCCGCGATCACGGTCTGGGCGTCGGTGCTGTCCGCTCCCGAGCCCGGGCTGGTCATCTGCGGGATGGGCCGCCGCGACGTCTCGTTCGACATCGACCTGCCGACGCCGCTCGTCGTGCGCCCGGCCGACGCCGACGGCCGGCTGGGGGAGGCCGGCGAGCTGTCCGGCGTCACCGTGACCGCGCTCAACGACCAGCACGCCTACCTGTCCCTCGACGCGGCGGCGGACGGCGGGGCCGACGGCGGCCTCCGGCCCGGCGACGTCGTCGGGTTCGGCATCTCGCACCCGTGCACCACGCTCGACAAGTACCGCACCGCCCTGGTGACCCGAGGCGACGAGGTCGCCGAGCAGGTCACCCTCAGCTTCTGAACCACCACCGAGATACCCGCAAGGAGAACCAGATGACCGCGAAGACCGCCATCTCGACCCCAGCCGCCCCGGCGCCCGCGCACACCTTCCACCAGGGCGTGCGGAAGGGACCGTTCGTGCAGGTCTCGGGCCAGGGCCCCATGGACCCGGCGACGAACGAGTACGTGCACCTGGGCGACGTCGCCGCCCAGACCACCCGCACGCTCGAGAACGTCCGGGCGATCGTCGAGGCCGGCGGTGCGACGTTCGACGACGTCGTGATGCTGCGGGTCTACCTCACCAAGCGCGAGGACTTCGCAATCATGAACGAGGCCTACGGCGAGTTCGTGACCAAGCACTGCCCCGGGGGCGTGCTGCCGAGCCGCACCACCGTGTTCACGGGGCTCCCGCGCGAGGAGATGCTCGTGGAGATCGACGCGCTCGCGATCACCGACTGACCCGGCACGGACCACGGCCCTGACTCGACGAATGCGGTTCGTCGGGTCAGGGCCGTGGTGCGTCGGCGGGGCCGGGGGACGAGCCGGGCGGGGTCAGTCCGCCGGGGCCGGCTCCGGGTCGGCGGCGGGCGGCGTCGGGCCGGTGGACCGGGCCCTGGCGACCTGCCGGCGCACGCCGACCACCACCAGCAGCACCAGGCCGGCCAGCAGGAGCCACGGCGTGATCGCGCCGAGCACGAGGACCACCACGTTGAACGTGCTCACCAGGGCGCTCCACCCCGCTGACAGGCCACCGACGAAGCCGCCGGGCCGGGCCTGCGCCGCCGGCGTGCCCTCCGCGACGATCTCGACGTGCAGGGTGGACATCGCCACCTCGTCCGAGAGCCGGTTCCGCTCGGACACCCGTGAGTCCAGCTCGGCCTGACGCGTCGCCAGCTCGGCCTCGATCTCGATGAGGTCGGCGGTGCGGTCGGCGTCGGCCATGAGCTCGCGCAGCCGGTCTGTCGAGGTGCGGAGCGCCTCGATGCGGGCGTCGAGGTCCTGCGCGGTGCCGGTCACGTCCACCGTCTCGACGTGGCGGTCGCGCACGTCGCCGAGCTCGTCGAGCGCGTCCAGCGTGGCCGAGACGCGGTCCGCGGGGATGCGGAGCGTCATCGACGCGCTGCCCAGCTCGTCGTCGGTCTCGGCCCGCTCGTCCCGGGCCTCGACGCGGCCGCCCGCGTCCTCGACCAGGTCGGCGATCTTCTCGGCCGCGCCGAACGGGTCGTCCACCACGAGGGTCGCGTTGCCGGTGGTGATGAGCTCGCGGTCGACGGCCTCCTCGCGGGCCTCGGCGACGCCGATGGCGCCGGCTGCCGCGTCGGTCGCGGCGTCGGGCGCGGCCAGCTCGCTGCGTGCGCCGTCGCCGCCGGTCGCCGCCTCGGAACCGCTGGAGTCCCCTGCTCCGCCGCCCGAGCATGCTGCCAGGGACACGGCGAGCGCGCCCCCGACGACTGTTGCCAACAGTGCGTGGACGAGTCGGCGCGCGGGCGGGCCCGCGTCCCCCAGGGCAGACCGGTTGCGCATCATGGGACGAGCGTAGGAGCCAGGAAGTGCCGGAAGCCGCCTCACCTGAGAACTGTGATCCCTTTGTGAACTTGTGGGCCCGGTGACCCGATTTTTCATCGCTTATGCGCGGTTCTTGATCACGTTCCGGTCACGCCGTGCTCCTCGCGCCCGCGTGCGGCAGGCTCGGTTTCGTCAGGCACGTGAAGTAATCCGTCCACGTCGAACAGGGTGTGTCCCACGCCAGGAGCAGCGTGACCCAAGTAACAGTCTTGTTACGGGTCATACCGGGCAATGGACAGGGACTCTGTTAAGGAGGTCTACTAACAAACATGGCGACGGCGACAGAACGCAGCGGCACCGGGCGAGGGCTCGGGGCACGGCTGCGCGCGACGTCCAAGGTGCTTCCCGAGCACGCCAGGGCGCACAACCGGTCCCTGGTGCTGCAGCACCTCTTCCACGAGGGGCCCACCTCCCGGGCCGACCTCGCACGAGCCACCTCGCTCACCCGCGTCACGATCTCCGACCTGGTCTCGGTGCTCATCACCGAGGGCCTCGTCGAGGAGCTCGGCACACGGCCCGGCCAGCGCGTGGGCAAGCCCGCGATCCTGGTGGGCCTGCGCACGGACGCCTACCAGATCGTGGCGGTCGACCTCACCGAGCACGGCCACATGCGCGGCGCGGTGCTCAGCCTCACCGGCGAGATCATGGTGCGCCGCCAGCTCGACATCGACGGGCGCACGGGCGACGAGCTGGTCGACCTGCTCACCCGGTTCGTCCGGCGGCTCGTCGCGGCGGCCGGTCACCCCGTGATCGGCGTCGGCGTCGGCTCGCCCGGCATCATCACCCTGGACGGGCGCGTCGTCGAGGCGCCCAACCGCGGCTGGTACGACGTGCCGCTGGCGGAGATCCTGGGCGAGCGCCTGGGCCTGCCCGTGCACGTCGCGAACGACGCCAACACCGCGGCGCTCGGCGAGTTCACCTACGGCGGGGCGACCGGCAGCATGCTGGTGGTCACCGTGGGCGCGGGCGTCGGCGCGGGCGTGGTGGTCGACGGCGTGCGGGTGCACGGCCAGCGCGACGCCGCCGGCGAGATCGGCCACGTCACCGTGGTCGACGACGGCGAGCCGTGCGCGTGCGGCCGCGTGGGCTGCCTCGAGACGGTGCTCTCCGTGCCGGCGCTGCGGCGCGCGGTCGCGGACAAGAGCCCAGAAGATTCCGACGCCGCCCTGGCGTCGGCCGGCCGGGTGCTGGGCGTGACCCTCGCCCCGGTCGTCAGCGCGCTCAACCTCACGGAGGTGCTGCTGAGCGGTCCGCGCGACCTGCTCGACGGCCCCCTGCGCGAGGCTGCGCTGGACACCATCCGACAGCGGACCATGCCGGCCATCAACACCGGCCTGCAGCTGCGGATGGCCGCACTCGACGAGGACGTGGTGCTGGCGGGTGCCGCCGTCCTCGTGCTTTCCGCCCAGCTGGGGGTCTCGTGAGCATCAGTGCGCACGCGTGGGCGGTGGGCATCCCATCGAGCTTTCCCTTTGTTCCGCGACACACGGTCGTATCCCGGGAGGAACCCACACGTGAAGAACAACCGTCTCGTCGGCGCTGCGGCGTCGGCGATCACCCTGACGCTCGCGCTCAGCGCCTGCGGTAACGCCGGCGGCGCTGCCGCCCCCGAGGAGACCGGCCCCGGCGAGGTCCGGGTCTGGCTCGTCGGTACCGACACGCCCCCCGAGGCGCGCGACTACCTCAAGAAGACGTTCGAGGAGGAGAACCCGGGCAGCACCCTCACGATCGAGGAGCAGGCCTGGGACGGCCTCGTCGACAAGTACACGACGGCGCTGGCCGGCTCGGACGCCCCCGACGTGGTCGAGATCGGCAACACGCAGGCTGCCGCGTTCACCTCGAACGGCTACTTCCGTGAGATCACCGCGGACGAGTTCGAGAAGCTGGGCGGCTCCGACCTGCTCCCCGGCTTCGTCGAGGCCGGCGACTGGGACGGCAAGCACTACGCCCTGCCGTACTACTCGGGTTCGCGCGTGGTCTTCTACTCCGAGCAGGTCCTGGGCGACACCAAGGTGCCGACCACGCTCGACGAGTACGTCGAGACCGCCGTCGACCTGAAGACGGACGACCTGTCGGGCGTGTACTGGCCCGGTCAGGACTGGTACAACGCGCTGCCCTTCATCTGGGAGAACGGCGGCTACGTCGCCGAGCAGGCCGAGGACGGCACGTGGGACGCCGGCTTCTCCTCCGAGGGTGGTCTCGCCGGCCTGGAGCAGATCCAGACGATCATGACGAAGGGCAACAACGCCCCGTCCGACGCGCAGGAGACCGACCTGCAGGTGCCGTTCTGCGAGGGCAAGGTCGCCTTCCTCTCGGCCCCGAGCTGGATCCAGTGGTCCATCAACGCGCCCGAGAAGCCCGAGGACCCGGACGGCGTGCCGGGCTGCGCCTCCACCTACGGCTCGGACCTTCAGGGCCTGGCCCTGCCGGGCAAGGACGGCGGCGCCGCGCAGGTGTTCGCCGGTGGCTCGAACATCGCCATCGCCCAGAAGTCGGCCCGCCCCGACCTCGCGATGAGCGCCTACGAGATCCTGCTCAGCGACGAGTACCAGTCCATCCTCGCCGGCATCGGCCTGTTCCCGGCCAAGACCTCGCTCTTCGAGAAGGTCGACCAGTCGACCTCGATCGGCAAGGCCGCCGCCGAGGCCGCCGCCAACGCGAAGCTCACGCCGGCCTCCCCGAAGTGGGCCGACGTCGAGTCGCAGAGCCTGCTGCAGACCGCCTTCTCGCGGATCGCCGCCGGCGACGACGTGAAGACGGTTGCCGAGAAGCTGGACGCCGACATCGAGGCGATCCTCAACAGCTGATCGTCGTCAGCACGACTTCCCGTCCCGCCCGGTGACCTCAGGATCCCGGGCGGGACGGGACACCACTGCCCGTCTGACGCCGTCGGCCGCTCCCACGCGGAGCGCGGCTGTCGTGCGCCTCGCAGGAAGACAGGACATGAGCTCCACACTTCTCGACCCACCGGTGGCCGCGCCCCACCAAGAGATCCGGCAGAAGAACCGGACCCCCTACCTGCCGTGGCTGATGCTCTCGGCCACGATGATCCTGCTCGGTGTGCTGACGGGCTACCCCGTCCTGCGCCTCGTCGTGATGTCGTTCCAGGAGTACGAGCGCGCCCAGCTCATGGGCATGCCCGCCGAGTGGGTCGGGCTCGACAACTACGTGACGATCCTGACCGACGTGGACGGTTTCTGGACCGTCCTGCTGCGCAGCTTCGTGCTCATGGTCGTCCTCGTGGTGATCACGATGGTGCTCGGCATGCTCGTGGCGCTGCTGATGATCCGGGTCGGCAAGGCCTTGCGGCTCCTGGTGTCGGTGGGCCTGCTGCTGGCCTGGGCCATGCCGTCGCTGGCCGCGACCACCGTGTGGGGCTGGATCTTCGACACGCAGTACGGCGTGGTGAACAACCTGCTCACGGCGCTCACCGGGGACCGGTGGTTCGGCTACTCCTGGCTGCTCAACCCGTTGTCGTTCTTCACGATCCTCACCTGCATCGTCGTATGGGGCGCGGTGCCGTTCGTCGCGTTCACGCTGTACGCGGGCCTGACGCAGGTCCCGGAGGAGGTCATGGAGGCGGCGCAGCTCGACGGCGCGAGCGCGTTCCAGCGCTTCCGGCTCATCCAGGTGCCCTACGTGCGCAGCATCATCACCGTGCTCGTGGTCCTGTCGATGATCTGGGACCTGAAGCTGTTCACCCAGGTGTTCGTGCTGCAGGACATCGGCGGCGACCGTGAGCTGACCAACACCATCGGCGTCTACATCTACCAGATGGGCATGGCCCAGGGGCACTACGGCCTGGCGAGCGCGATCGGCGTCGTCTTCGTCGTCGTCATGCTGGCCATCGCCTATCCCTACGTGCGCCGCACGCTGCGGGAGGACGAGCAGTGATCAAGATCCGTAAGCGCCTGGCCGACACCGGGTACGGCGTCATCGCCGTCATCGTCTTCGCCCTGTCGGCGTTCCCCGTGTACTGGATGGTCAGTACGTCGTTCCTGCCGAACAACCGGATCCGCGGCGAGAACCTGGCGTTCTTCCCGACGCCGGACGTGTTCACCCTGGACAACTACCGCTCGGCGATGTTCGGCCAGGTGCGTGCACCCTTCCCGCCGGCCGTGGCGAACTCCATCGGGGCCACTTTCCTGACGCTCGTCATCACCCTGGTCGTGGGCTTCGTCGCGGCGCTGGCCCTGACCCGGTTCCAGTTCAAGGGCCGCCGGACGTTCATCCTGCTGATCCTGGTCGTCCAGATGATCCCGGGAGAGGCGATGATCATCTCGATGTTCCGGATCGTCGACGGCTGGCAGCTCCTGAACACCATCATCGGCCTGACCATCGTGTATGCCGCCGGTGTGCTGCCGTTCACCATCTGGACGCTGCGCGGATTCGTCAACGGTGTACCCAAGGAGCTGGAGGAGGCTGCCATGATCGACGGGTGCTCCCGGGTGGGCGCGTTCTGGCGGGTCACGTTCCCGCTGCTCGCGCCGGGCCTGGTGGCCACCGGCGTGTTCGCCTTCATCCAGGCGTGGAACGAGTTCGTCATGGCGCTGGTGATCATGCAGCGGCCCGACGCGATGACCCTCCCGCTCTGGCTGCGGACGTTCGTGCAGGCCACGCAGGCCACCAACTGGGGTGCGGTGATGGCCGCGTCGGTGCTCATCGCCATCCCCGCGGTGATCTTCTTCCTGATCGTGCAGGGCCGGATGACCGGCGGGCTGGTCTCCGGCGCGGTGAAGGGCTGATGGGCGGTCGGCGGAAGTCCGGCAGTGGCAGTTCCACGGGTAGGTCGAGCAAGCGAAAGGTCGGGATGGGAAAGGTCGGCAAGCGGGAGGGTGGCGCCCGGTCGGTGAGCGGGAGCGCGCCCGAGTACACGGTCGGCCTCGACATCGGCGGCACCAAGATCCTCGGTGCGCTCCTCGACCCGGCGGGCGAGGTGGTCGCCACGGTGCGCCGCTCCACGGTGCACGGCGCCGAGGGCCTGGTCGCCGGCGCGGCGCAGGCGGTGCGGGACGTGGTGGAGTCCGGCGGGGTGGAGCTCGCGGCAGTGATCGGCGTCGGGCTGGGCATCCCCGGCATCGTCGACCACGTCTCCGGCACCGTGAAGCACGCGGTCAACCTGGGGGTGCACGACGACGAGCTGCCGCTCGCCGACCTGCTCTCCCTGGCCCTGGGCGGCGTGCCGGTGGTGGTCGAGAACGACCTCAACGTGGCCGCCGTCGGCGCCGCGCACGTGCTGGAGCGCTCGGAGAGCCCGGCGGGCGGGACCGGCGGGGCGCCGGAGCACGAGGACCTCGCGTTCCTCGCCCTGGGCACGGGCCTCGCGTCCGGCCTGGTGCTGGACGGCGAGCTGCGCCGCGGCGCGAGCGGCGCGGCGGGCGAGATCGGGCACATCCCGGTGGACCCGCTCGGGCCGGAGTGCCCGTGCGGTCAGCGCGGCTGCCTGGAGCGGTTCGCGTCGGGCAAGGCGCTGGAGGCGGCGTGGCCGTCGCGGTACGGCAAGCCCGCCCCGGTGGAGCTGTTCGAGGCGGCGCGGGCCGGCGACGAGGAGGCGATCGTGGTCAAGGACCGGTTCGCGTCCGCGACGGCGTCCGCCGTGCGCCTGCTGGTGCTCGCCACCGACGTCCGGCACGTCGTGCTCGGGGGCGGCGTCGCGCTGCTCGGCACCGAGCTGCTGGACGCGGTGCAGGACGCGCTGCGCGAGCAGGCCAAGGTGTCGTCGTTCCTCGGGTCGCTGAAGCTCGCGGACCGGGTCAGGCTGGCGCCGACGCACGTTCCGGTCGCGGCGGTGGGCGCCGCGGTGCTGGGGAGGAGGAGCTGATGGAGGTCGTGATCGCGCCGGCGGCTGAGCTGGCGAGGCTGGCGGCGGACGCCGTGGAGGGTCTGCTGCGCGCCAACCCGGAGACGGTGCTGGGCCTGGCCACGGGCTCTTCGCCGCTGGCCGTGTACGACGAGCTGGCCACCCGGCACAAGGAGGGGCTCTCGTTCGCGCGGGCCCGGGCGTTCATGCTCGACGAGTACGTCGGCCTGAGCGCGGACCACCCCGAGCGGTACCGCAACGTGATCGAGAAGGAGTTCGCCTCCCGCGTCGACCTGCCGGCCGGGGCCGTGCAGGGACCCGACGGCCTCGCGGAGGACCTGCCCGCGGCGTGCGCCGCGTACGAGCAGGCGATCACGGACGCCGGGGGCGTGGACCTGCAGCTCCTGGGGATCGGCACGGACGGGCACATCGCGTTCAACGAGCCCGGCTCCTCGCTCGCCTCCCGCACCCGGATCAAGACCCTGACGAAGCAGACCCGGGAGGACAACGCCCGGTTCTTCGGCGGCTCCGTCGACGACGTGCCGCGGCACTGCCTCACGCAGGGCCTGGCGACGATCATGTCGGCGCGGCACCTGGTGCTGCTCGCGTCCGGGCGGGCCAAGGCCGAGGCCGTGCACCAGCTCGTGGAGGGCCCCGTCTCGGCGATGTGGCCCGCCACGATCATGCAGCTGCACCCGCACGCCACCGTGCTGGTCGACGACGCCGCGGCCTCCAGGCTGCAGCTCGGTGACTACTACCGGCAGACCTACGCCGACAAGCCCGACTGGCAGGGTCTTTAGGCTGCAGGGTCTGTAGCCACGTGTCGGGGGGGGGGGGGGGACCAGGGGGGTGGGGGGGCGGAAAGGGAGGGGGGGGGGGGTGGGGGAGGGGGGGGGGTGGGGAGGAAAGGGGGGGGGAGGGGGGGGGAGTAAGTGGGTGGGG
>NZ_JBHWLR010000018.1:42150-87424 GCF_042731755.1 Promicromonospora sp. NPDC059942
AAACTAACGAAAAAAGTGCCGGTGGGGGGGGTTTTGGTGGGGGGGGTTTGACCCCTGTGTGTAGCACTCCCCCCCCCCTGGGGCCACCGGCCCCCCCGACACGTCAGAGGTAGTTGCCCGCGACCGGCGCGGGCTTCCACCGACCGGACGTCGCCACGTCGGCGACCCGGCTGGTCGTGAGGCCGTCGGGGCCGTGCTCCAGGATGGAGCGGCGGGCCACCTCGCGCAGGTCGGCGCCCGTGGCCCCGTCCAGGTAGGACGCGACCAGGTCCACGTCGACGGGGGCGTCCGGCGGCAGGAAGAGCCGCAGGATCTCCGTGCGCCCCGCCTGGTCCGGCGGCGGCACCTCGATGATGGTGTCGAAGCGCCCGGGACGTTTCACGGCCGGGTCCAGCGCGTCCGGGTCGTTCGTGGTGGCGAGGGTCAGCACGTCGTCCGAGCTGCGGGTGCCGTCCAGGGCGTCGAGGAACTCGGCGAACGAGGTGTCGCCGCGCGAACCCTTGGAGGCGACCGAGTCGATCTCCTCCAGCACCACGAGGCACGGCCCGAGGCCGCGGATCTCCTCGTACAGCTCGGTCATCCAGGTGCGCAGCACCTCGGCCGTGACCAGCACGACCGTGAGCGGACCGGCCAGCTCCGTGGCGATGACCCGCGTGAGCTTCGTCTTGCCGACGCCGGGGCGGCCGGCCAGCAGCAGGCCGCGCGAGGTGGTGTGGCCCAGCGCCCGCAGCGCCTCGCGGCGGGTGGTCACGCTGGAGCAGAACAGGTCCACCTCGCGCCACAGCTCGGCGGGCAGCACCACGTCGCCGCGCACCTGGACGGTGTGCTGCACCGGCGTCAGCTCGACGGTGCCGTTCCCGGACCTGGCCGACAGCACGCCGCCGCGGTACGGGTGGTCCGCCTCCAGCGTGCGGGTCAGGTCCTTGAGCACCTGCTCGGCCAGCGCCAGCCCGCCCGGCGGGGTGAAGGTGGTGATCGTGGGCGTCCCGTAGCGGTAGGCCACCTCGACGGCGACGGCCGTGTCGTAGGCGGACCCGGCCGGGAACAGCACGGTGGCGACGGCGGGCACGCTCACCGAGGTGCCGTCGCCGAGGTCGAGCGCCGCGCGCTGCGGCGCTCCGCCGGGGCCGAACACGGCGACGTCGTCGGGGTAGCGGTCCACCCAGCGCTGGAGCGCGTAGGCGTGCAGCCGCTGCAGGGTGCGCGACATGTCGCGGGAGACGTTGACGAGCGTGCTCTCGTCGACGTCCCAGCGGAGGGCGAGCCACTCGGCCGACGAGCGGGGCTCCTTGGGGCGGTCCGGGACGGGGCGGCCGAGCATCGCCGCGACGGCGGCGACGGCGCGGCGCGCGGCCTCGTCGTGGTCACCGAAGTCGGGCCAGACGGGGTCGGGTACGCCGCGGGGGATCAGGTCGGTCGCGGAGGCGGCGCCGTCGTGGGGCAGGGTGAGGCTCCTCTCAGGGCGGGGATGTGACATGCGGACAGTTATATCCGTCGTCACCGACACGACCGCAAGGATTTCCGCGGATCAGCTGTCCGGAACCGGCCTTCCGGGCGCGCGCCGACGGCATCGCTGTCGGTGGTCCCGCGTAGACTTGTCCGCATGACCCAACCTCTCTCCAACCCGCAGGACGACCCCGTGACGCAGGGCGCTACGAGCGTCCTCGAGCGCGAGGAGACCCGGGAGGAGACGGAACCGGGAGACCACGAGCGTTTCGCGCACTACGTGCGCAAGGAGAAGATCATGCAGTCCGCCATGAGCGGCAAGCCGGTGATCGCGCTCTGTGGCAAGGTCTGGGTCCCTGGCCGTGATCCGGGCAAGTTCCCGGTGTGTCCCCGGTGCAAGGAGATCTACGACGGTCTCCGCGACCCGCAGGACGGCGGCGAGGGCGACTCCACCAAGTGACGAGCCAGCCGCAGCAGCTGCCCCACACACCGTCGTCTGCGGCCGCTTCGTCGCTCAGCCCTGCCTTTCCACGTCGTGCCCCCTGGGGTACGGCGTCGAGTCTGCGCGCCTGGCAGGCGGAGGCCCTGGAGCAGTACCGCGTGACGAACCCGCGGGACTTCCTGGCCGTCGCCACCCCGGGCGCGGGCAAGACGACGTTCGCGCTCCGCATCGCCACCGAGCTCCTCGAGCAGGGCATCGTCCGGCGGGTCACGGTAGTGGCCCCCACCGAGCACCTGAAGACCCAGTGGGCCGACGCCGCCGCGCGCGTCGGCATCCGCATCGACCCGGCGTTCAAGAACTCGCAGGGCCGGCACGGCTCGCACTACGACGGCGTCGCCCTCACCTACGCGCAGGTGGCGGCCAAGCCGGCGCTGCACCGTGCCCGCACGGAGGCGGCGCGCACCCTGGTGATCCTCGACGAGGTGCACCACGGCGGTGACGCCCTGAGCTGGGGCGACGCCGTCCGCGAGGCGTTCGAGGGCGCCGAGCGCCGCCTGGCGCTCACCGGCACCCCGTTCCGCAGCGACACGTCCGCCATCCCGTTCGTCCAGTACGAGGCCGACCGCGAGGGCATCCGCCGCTCCAAGGCCGACTACACGTACGGCTACGGCGAGGCGCTGCGCGACCACGTCGTGCGCCCCGTCCTGTTCCTGTCCTACGCGGGCGACATGCGCTGGCGCACCAAGATGGGCGACGAGGTCAGCGCCCGTCTCGGCGAGGCCATGACCAAGGACATGACCGGGCAGGCCTGGCGCACCGCGCTGGACCCGGAGGGGCAGTGGATCCCGTCGGTGCTCGCTGCCGCGGACAAACGCCTCACCGAGGTGCGCCGCACGGTGCCCGACGCCGGCGGCCTGGTCATCGCGACCGACCAGGACAACGCGCGCGCCTACGCCACGCACCTGCAGGAGATCACCGGCAAGCGCCCGATCGTCGTCCTCTCGGACGACGAGGGGGCCTCCGGGCGCATCGAGGAGTACGCGCAGGGCGAGGACCGCTGGATGGTGGCGGTGCGCATGGTGTCGGAGGGCGTGGACGTGCCGCGCCTCGCCGTCGGCGTGTACGCCACCAGCGCCTCGACGCCGCTGTTCTTCGCCCAGGCGATCGGCCGGTTCGTGCGCGCCCGCAAGCGTGGCGAGACGGCGTCGATCTTCCTGCCGAGCGTCGCGCCGCTGCTGAACCTGGCGAACTCGATGGAGCAGGAGCGCGACCACGCGCTCGACCGGCCGCGCACGGCCGAGGAGCAGGGCATCGAGTACGACCCCGAGGCCGCGCTGATCGCGGAGGCCAACAAGGAGGAGAAGGCGTCGAGCGAGCTGCTGGGCTCGTTCCAGGCGCTGGAGGCCCAGGCCTCGTTCGACCGCGTCCTGTTCGACGGCGGCGAGTTCGGCACGAGCGCGGACCTCGGCTCCGCGGAGGAGCAGGACTTCCTCGGCCTGCCCGGGCTCCTGGAGCCCGACCAGGTGGCGACGCTGCTGCGGCAGCGCCAGGCCGACCACCTCAAGGCGCGCGGCGGTGCCCCCACCTCGCGCGAGGTGGAGAACGAGCGGTCCGAGCAGGAGCACCGGCGCGCGGCCGAGCTGCGCAAGGAGCTGTCCAAGCTCGTCTCGGCGTGGGCCAAGCGCAGCGGGCAGCCGCACGGCGTGGTCCACACCGAGCTGCGCCGCAAGTGCGGCGGCCCCGAGGTGCCCCTGGCGACCGCGGACCAGCTCGAGGCGCGCGTTGCCCAGGTCCGGCGCTGGTTCGTCGGTCAGAAGTAGGACGGGAGCAAGAAGATCCGCATGGTGAGACAAGAGGCCGTCCTGGCCGTATTCGCCCGGCCCCGGCCAGTTCTCTGGCCTACCGTGAGTGCATGACCGACGAGCTTCGGAGCATCGGCGCTCCGCTCACAGACTCGTGGCCTGCGCTCGACAACGGTGTCGGTGAACCGCGGCCGCTCCCTGCAGCACCCCTACCGGCGGTTCGCCCGTCGGTGGCCCTGCTGACCGACCGCTACGAGCTCACCATGCTCCAGGCGGCGCTGGCCGACGGCACCGCCCACCGGCACTGCGTGTTCGAGGTGTTCACGCGCCGCCTCCCCGCGGGCCGGCGCTACGGCGTCCTGGCGGGCACCGGTCGTGTCCTGGAAGCGCTGCCACACTTCGTCTTCGAGGACGCCGAGCTGGCCTACCTCCAGGACAACGCCGTGGTGGACCGGCGGACGCTCGACTACCTGGCGAACTACCGCTTCACCGGGACCATCCAGGGCTACGTCGAGGGTGAGGTGTTCTTCCCCGGCTCGCCCGTGCTGCAGGTCGAGGGGTCGTTCGCCGAGGCCGTGCTGCTGGAGACGCTGATCCTGTCGATCCTGAACTACGACTCGGCGGTCGCGTCGGCGGCCTCCCGCATGACGAGCGCGGCCGGGAACCGGCCCGTCCTGGAGATGGGCTCCCGCCGGGCGAGCGAGCAGGCCGCCGTCGCGGCGGCCCGGGCCGCCGTCATCGGCGGCTTCGCCGGGACGTCCAACCTCGAGGCCGGCATGCGGTACGGGCTCGACACCATCGGCACCGCCGCGCACGCCTTCACGCTGCTGCACGACAGCGAGCGGGAGGCGTTCGCGTCGCAGGTCGCCTCGCTGGGCGCCGGCACCACGCTGCTGGTCGACACCTACGACGTGAAGCAGGGCGTGGCCACGGCCGTCGAGGTGGCGGGGACCGGGCTGGGCGCGGTGCGCCTCGACTCGGGCGACCTCGGGGGACTGGCGGGCGAGGTGCGCCGCCAGCTCGACTCGCTCGGCGCGCGGGACACCAAGATCGTCGTCACCTCCGACCTCGACGAGTACGCGATCGCGTCGCTGGCCGCCGCGCCGGTGGACGTGTACGGCGTCGGCACGTCGCTGGTCACGGGGTCGGGCGCGCCGACCTGCGGCATGGTCTACAAGCTGGTGGCGCGCGCCGACGCGTCGGGCGTGCTGCAGCCGGTGGCCAAGGCGTCGGCCAACAAGGCGTCGGTGGGCGGGCGCAAGGCCGCCGCACGGCGCTACGGCCGCGACGGGTACGCCGTCGAGGAGATCATGGTGACCGGTCCGGACACCGCGGTGGCGGAGTGGACGCCGCAGAGCGACGACCTGCGGCCGCTGCTCGCGCCGCTGGTCGTGGACGGTGCCGTCGACTCGCGCTGGGTGGGTCCGTACGGCGTCGCGAACGCCGCGATCAACCACGGGATGGTGCGCGCCGAGCTGCCGCGCGGCGCCCGCCGGCTGTCCAAGGGCGACCCGGCGATCCCGACCGTGGACCTCCGGCTCGACGACCTCCGGGACTGAGGTCACAGCCCGGCGACAACTTGGTGGGAATCTCTGACAGGGGTGTCCAGTCCGGGGACGAAACAGCCTAGAGTGAGACCTGTGACAACTTCCCCGCTGCCGCTGCTCACGCCCCTGGGGTCAGCCGGGACGGCGGTCGAGGAGGACACCGAGGAGGCGCTCGCCTCCGGGATCGCCGACCCGTGGGTGACGATCGTCTGGAACGACCCGGTGAACCTGATGTCCTACGTGACGTACGTGTTCGAGAGCTACTTCGGGTACCCACGCGTCAAGGCGGAGCGGCTCATGACGCAGGTGCACAAGAACGGTCGCGCAGTCGTGTCCAGTGGTGGGCGCGAGCGCATGGAGGTGGATGTGCAGGCCATGCACGGGTTCGGGTTGTGGGCGACGCTGCAGGAGTCCGGCGCGCGGGGAGCCGCATGACACCGTTCCGCGCCATGCGGCGGGGTTACGAGGCTCGGTTCGAACCGGTGGAGCGCGTCGTCCTCGCCAAGGTGGCACGCGACGTCTCCGCGATGCTCCGCGAGGAGGCGGGTCTGGATCTGTTCGCCGACGACGACCCCGGGCCGTCGGCGCACCCCGCGCCGGGCAAGGGGCAGGCCTGGGCCAACGGCCTCCTCGCGCCGGACGAGCTGACCGACGCCGACCTGGCCCGGCTCACGGGCGTGACCGGCGTCGGGCGTATCCCGACGGACCCCGCGGCGCAGCGGCTCCTGCCGGACGCGAGCAAGGACGACGCGGACATCGCCGACGAGTTCCGCCGGCTCACGCAGAACGACGTCGCTCAGGCCAAGGTGGACCGTCTCGAGGCGTTCGCCGCGCTGCTCGACCTGCCGTCGGGCGAGGACGCCCCCGAGCCGCTGGGCCGGCACGGGGCGCCGCCGCCGGTGCGGGTGCCGCGCGAGGACGCGGAGCAGTTCGCCGGGGCGCTCACGGACGTGCGGCTGGTGATCGCCGAGCGGCTCGGCCTGAAGACCGACGACCAGGTCATGCAGCTCACCGACGAGATCATGTGGGACCGGCAGGCCGGCCGCGAGATCCCGGTGGCCACCGACGGGCGGGCCGCCCGCCGGTTCTGGTCCGGCGTGTTCGTCGCGGCGGGCTACGCCCAGGAGACCCTCATGGACGTGATGCTCGCGGAGCTGCGCGGACGGCGGCCCCTGGCCTAGGGGCCGCCGTCCGGTCAGAGCTCGTAGATCGTGCCCGGCCTGGCGATCTCCACCGGGCCGGCGTAGGAGCCGCGGGCCTCGGCCAGGGAGTCCTCCGGGTCGTTCCACACGGGCAGGTGCGTGAGCAGCAGCCGGCGGGCGCCGGCCTCGGTCGCCACCTGTCCGGCGCGGTGCCCGGTGAGATGGATCCCGCGCTCCACGACGTCGTCGCGCCCCTCCAGGAATGCCGCCTCGCTGAGCAGCAGGTCGGCGTCGCGCGCGAGCTCCACCACGGAGGTGCAGGCGTCGGTGTCGCCGGTGTACGCGAGCGTCGTCGTGCCGCCGGACGCCGACGGGCCCGTGACCCGCACGCCGTACGTCTCGACCGGGTGGTAGACGCGGTACGGCTCGATGGTCAGCGGCCCGACCTCGATCTGCTTGTGGTCGGCCCAGGAGCGGAAGTCGAAGTCGTTCTCCATGGACTCGCCGTCGCTGAGCCCGTAGGACAGGGCGACGTGCCGCTCGGCGGTCGACGGCCCGTAGACCGGCAGGGGCTTGTCCCGGCGCCCGGCCCGCAGCGACCCGTGCTCGGGGTGGTAGCGCAGGTAGACGTAGAGACCCGCGAGGTCCGCGCAGTGGTCGGGGTGCAGGTGCGAGATCGACACCGCGTCGAGCGCGTGGGGGTCGACGTGCTGCTGCAGCGCACCGAAGGCGCCGTTGCCGAGGTCGAGCAGGACGTTCCAGTCGCGCGCCTCGTAGCCGGCCGCGGCCGACTCCGCCGCGGTGACCTGCACGAGGTATGACGACGCGGGCGTCGCGGGGCCGGGGAACGAGCCGGAGACCCCCAGGGGGATGAGGCGCATCAGACGGCCTCCACGAGGGAGACCTCGGGGCCGAGGAACCGGCTGGCGAGCTGCCCGAACGGCGCCGGGTCACCCGTGGTCAGGAACCGGTGCACGGGGGCGCCGGCGTCGGCCGAACGCTCGAGGTCGTGCGCCACGAGGGTGCGGTACACGTCCTTGGCGGTCTCGTCGGCGCTGGAGACCAGCGTGACGTCCTCGCCCATGACGTAGGAGATGGCGCCCGCGAGCAGCGGGTAGTGCGTGCAGCCGAGCACCAGCGTGTCGACGCCGGCCGCCTTGACCGGGTCGAGGTACTCGTGCGCGAACTTCTGCACCTCCGGGCCCGACGTGCGGCCCTCCTCGACGAAGCGCACGAACTCGGGGCAGGCCTGGCTCGTGATCGTCAGTCCGGGGGTCACGTGGAAGGCGTCGTCGTACGCGCGCGACTGCACCGTGGTGCGCGTACCGATGACGCCGATCCGGCCCGTCCGGGTGGCGGTCACCGCGGCCCGGGCCGCGGGCAGGATGACCTCGACCACGGGGATGCCGTGGCGCTGCTCGTACCGCTCGCGCGCGTCGCGCATCATGGCCGACGACGCCGTGTTGCATGCGATGACCAGCATCTTCACGCCGTCCGCCACGAGCCGGTCCATGGCGTCCAGGGCCATGGCACGCACGGCCGCGATCGGCTTGGGGCCGTACGGGCTGTTGGCGGTGTCGCCGAGATAGCGGACCTGCTCGTTGGGTAGCTGGTCGAGGATGGCGCGCGCGACCGTGAGGCCGCCGAGGCCGGAGTCGAAGATCCCGATGGGCGCGTCGTTCACGGGGTGAAGCCTAGCGACGACATCGTGTCGGAACCGTTACCGGCGCCACGCCCTGTGCGTGACGCGCGACACGTTCCGGCAGGTCAGCGGGGTGCATTCCGGAGCGCGAAATGATCGTCGCCCGTACCACCTAGGCTGGGCGCATGACCTCCAGCACCGACCAGATCGTGCGCGCCGACGGGCGCGCCACCGACCAGCTCCGCCCCGTGAAGATCACCCGGGGCTGGCTCGACGAGGCCGAGGGTTCGGTGCTCGTGGAGTTCGGGCGCACGCGCGTGCTGTGCGTCGCGTCGTTCACCGAGGGCGTGCCGCGCTGGCGCAAGGGCTCCGGCGAGGGCTGGGTCACGGCCGAGTACGCCATGCTGCCGCGCGCCACCAACGAGCGCAGCCAGCGGGAGTCCGTGAAGGGCAAGATCGGCGGGCGCACGCACGAGATCTCGCGGCTGATCGGCCGCTCGCTGCGCGCCGTCGTCGACCTGAGCGCGCTGGGCGAGAACTCGATCGTGCTGGACTGCGACGTGCTCCAGGCCGACGGCGGCACCCGCACCGCCGCGATCACCGGCGCGTACGTGGCCCTCGCCGACGCCATCGCGTGGGGCCGCCGCCACGGGCACATCAAGGGCGGCAAGCAGGTGCTCGCCGACTCGGTCGCCGCCGTCTCGGTGGGCATCATCGACGGCACCCCGATGCTCGACCTGCCCTACGTCGAGGACGTGCGCGCCGAGACCGACATGAACGTGGTGGTCACGGGCGGCGGCAAGTTCATCGAGGTGCAGGGCACCGCTGAGCACGCGCCGTTCGACCGCGCCGAGCTCGACGCCCTGCTCGACCTCGCGGTGGGCGGCACGGCCGAGCTCACCAAGATCCAGCAGGACGCCCTCGCGCAGGAGCTCTGAGCCGTCGGCGGCTGGCATGATCGGGGCATGACCTCCCTGATCGTGCCGCCCGCCGCCCGGATCGTCCTCGCCACGCACAACGCCAAGAAGGTCCCCGAGCTGCGCGCGATCCTCACCGAGGCGGGCCTGGACCTACCCGACGGCGAGCTGGTCACCTCGGGCGAGGTCGGCGCGCCGGAGCCCGTGGAGGACGGCGTGACGTTCGCCGAGAACGCCCTGATCAAGGCGCGTGCGGTGTGCGCGGCGACCAGCCTGCCCGCGGTCGCCGACGACTCGGGCCTCGCCGTCGACGTGCTGGGCGGGGCGCCCGGCATCTTCTCGGCGCGCTGGGCCGGCAAGCACGGGGACGACCTCGCCAACCTGGAGCTGCTCCTCGGCCAGCTCGGCGACGTGCGCGCCGAGCACCGCCAGGCCGGCTTCGTGTGCGCGGCCGCGCTGGTCACGCCCGACGGGCGCGAGGAGGTGCGGCTCGGCGAGATGCGGGGCGTGCTGGCCACGGCGCCGCGCGGCGCCAACGGCTTCGGCTACGACCCGATCCTGGTCGTGGACGACGACCGGACCGCCGCGGAGCTGTCCGCGGACGAGAAGAACGCGATCTCCCACCGCGGCAAGGCGTTCCGCGCGCTGGCGCCGGTGGTCGTGGAGCTGCTCCGGGGCTGAGCCTCGGCGGGCTGCGCTCGCCGAGCCGCGCGACCATGCACCTGCTGCCAGGACGAGACCCGTCCTGGCAGCAGGTGCATGGTCGATGTCGGGCCGGGCCGCGTCAGCTCTCGGCAGCGCGGGCCTGGCCGCGGCGGATCCCCGCCACCAGGGCGCGCCAGCCGAGCATGGTGATCGCCAGGAAGATCGCGGTGACCAGCGCGAACGACCACGCCAGGCCGCCGCCCGTGAGGCCGCGCAGGGCTAGGCCGCCGAGCACGGTGACGGCCCAGATGATCACGCCGGTGGGCCAGACACGCGCCGGGTCGTGCCACGCGCGGCTCACGGCCCAGCCGATCGCGGCGGCCAGGGCGAAGGGCCAGACGACGCGACCCAGGGCCGCGACCAGCGACCCGTCGTGCGACGCGATGCCGACGACCGTGAAGACGAGGACGGCGACGGCGTCGGCCACGGCGGCGGGCCAGACCGGAGTTCGAGGAGTGCTCACCAGCGCATCCTAGGCGCCGCCGACTTCGGGCCCGGCAGCGGTCCCCCGTAGGCTGGTCGGATGCACCTCGTCGCCCAGGACCTCGGATTCGCCTACCCCGGGCGGCCCGTCATGGACGGTGTCTCCTTCTCGGTGTCCCCGGGCGGACGGCTCGGCGTCGTCGGCGAGAACGGCTCGGGCAAGTCCACCCTGCTGCACCTGCTGGCCGGCGACCTGCTGCCGAAGTCGGGCGAGGTACGCCGCCAGGGCACGGTCGCGCTGGTCGAGCAGGAGCTGCACCCCGCCCCGGGGCAGACCATCGGCGACCTGGTCGCCGGGACGCTCGACGGCCTGCGGAGCGCCGCCGCCGAGCTGGAGGCCGCCGCCGCGGCGTTCGACCACGGCTCCGGCGACCTGGCCGTGCTCGAACGCACGCTCTCGCTCGCGGAGCACCTCGCCGTCTGGGACGCCGACCGCCGCGTCGAGGTGGCCCTCACGCGCCTGGGCGCCCCGCGCGACCCCGGCCGCCGGCTCGACCGGCTCAGCGTGGGGGAGCGGTTCCGGGTCCGGCTGGCCTGCCGCCTCGCGGAGCGCGCCGACCTGCTGCTGCTCGACGAGCCCACCAACCACCTCGACGACTCCGCGATCGAATTCCTCACGGGCGAGCTCGTCGCGTGGCGCGGCGGCGTGGTGCTCGTGACGCACGACCGCGAGCTGCTCGACGACGTCGCCACCGCCATCCTCGACCTCGACCCGTCCTGGGACGGCAAGCCCGTGCTCTACGGGCAGCCCGGCTACCTCGCCTATCGGTTCGCCAAGAACCAGGCGCTGCACCGGTGGCGCCAGCGCTACCGGGCCGAGCGCAAGCGGGCGGCGACCCTGGCCGAGCGCCTCGACGAGTCCTACGAGGGCCTCTCGGACGAGTGGCGCCCGGGCAAGGGCTCCCAGAAGCACCGCCGGGCCACCCGCGCCCGCATCCACGTCAAGGCTGCCGACCGGCTGGTCCAGAAGCTGGAGGCCGAGGCGATCGAGGTGCCCAGGCCGCCCGTCGAGCTCGGGTTCCCCGACCTGCCCGCGATGTCGCCGGGCTGGGACCCCAGCAACCCGGTGGTGGAGGTCCGCTCGCCGCGGGTCGGGGACGACGGCGCGGTCCGGCTGGACCTGCCCGGTACGCGGGTCGCGATCCCGCCGTCGGGCAGGCTGCTCGTGGTGGGGCCCAACGGGACCGGCAAGTCGACGCTGCTCGGGGCGCTCGCCGGCACGCTGGAGCTGGACCGGGGGAGCCGCACGGTCGCGCCGGGCGCGCGCATCGGCGTCGTGGGCCAGGAGAGCGAGCCCATCACCGGCAAGGCCCGCCTACGGACCGGCTTCGAGACCTATGCGGACGAGGCGCTGCGGCTGCTCGCCTCGAACGAGCTGGACCCCGACCACGTGGTCCCGGTCGCGGGCCTCGGGCTGCTCAGCGAGGAGGACCTGGACCGGCCGCTGGCCGAGCTGTCCGCGGGCCAGCGCCGCCGGTTCGAGCTGGCGCGGGCGCTGCTGCACGCGCCGCACCTGCTCCTGCTCGACGAACCGACGAACCACCTGTCGATCGACCTCGTGGACGAGCTGACCCGGGCACTCCAGGTCACGCCCTGCGCCGTCGTCGTGGCGACGCACGACCGCCGCATGCGGGCGGACCTGGAGGACTGGCCGGTCCTGGACCTGTCCTAGCCCTTACGGCAGGCGGCCCACGTGGGCCATCGCCTGCTTGATCAGCATGCCCTGGCCGTTCATCATCTCGGCCTGGACGTCGTCCGCGCAGGCCTCCTCCGGCGTGAGCCAGGCGAGGTCGAGCGCGTTCTGCTGCGGGCGGCAGTCGCCGGTCACGGGCACCACGTACGCGAGCGAGACGGCGTGCTGACGCGGGTCGTGGAACGCGGTGATCCCCGGCGTGGGGAAGTACTCGGCGACGGTGAACGGTTGCGGCGACGGCGGCACCTGCGGCAGCGCGACGGGGCCGAGGTCCTTCTCGATGTGCCGCAGCAGGGCGTCCCGGAGGCGCTCGTGGTACATGACGCGCCCGGAGACCAGGGCGCGGGTCATCGCACCCTGCGGGTTCACGCGGAGCAGCAGCCCGACGGCGACCACGTCACCCGAGTCGTCGACCCGGACCGGCACGGCGTCGACGTACACGAGGGGGAGCTGCGCGCGTACGACCGCGAGGTCCTCGTCGGTCATCCAGCCCGACACCGGGGTGGGCTCGCGGTAGAAATCGTCGGCTGGGTAGTCGGCAGTGTCCGTCACGGGTCCGTTTCTACCAGGTCGGGCCTTGCGGTGCCTGACCCCGCGCCGCCCTGTGGACACCCGGATGTGACACGGATCGCCGAACCGCCGCTCCTGGAATAGCAGAGGGTGGGGCTGTGCTCTACCTGGTAGACGCCCAACGAAAGGAAGCGTGACATGGCAACTGTCGACATCACCGACGCCACGTTCGAGAAGACCGTCAGCGACAACGGGATCGTGCTCGTGGACTTCTGGGCCACCTGGTGCCCGCCGTGCAAGATGTTCGGACCTGTCTTCGAGGCCTCCTCGGACAAGAACGACGACATCGTGCACGCGAAGATCGACACCGACGCCAACCCGGGCATCTCGGCCGCGGCACAGGTGACGTCCATCCCCACGCTCATGGCGTTCCGTGACGGCGTGCTCGTGTTCCGCCAGGCGGGCGCGCTGCCGGCCAAGGGCCTCGCCGAGGTCGTCGAGGCCGTGCGCGGGCTCGACATGGACGTGGTCCGTAAGGACATCGCCGCGCAGCAGCAGAACTGACGCGGCGGGCGGGCCTGGCGGCCCGCCCGCGGTGTGCCTACCGGCCGAGCGCCGTCTCGACGGCCCCGACCAGGTCGGCGGGGCTCCCCGTCTCCAGCTTCTCGCCGTCCAGGAAGAACGTCGGGGTGCCGCTGACGCCGAGCGCGCGGCCCTCGTCGAAGTCGTACTGCACGCGCTCCGTCGTCGCGGGGTCGGCCACGGCGGCGTCGTACCGGTCCAGGTCGAGGCCGAGGTCCTGGGCGAAGCCCCGGAAGACCTCGGCCTGGGACTGCTGGACCTCGCCCCACTCGGCCTGCGACTCGTACATCCGCTGGTACATGGGCTCCAACGCGCCCTGCGCCGCGGCGGCCTCGACCGCCACGGCGGAGTTGGTCGAGTTGGCGTGCGCGGGGATCGGGAAGTACCGGAGCACCACGGTCAGCTCCTCGCCGTACTGTTCCTTGAGCTGCTCGACGGTGGGGTAGTAGGCGCGGCACGTCTCGCACTCGAAGTCGAGGAACTCGACGAGCACCGCCTGCTCGTCGTCGGCCTGGCTCAGGACGCGGCTGTTCTCGCGCACGACCTGGGCGTCCCCGGCCGGGGCGTCCGGGCGGGAGCTCAGGATGAACCCGATCAGCAGCGCGATCAGGCCGAGCACCCCGGCCAGGAGGACCAGCTGCAGCGCGAGCCGGGGCGTGGGACGGCGGGTGGCGGGGCGCCTGGCGGCGGGGCCCTGGGTGGTCAGTCGCTGCGTGGTCGGGCGGTGGGCGTTCGGGCGGTTGGTGGCAGGGCGCTTCGTGGTCACAGGGGTTCCTTCAGGGGTAGGCGGGGGCGTGCCGGCGGCGGGGTCGGTCCCGGTGGCCGGTGGTGGTGGGCGGACAACGTCGTCCGCCGGACGCCCTGCCTACGTGCGGCTGATGCCCCAGAGGAGCGGGTCGTGCCCGAGCGCGTGCGCCAGCGTGTGGGCGCGTGCGGCGCGGTTCCCCGCGGTGACCTGCGCCGGCGCCGCGACCCGGTAGGACGGCGCGCAGACGGCCGGCTCGGTCCCGGTGCCGAGCGGTGCGCGCAGGCTCAGCAGCCCCAGCGTCTCCGCGCCGTGCCGCGACCCGTGGGCCGGGCAGTCGTCGGCGGCCGGGACGACCCGGTCGCGGGCCTTGACCTTGCCCGGACCTGCTGTGTCGTGGTCCGGCACGTCGGCGTGGTGCTGCACCACGGCGACCGCCGGGGCCGCGCTCACGGTGGCCGTGCCCAGCGTGGTGACGCCCAGCAGCCCGGCCAGTGCGAGCAGCAGCACGACGAGCGTGGACCGCGGGGCGGTCGCGCTCGATCGGGGCCGGGCCGAGAGGGTCATGTCGGGGCGATCGTAGACGAACCGCCCCGACTCCGGGGCTCGAAGTGCTGAGGGTGCGCGAGGGGGGACTCGAACCCCCACGTCCGGAGACACCAGGACCTAAACCTGGCGCGGCTGCCAATTACGCCACTCGCGCGCGGCGCTCAGTCTACGGCCAGGTGAGCGTGCAGGTCAGCGGAACGCGGCGATGCCCGTGAGGTGTCGCCCCAGCACGAGCGTGTGCACCTCGTCGGTGCCCTCGTAGGTACGCACCGACTCCAGGTTGCTGGCGTGGCGCATCGGGGAGTGGTCGAGCGTGACGCCGTTGCCGCCCAGGATCGTGCGGGCGGTCCGGCAGATCTCGATGGCGATGCGGGCGTTGTTCAGCTTGCCCGCCGAGATCATGTGTCCCTCCAGCCGCCCGGAGTCCTTGAGCCGGCCCAGGCGCAGGGCCATGAGCTGTGCCTTGGTGATCTCCAGGGCCATGTCGACGAGCTTGGCCTGCGTGAGCTGGAAGCCGGCGATGGGCGTGCCGAACTGCTCCCGGCCCTGCGCGTAGGTCAGCGCCGCCTCGAACGCGTCCCGGGCCGCGCCCACCGCGCCCCAGACGATGCCGTAGCGGGCCTCGTCGAGGCACGCGAACGGCCCGGCCAGCCCCGGGTGCTCGGGGAGCAGGGCGTCCGCGGGCAGCCGCACGCCGTCCAGCGTGATGTCGCACTGCACGGACGCCCGCATCGACAGCTTCGGTTCGATGGGGACGGCGGTGAACCCCGGGGTCGACGTCGGCACGACGAATCCCCGCACACGGTCCCGCTCGCTCCCGTCGTCCTGCGGCTCGCTGACCTTGGCCCAGATGATCGCGACGTCGGCGAACGAGGCCATGCCGATCCAGCGCTTGGCGCCGTCCAGGACCCACTCGCCGCCGGCGTCGCCGCCCTCCGAGCCGGGCTCGAAGCGGGCGCGCGTGGTCATGCTCGCCGGGTCGGAGCCGGCCTCCGGCTCGGTGAGCCCGAAGCAGCCCACGACCTCGCCCGTGGCCATGCGCGGCAGCCACTGCTGCTTCTGGGCCTCGGAGCCGTGCTTGTGGATCGCGGACATCGCCAGCGAGCCCTGCACCGAGACGAACGTGCGGATGCCGGAGTCGCCGGCCTCCAGCTCCTGCGCCGCCAGGCCGTACTCGACGGCGGACCGCCCGGCGCAGCCGTAGCCGTCCAGGTGCATGCCGAGCACGCCGAGCTCGCCCAGCTCGGGGACCAGCTCGCGCGGGAAGTGGGCGTCGGCGAACCACCCGGCGATGTTCGGGCGCACCCGGCGGTCCACGAACTCCCGCACGCGGGCGCGCGTCGCGAGCTCGGCCTCGCTCAGCTCGGAGTCGACGTCGAGCAGGTCCGCCGGGCCGCCCATTAGCGACGCCATTCGTGCCTGAGCCTGCGGTTACGCTCCGGGCGGGTGCCTCGTTCCTCGGCCCCCACCCTGCGCTGCACCTCCGGCTCAGTCATCGAGCCCCAGCACCTTGCGGATCCGCGCCACGTGGCCCGTCGCCTTGACGTTGTAGAACGACTCGGCGACCGTCAGGTCCGGGTTCACCACGACCGTGGAGCGGATGACGCCCACGTACGTCTTGCCGTAGTTCTGCTTCTCGCCCCAGGCGCCGTACGCCTCCAGCGTCGCGTGGTCCTCGTCGGACGCGAGCGGGAACGTCAGCGTCTCGTCCTGCGCGAACTTGGCCAGCTTGGCGACCTTGTCGGGCGAGATGCCGACGACGGCGTAGCCCGCGCCCAGGAGGGACGCCTCCGAGTCACGGAAGTCGCACGCCTCCTTGGTGCACCCCGGCGTCGCGGCGGCCGGGTAGAAGTACACGATGACGCCCTTGTCGGTGCTCTTCGCCAGGTCGGCGAGGCTGACGGAGGCGCCGTCGGCGGTCGGGAGAGTGAAGTCGGGAGCCTTGTCCCCGGGCTCGAGGCGAGTCGTCATGCCCGTAACGGTAGTCGCCTTCGCGGCTCCTCGTGCCCTGCGCGACCGCAGCCTGTGGACAACGCGGAACGGCAGTCGCGTAGCGTTGTCCTGTGAGCACCTCCGCCGTGACCGACTCCGTGACGAAGCCCGGAAACCTCCCGATCCGCATGCTGCACGACCGGCTCCTGGTCGAGCCCGAGACGGACTCCGCGGAACGGCAGTCGACGGCGGGTCTGGTGATCCCGGCGACCGCCGTCGGCCCCAAGCGGCTCGCCTGGGCGACCGTCGTGGCCAAGGGCGAGCACGTGCGTCAGGTCGACGTCGGCGACCGCGTGCTCTTCGACCCGGAGGACCGCGCCGAGGTGGACCTGGCAGGCACCGACTACGTGCTGCTGCGCGAGCGCGACGTGCACGGCGTGGCCGAGAGCGACGAGGCGGACGGCTCGACGGGGCTCTACCTGTAGGTCGGGCTGACTGTGGGTCAGGCGGACGCTTCGCCGGCCTGCAGGGCCTCCAGGCGTTTGATCATGCGGCGCACGAGCAGCAGCGGGATCGCGCCGAAGATGCCGAACGACATGTCGATGAGGCTCCAGCCCCACGGGATGTCCCGCACCGGACCGGCGATCAGGGCCAGCGGGATGATCCCCGCGCACGCGATCAACCCGAAGTCGATGACCCAGATGTTGCGGACCGGATCGCGGAACGGGCCCCAGAACGCGACGGCGATGACGAGGTGGGCGAACGCGAGCCAGTCCGTGCCGTACGCGATGAACGGGTAGTCCCGGGCCGTGGCGTCCAGCCCTTCGCGGACACGGGAGAACCAGTCGACGAGGCTCGGCAACCAGGCGTCCACGCCCCACGCGACGAGCAGCTCGTGGCCCCAGCGGACCTCCGTCGCCAACGGGAACGCCGTGACCCCGCTCAGCACCAGGCCGACGACGAACACGATCAGCCAGGCGCGTACCCGCCGCAGGAGCGCTTCCTGTTCGGGCCTCGCCGCGACGTCTGCCAGGGAACTCGCGCCGGTACCGGTGACGGTCATGGTGCCGGAGCGTAGCGGCGGTCGGCCCTGCCCGGCTGTCGTGCAGTTCACAGGGCGGGCCTGCTCGTTCGGTTACCGATGACGCCCCTGGTCCTGGTAGTGTTTCTTCCCGTTGCGCGCCATTAGCTCAATTGGCAGAGCAGCTGACTCTTAATCAGCGGGTTCTAGGTTCAAGTCCTAGATGGCGCACCAACGCGACGGTCCGGCACCCTCCTTCGGGGGTGGTGGCGGGGGTTGTCGCGAGGCGGAGAAAGTGGTGCGCCGAGGGTCCGAAGCCCTGGTAATCTTTCCGTCGCAGGCGCCATTAGCTCAATTGGCAGAGCAGCTGACTCTTAATCAGCGGGTTCATGGTTCGAGTCCATGATGGCGCACAGCATGACGAAGGCCCCCACCACGGTGGGGGCCTTCGTCGTTCCGGGACGGGGCGGTCAGAGCAGGTCGACCGGGAACAGCTCCGTGCGCGCCACGACCCGGTCCCGCTCCTCCGTCAGCGCGGTGCGGCGCGGGTCCGCGAGGTACCCGTCGAGCTCCCGCTGCCCGGCGAACCGGTACAGCTGCACCTCGTGCGGGCGGCCGTCCGCGCCGTCGGACGCCGCGCGCTGCACCACCGTGCCGCCGTGCTCCGGGACCAGAGCCAGCACCTTGTCCTCGTAGGCCGTGAGGCCCTCCTCCTGGCCGGGCTGCGCCCACAGCAGGCAGCACAGCCGGATCTCGTCGTCGTGGTTCGCCATGGCCCGAGCGTAGGACGCGGTCTCGGCGTACCGACTATTTGTCCACTTGTTGCCTGCTGCACCTGTTCCGTTCACCCGGCCCGTCCAGGTTTGTCCTCCGGGCGTGCTCGGAGCCGTCCATCTCACGGACCACAGGGAGGACGGCCATGCGGCCAGTCACCAGGAAACAGCGGGGTCGGCAGCAGGCCGGTCTCGTCGCGGCGGTCACGGCGGCCACGCTCGCCATGACGGGTTTTGCGGCGACGTCGTCGTCCGCCGCCCCCGCGGACACCGCCCGCCCCGACACCGCCACGACGGCGTCGGCGCCGCACCAGCCGGAGGCCCCGACGTCGGGCGCCCCGACCCTCACTCCCGACGACGGCAAGTTCCTCGAGGGCACCGTGCCCGTCGCGGCCGAGCCGGTCGCACCCGGGGACGACGTCACGCGCCTGACCGTGGACGGCAAGGACGTCCCGGGTGCCACGGAGGCCCTCGGCACGTCGGTGCTCGGCTACACGGTCGGCACCAACTCGACCGAGGCGCGGTACAAGAACTACGTGTCGGTCAACGGCTCGGAGCCGATCCACCTGCCCGACGCCGTGAGCGAGCGCGTCGAGCTGGAGGTTCCCAACGAGTACCTCGTGGCCGGCGAGAACACGGTCGAGGTGGTCGTGGGCACGATCAGCTCCGACTGCGGCATCAACTACGACGACTTCGTGCTGTCGGACTTCACGCTGGAGCCGCTCGGCGAGCTCGCCGACGGCGAGGAGAACGAGTACACCTACTCCTTCGGCGACGGCACCTGCGGCAGCAACACCAGCCTGCTGCTGCGCGCCGAGCTGTCGTTCTTCGTCCAGGGCGACCCGCAGGGCACCACCGGCCTGAGCGCGGACCTCGACACCACGACGCTGACCAACGGCGCGCACACGATCGAGGCCCGCACCGCCTCGGGCGACTCGACGAAGCACCGGGTCCGCGTGAACAACGCGCCCGCCGGCGCGCCCCGTCTCTCGCCGGTCGACGGCACCCTGAGCCGCGGCACCGTCACCGTCACGGGCGCCCGCCCGGCGGCCGGCGAGGGCGCCACCGCGGAGCTCACGGTCGACGGCGACGCGGTGGAGACCACCGAGACGCTCGGCGGGGGCGACGCGGCCTTCTCGTTCAACGTGGGCTCGAACGCCGTCGACGGCGGGGCGGCGAACCTGCTGGTCGTCAACGGCATTGAGACGCCGATGGGCGGCTCGTACGCGAGCCAGCGCGCCGACATCGCGATCCCGAACGAGTGGCTGCGCCCCGGCGACAACACGGTCAAGGTGGTCACCGGCACCTTCGCGGGCGACTGCAACCGTGACGACTTCACGATCTCGAACCTGGCGCTGACGCCCGCGGCGGGCACCGCCGTCGGCGTCGGGCTCAAGCCGTCCTACGCGATGGGCGACGGCACCTGCGGCTCCAGCGGCACCGCGCTGCGCGAGGTCACGCTGACCTTCACGGTCGACGCCCCCGCGCGCGGCCTGCGCGCCGACGTCGACACCACCGCCCTGTCCGACGGCGAGCACGCGCTCGCGGCGACCTCGACGACGGGGGAGACCGCCGCCCGCGCGCTCTTCACCGACAACTCCGGCCCGGCGCTGGTGTCCGCGACCCCCGCGAACGGCGACCGGCTCACCTCGACGGTGCCGCTCGCGGTCGCCGTGGACGACGCCTCCGGCGTGGTCGAGGGCCCGGACGTCACGCTCGACGGCGCGGAGATCGCCGTGGGCGACCCGGTCGGCCCCGGCCTGACCGCGGGCGCGCACACGCTCGTCGTGTCCGCGAAGGACGGCCTCGGCAACGAGGTCACGCACGAGATCGACTTCGTCAGCGCCGGGATCCCGGACGTGCCGGCGGACGTCGCTCCGACGTCGGGCACCGACGGTGTGGGGCGCACCGCCACCCTGAAGGCGACCGTGGCCGCGCCCGGCGGCGGCGACGTCACCGCACGCTTCTCCGCCGCGGAGATCCTCACCCCGAACCAGGCCTGGCAGGGCAGCACGGGCGCCGTGCCGACCACGCTGGACGTGCGCGGCCAGAAGAAGCTGAGCACCAAGGCGCTGGAGCCGGGCGACGGGAAGTCGGTCACGTCCCCCGCGTCGGGCGACGTGACGTACCAGCGGTTCGACGTGCCCGTCCGCGGCCGCGTCGAGGCGCCGGTGCTGCGCTGGGAGGGCACCGCCGACCCGGCGCGCCTGGTCAGCCTGCGGGCCTGGAACCCGGACACCGACGCGTGGGACGTCGTCGCCTCCGCGCGCGGCGCGGTCGAGGGCGGCACCGTGCTGGAGGGCACCGTGTCCCGCGACTACGTGGACCGCGGCACGGTGCACGCCATGGTCACCGGCGAGGACCCCTTCGCCGACGACATCGACGCCGGTGACAAGGACCGGTTCGACGACCCGGACGACTACGACTTCTCGCTGGTGCACTACACGGACACCCAGTACCTGACCGAGGGCGCCGTGGAGCAGGAGACTGCCGAGGAGCGTGCCGTCTGGGCGCAGGGCTACACCGGCGTCATGGACTGGATCGTCGACAACGCCGACGAGCGCAAGATCGCCTACGTGGCGCACACCGGCGACATCGTCGAGAACAACATCCGGGCCTTCCCGCCCGAGATGGAGGACCAGGTCATCGGCGAGTTCGAGTTCGCGTCGCAGGCGCAGGCCCGGATCGACGCCGCCGGCATCCCGAACGGCGTCGTCGCGGGCAACCACGACAACCAGTCCGGCACCGACCCGACGCTGTACGACCAGTACTTCGGGCCGGACCGGTACGAGGCGCTGTCCGAGGACTGGACCGACGCGTCCTACGGCGGCGTCATGGAGCCCGGCTCGAACGAGAACCACTACGACCTGTTCTCGGCCGGCGGCCTGGACTTCGTGGTGGTGGGCCTGTCCTACGGCGTGACGCGCGACGAGGCCGAGTGGGCGGCGTCGGTCTTCGACCGGTACTCCGACCGCAACGGCATCCTGCTCACGCACGACTACCTGGAGCCGTCCGCGTCGCCCGACGGGCGCGGCGCCAACTTCGGCGGGTCCGACGGGCCGCTGCTGTACAACCTGCTCGTCAAGGACAACCCGAACGTGTTCATGGTGCTCGCCGGGCACCGGCACGGCGTGGGCACCAACGTGCGCCCGCCCGTGGTCGGGGACATCGGCGGCGGCGTGGTCGAGCTGCTCGCGGACTACCAGTTCTACACGGTGTCCGCCGGCCAGCTCGGGCTCACCGAGATCGGCGGCTACCAGCCCACCGACCAGCTCCAGTTCGGCGCCTCGTTCTTCCGCATGCTGCAGTTCGACGTCGACCGCGGCGAGGTCTCGATCGACACCTACTCGCCGCTGCTGGGCGAGTTCGGCGCCACGGAGTACGACACCGAGCACCGGTACAACGGGCTCGAGGACAACATGGTGCTGCCGGTCGACCTGACCTCCCGCACCACGTCCTTCAGCACCGACTCCGTCGTGCTGTACGACCCGGTGGACGAGATCGGCCGGGACACGGTGGCCTCCGGTGAGGTCGCCTCCGTCCGGTGGTCGGGCCTCAAGCCCGACCGCACGTACGCCTGGTTCGTCACGGCCCGCACCTCCGGGGGCGGCACGACGACGGCCTCGCCGGCGTACTTCACCACGGCGCGGCGTTGAGACTGCGCCGTCCGCTGGCCCTGGCGGGGCTGCTCGCAGTGCTGAGCAGCCCCGCCGTGGGGCAGGTCGCCTCGGCGCACGACGCCACCAGTGACGTGTACGCCGAGGTGACCACGGCGCCGTCGTCCTCCGGTCCGGAGGGCGGCGGTGCGGACGTCGTGGCCGTGCTCGACCTGGAGTACGACCTGCTCATGAAGTCCGCCTGGCTGCGGGCCGAGGCGTACGACGCGACCGGCCGGGACGACCAGCTCGCCCAGCTCGACGAGCACGAGGCCGAGGTGGACGGGTACGTCACCGACCGGTTCGCCGTGGCCTACGACGGCGAGCCGTGCGCGCCTGAGCTCTTTGCTGCCGACGTCGTAGAGCGGGGTGAGCGGCCGTACGCCTCCCTGACCTACACGTTCGCGTGCGACGGCGAGCCTGAGGGGGTGCACGAGGTCTCCAGCGCGCTGTTCCCGGACGCCGAGTCGTTCGTGCACTCGACCGAGACGATCATCCGGTACTCGCTCGACGACGAGGACGGCTCGGCGGTGCTCACCGCGGCGTCGCCCACGCTGACGACGGGGGAGCACCGGCTGCTGAAGCAGGTCGGGGAGTTCTTCGTGCTGGGCGGCGAGCACCTGCTGTTCGGCATCGACCACGTGCTGTTCCTGCTGGCGCTGCTGATCGGGGCACGGCGGCTGCGCGACGTCGTCCTGACGGCCACGGCGTTCACCGTGGCGCACTCCGTGACGTTCCTGCTCGCGGCGCTCGGCGTGGTGTCGGTGCCGGCGATCGTGGTGGAGCCGGTGATCGCGGTGTCGATCGCCGTCGTGGCGGTGGTGGACCTGGTGCTGATCTGGCGGGGTGGGGCGGGGTTCGGGGCTGGGCTCGGGGGTTCGGCCGGTTCGGCGTCGGGTACGGTCCGGGACGCCCTGCGGTGGCGGGCGCCGGCTGGTCTCCGGGATGAGCGGGGCGCGTGGGACCGCTGGCGGCTGCCCGTGGTGTTCGTCTTCGGGCTGGTGCACGGCGTCGGGTTCGCCGGGGCGCTCGGCATCGACGCCGCCTGGTCGTGGACCCTGCTGTGGTCGCTGCTGTCGTTCAACGTGGGCATCGAGGCGGTGCAGCTCGGCATCATCGCGGTGGTGTTCCCGCTGCTGGTGCTGCTGCGGGTCCGCGCCCCGCGCACGGCCCGCTGGGTGCTGCTGGCGGGCTGTTCGGTGATCGCGGCGGTGGCGCTGTGGTGGGTGCTGGAGCGGCTGGCCGGCTGACGCCGGGCCGCCGCCAACGGCTGGCCGGCTGACGCCGTGGGTAATGAACGTAGGTGTAGTCGCACTCTGAGCGCTCAGAGTGCGACTACACCTACGTTCAGTTGTGTCGGGCAGGTCAGCCGGCGCCGGCGTCCGGCTACTCGTGTGCCGACCAGAACGCCTCCAGCTCCGCGTCCAGCGCCGGCGCCACCTGCATGGGCAGGGAGTGCGTGGTGTCCGGCCAGACCTTGACCTGCGCGTCCGGGATCAGCTCCGCCTTCTCGGCCGCCGCCTCGCCGCCCGCCAGCGACGAGTCGCTCGCGATCGCCACGTACACCGGCATGGGCAGCCCTCTCAGGTCGTCGTCGCTGAGCACGGAGGGGCTGGGCAGCCCCGACGAGCTGTAGCTCTTGGAGCCGACGGCGATCATCCGGGCCAGCGGGTCGTCGGGGTCCACCTCGTCGTCCGACACGCCGCCGATCCGGTTCAGCGCGGACTCGCGCCAGGAGTCCGGGAAGAACGGCAGCGAGACCGGGATGGTCGTGAGGATGACCGACAGCGGCATCATGCCCAGCGTCATGACGGGCTCCAGCAGGCTCAGGCTGGCCAGGCGGTCCGGGTGGCGCACCGCCACGGCCGCCGCCAGCCCGCCGCCCTGGGAGTGCCCCACCAGGTGGACCCGGTCGAGGTCCAGCCCGGCCATCGCCTCCTCCACCCAGCGGGCGGAGTCGGCCATGTCGCGCAGCGGGACAGCCTGCTCGGACAGGCCCGTGTCGCCGAGGGTGTCGAAGGCGTAGACGGTCCGGTGCTCGATGAGGTCGGGCAGATTGTCGCCCCACATCGGGGTCGCGGCGGACCGGCCGGGCAGCAGGACGACGGGCGTGGCGTCGGGGTGCTCGGCGTGCACCCAGGCGTAGGCGCGGACCGTGCCGAAGCTCGTGGTCACGTCGTGCGTCGCGGTGGGCTCGGGCAGGCGGCCGAGCGCCTCGGCGTACGCGTCCTCGTAGGCCCCGCGGTCCTCGGGCGTGCGGAAGTGGCCGACGCCGGGGCCGCCCGCCGCGACCAGCAGCGCCAGCCCGCTGGTCGAGACCACCGCGACGACGGCGAGCAGGACGGTCGGCCAGCGGCGACGCTTCGGGCCGGTGGTTGAGGTGCGCATCGGAGGTACTCTCGGAGCCGGGGCGGTTTTGCAATACGATCGCATCGTAACAGGTAACGATGCGACCGCATTGCTATCCTGGCCGCATGCCGAGAGTCGTGGACCATGAGGAGCGCCGCTGGGAGATCGTCCTCGCGCTCTGGCTGGTCATCGCCCAGCACGGGATCGAGGGCGTCAGCCTGCGCCACGTGGCGGCGGAGGCCGGCGTCTCCATGGGGCGCATCCAGCACTACTTCGGCACCAAGGACGCCCTCGTCCTGGCCGGGTGCACCGCCCTCGTCGACCGCGCCTACGGCGGGTACCAGGAGACCGCCGACGCCGCTCCGCGCGAGCGCCTGCTACACGTGATGAGCCAGCAGATCCCGCGGGACGACGCCGGACGCATGGGCGTCAGCGTCTGGTACGCCTACGTGGCCAAGTCGATCAACGACGCCGCCGTCCGCCAGGTGCTGGCCGAGGCGAGGCGCGGCGCCGAGGACGAGTGCGTGCGGCTGATCCGGGCCGACCGCGACACGAGCGCCGAGGAGGCGCTGACGCAGGCCCGGCGGCTGCTGGCGCTCGCCGACGGGCTCACGCTGCGGGTGCTGGTCCGGGACCTGGAGGCTGCCGAGGCGGTGAGCATGCTGGAGGCCGAGGTCGGCCGGGTGTGATCGAGCCGCCCGGACCCCGGTGCGGCTCTCAGTCCGTGCGGTCCGGACTGCCGAACAGGTCGCCGAACGCCTCCTCCGCCTGCCGTGCGACCTCGACGTCCCGGGTCAGCCGGGCACTGCGGTCGACCGGCCCGTCCCAGGCGCGGGGGTCCCGGGCGGGTCCGTCGAGGAGCCCGCACAGGATCCAGCCCAGGACGAGCTGGGGCCCGGAGGTGCCGCTCCGGGCCGCCATGGTGGTGAGCTGGTCGCCGTCGGCGTCGGACAGGTCGACGACGACCCGCCGTCCGTCGACCTCGACACGCGAGCAGGAGCCGCGGGTGGTCATGGGTGCTTCCGATCGGAGGTCGTCGGGGAGGGGTGCGGCCGCCTCGGTGCCTGGGGCCGAGGCGGCTGTGCACAGCCTGCCGCGTACGCCCGCGGGGGCGCGCGTCGGGCCGGGAATCAGTGCGGATACGCAACGCCCGCCCGCGACCTCGTACGCTTTTCCCGTGAGTCAGCCCGCTTCCGCCCAGCCCGACACCGCGCGCCAGGACACCGAGACCCCGCTCGACCTCTCGGGGTTCCGGACCAGGCCGGTGTCGTTCGTGCGCCGGTCCGGCCGTCTCACGGACAAGCAGAAGCGCCTGTGGGCCGAGCGCCGCACCACCTACGTCGTCGACGTGCCCCGGGCGATCGCGCGCACCTCCGTGCACCCGGAGTATGTGCTCGACGCCGCGGCGCTCTTCGGGCGCACCGCCCCGCTCGTGGTCGAGATCGGCTCGGGGCTGGGTGACGCCGTCGTCGGCGCGGCGTCGACCGATCCTGGGCGCGACTACCTCGCCGTCGAGGTCTACCAGCCCGGGCTGGTGCACACGATCGCGCGCGCCGAGCGGGCCGGGGCGGCCCTGGGGCAGGACGGGCTGCCGAACCTGCGGCTCGTGCAGGCCAACGCGGCCGAGCTGCTGGAGACCACCGTCGCGGCCGCCTCGGTGGACGAGCTCTGGGTCTTCTTCCCCGACCCGTGGCACAAGGCCCGCCACCACAAGCGCCGCCTGGTCACCGCGGAGTTCGCGGCGCTCGCTGCGCGCGTGCTGCGGCCCGGCGGGACGCTCCGCCTGGCGACCGACTGGGCCGAGTACGCCGAGCAGATGGTCGAGGTGTTGGAGGCCGACGAGGACCTCGTCAACGCGCACGGCCCCGGCGTCCTGGCGCCGCGGTTCGAGCGCCGCGTGCTGACCGGCTTCGAGCGCAAGGCGCACGACGCCGGGCGGGACATCGCCGACCTGGAGTACGTGCGCCGCTGACGTCGCGCTGACCAGGTGCTTCCCCGGGGCGGGTGGCAGATACCGTTCGAATGTAACGACTTGGTCAAGTCAGGAAACGCGCCGTCTGAACCGTTTGCCCCCGGCATGTGAGGTACGGCACATTGGGCCGGGTGCGAGATGCGCACACCGGGCCGCGGCAGAGCGCGCGCCCCCATGAGCCAATGGAGGCGTCATGAGTGACGTACAGGCAGCAGGGCCTGCCGAAACCGATTACCAACGTGTCGAGCGATCGGACGAGTTCCAGAGCCTGCGCAGGGCCTTCCGGAACTTCGTCTTCCCGATGACGGCGCTGTTCCTCGTCTGGTACCTCCTGTACGCCCTCATGAGCACGTACGCGCACGAGTTCATGAGCATCCGCGTGTCCGGCACCATCACGGTCGGGCTGGTCTTCGGGCTGCTGCAGTTCGTGTCGACGTTCGTGATCACCACGCTGTACGCGCGGTGGGCCAACAACAAGTTCGACGCCCGGGCGCAGGCCCTGCGCGAGGAGATCGAGGGGGGCGAGCTGTGAACGGGACAGTCACGGCGGCGGCGGCCACGAACGTCGGCAACACCTGGGTCAACATCGGCATCTTCGCGGCGTTCGTGGTGGTCACGCTCGTCGTCGTCTTCCGCGTCTCGCGGCAGAACAAGAGCGCCGCGGACTTCTACGCCGGCGGCCGCAACTTCACCGGCACGCAGAACGGCACCGCGATCGCGGGCGACTACCTGTCCGCCGCGAGCTTCCTGGGCATCGCGGGCGCCATCGCCGTCAACGGGTACGACGGCTTCCTGTACTCCATCGGCTTCCTGGTCGCGTGGCTCGTCGCGCTGCTGCTGGTCGCCGAGCTGCTGCGCAACACCGGCAAGTTCACGATGGCGGACGTGCTGTCGTTCCGCCTCAAGCAGCGGCCGATCCGGCTCGCGGCGGCACTGTCCACGCTTGCGGTGGTGTTCTTCTACCTGCTGGCGCAGATGGCGGGCGCGGGCGGCCTCGTCGCCCTTCTGCTCGGCATCACCGACAAGGCGGGCCAGGGTCTGGTCATCGCCGTCGTCGGCGCCCTGATGATCCTGTACGTGCTGGTGGGCGGCATGAAGGGCACCACCTGGGTGCAGATCATCAAGGCGACGCTGCTCATCCTGGGCGCCGGCGCCATGACCATCTGGGTGCTCGCGCGCTTCGGCTTCAGCCTCTCCGCCGTCATGCAGGAGGCGGTGAACATGGCCGGCGAGAACGGCGAGGCGATCCTCGAACCGGGCCTCCAGTACGGCGCCACGGCGCTGTCGCAGCTCGACTTCCTCTCGCTCGCGCTGGCCCTGGTGCTCGGCACCGCGGGCCTGCCGCACGTGCTCATGCGGTTCTACACGGTGCCGTCGGCCAAGGAGGCCCGCAAGTCCGTGGTCGTCGCAATCTGGCTGATCGGCATCTTCTACCTGTTCACCCTGGTGCTCGGGTACGGCGCGGGCGCGCTGGTGGGCCCCGAGGCGATCCTCGCGGCGCCGGGCGGGCAGAACTCGGCCGCACCGCTGCTCGCGTTCGAGCTCGGCGGCGAGATCCTGCTCGGCATCATCGCGGCGGTCGCCTTCGCGACCATCCTCGCGGTGGTGGCCGGCCTGACGATCACGGCGGCGGCGAGCTTCTCCCACGACATCTACGCCTCGATCATCAAGAAGGGGCAGGTCTCGCCCGACGGCGAGGTCCGGGTGGCCCGCTGGACCGTGGTCGTGATCGGCATCATCGCGATCATCGGCGGCATCTTCGCCAACGGGCAGAACATCGCGTTCCTCGTGGCGCTGGCGTTCTGCGTCGCGGCGTCGGCGAACCTGCCGACGATCATCTACTCGCTGTTCTGGAAGCGGTTCAACACGTCCGGCGCGCTGTGGAGCATCTACGGCGGCCTCATCTCGACCGTCGTGCTGATCATCTTCTCCCCGGTCGTCTCGGGGAAGCCCGCTGACCCGGTCACCGGGCTCAGCAAGTCGATGATCAGCAACCCGGCCATCGACTTCCACTGGTTCCCGCTCGACAACCCGGGCATCGTGACCATCCCGCTCGCGTTCGTGCTCGGCATCGTCGGCACCTACCTGAGCAAGGAGCGGTCGCACCCGGAGAAGTACGCCGAGATGGAGGTCCGCTCCCTGACGGGCGCGGGCGCGGAGAAGGCCACCGCCCACTGACCCACCCTCTTCGTTGAGTGCTGGCTATTTGTTGCTCTGCGGGCCTCAGGCCCGCAGATGGCCAGCACTCAACGAAGGGCGGGGCGGCGGACGGCGTCGTCGATCGCCGGGGCGAGTGTCGGCCAGCGGAAGGCGAAGCCCGCGGCGGTGAGCCGCTCGGGCAGCACCCACCGGCTCTTGAGCACCAGCTCCGCCTCGTTGCGCAGCACCCACACGGCGGGCTCCAGCAACCAGCGCGGCGCGGGGATCCCCAGCGGCATCCGGGTCGCCCGGCGCGGCTCGGCCATGAGCGTGCGGTTGTCGGCCGGGTTGGGCGAGGCGAGGTTGACCGGCCCGGAGATCTCGTCGTGCTCCTCCAGGAACCGGACGGCGCGCAGCACGTCGTCGACGTGGATCCACGAGAACTTCTGGCGGCCGCCGCTGTGGTGGACCGGCACCGGGCCGCCGGTCGGCGAGTCGCCGATGCCGCGGTAGCGGCGGTGCTGGAACCACCAGCCGTCGAGCTGTGGGCCGCCCACGCCGAACCGTGCGAGCCGCGCGAGCATGTCCGACGCCGGGCCGCCCAGCACGATCGCCATGCGCAGGGCGACCCGCCGGGTCTCCGGCAGGCGCCCCGCGAAGAGCTCGTGCTCCCAGCTCCGCGCGACGTCCACGGAGAATCCCGCGCCGAGCTCGCCGTCGTTCTCGGTCTGCGGTCGGTCCAGCGCATACCGGTAGATCGTCGCGGTGCTCGCGTTGAGCCACAGCCGCGGGGGACGGGCGGAGGCCGTGACGGCGTCGTGCAGCTGCCGCGTGGTCTCGACCCGCGACCGCAGGATCTCGTCGCGGTTCCGGTCCGTGTACCGGCAGCCCACGCTCTTGCCTGCGAGGTTGACCAGCAGGTCGGCGCCGTCGACCACGTCCCGGAGGGCCTCCGGCCCGTCGGACCACCGCACGTCGGGTCCGTCGCGGCCGACGCGCGCGACCTCGTACCCGCGTGATGTGAGGTCGTCGACGAGCGCCCGCCCGATGAACCCGGTCCAACCCGCCACGACGGCCCGCTTCGCCTCGGTCATGCGCCGCAGCGTATCGCCCGCCCTCCCCGGCGCCCGTTGAGTGCTGGGTATTTGTTGCCAGGAGGGCTTCGGCTCGACAAATAGCCAGCACTCAACGAAGGGGGTGGCGGGTCAGGGGGCGATGGTCAACGCCGTGATGCGGTTGTCGTGGAGGGTGTAGCGGTAGCGCAGGTCCACGACGTTGCCCGGGAAGTCGCCCTCCAGGTGGCGGACGGCGGTCCAGCGCTCCGCATCGTCCTGCCGGACGGCAGTGAGCTCGCTGGTGTAGGTGTACTCGCTCGCGGCCCGCGACAGCCAGGAGCGGATCTCCGCCAGGCCGCGATAAGTGCGGCCCTCGTCGGTGACCTCCGCGTCGTCGGCGTAGCAGGCCAGCTCGCGCTCGGCGTCGCGGGCCTCGTGCGCCGCCAGGTGGGCGGCGAGGACGGCGGGCAGGTCGGCGGTGTTTTGGGGTGTGGTTCCTTGGTCCATGCCACCCAGGCTGGGGCCTCCCGCAGGGAGAGGGTCAACCCGTCCCGCGGGAGGCGAGGCCGTCCGACGGCGGAGGGTGCACAGTGGTGCCGTGACCCGAGGCCTGACCATCGGCGAGTTCGCCGAGATCACCCACCTGAGCGTCCGGACGCTGCGCCGCTACCACGAGTCCGGTCTGCTGGAGCCGGACCGGGTGGACCCCGTCAGCGGCTACCGGTACTACACGGCCGCGCAGATCCCGCAGGCGCAGGTGATCCACCGGCTGCGCGAGCTGGACGTGCCGCTCGCTGTGGTGCGGCAGATCCTGGCCACGTCCGACGCCGACGCGCGGGCCGGGCTGGTCGCCGGCCACCTGCGCCGGCTGGAGGACGAGCTGGACCGGACCCGGGCCGCCGTCGTCTCGCTCCGCCGGTTGCTGAGTCCCGCGGTGCCGCCCGAGGTCGTGCTGCGGACCGAGCCGCCCCGGCTGGTCGCGGCCGTGGCGGGCGTCGTCGGGCACGACGAGGTGCTGACCTGGTACGCCGACGCGATGGCCGAGCTGGACGAGGCCGTGGCCGGGCACGAGCGGCTCGGGCCGCCCGGCGGGCAGTACGACAACGCGCTGTTCCGCGACGGCCGCGGCCCGGTCCTCGTGTACCGGTCCGTGGCGGACCCGCCCGAGCGCGGGCGGGTGCGACCCGTCGAGCTGCCCGGGGTCGAGCTCGCCGCCGTCGTCCACCACGGCTCGCACGACGACATCGACGTCACCTACGGGCGGCTCGGCGCCTGGGTGGTCGACCACGCGCTCGCGGTGGACGGCCCCGTGCACGAGACATACCTCGTCACCCCGGCCGACACGCCCGATCGGACGGCGTGGCGCACGGAGCTGGCCTGGCCGGTCTTCCGCCTGAACCCGAGCCCGAACCGCCCCACCCCGAACCGTTGAGTGCTGGGTATCTGCGCTTCAGACGGCTCTCGAACCGCAAATACCCAGCACTCAGCGGGAGGGTTCTAGGCGGATGACTACCGACTTCGACGCCGGGGTGTTGCTCTGGTCCGCCGTGTGGTCCAGCGGGACCAGCACGTTCGTCTCCGGGAAGTACGCCGCGGCGCAGCCGCGCGCCGTCGGGAACGAGATGGCGCGGAAACCCTCGGCGCGGCGCTCGCCGATCGAGCCGTCCGGCCCAGGCCACTCGCTGACCAGGTTCACGGTGTCGCCGTCGGCCAGGCCGCCCGACGCCAGGTCGTCCGGGTGGACGAACACGACGCGCCGGCCGTTCTTCACGCCGCGGTACCGGTCGTCGAGGCCGTAGACCGTGGTGTTGAACTGGTCGTGGGAGCGGACGGTCTGCAGCAGCAGGCGGCCCTCCGGCACCTGGACGATCTCCAGCTCGTTCACCGTGAAGTTCGCCTTGCCCGTCGTCGTCGGGAAGAGGCGGGCGTCGCGGGGCGGGTGGGGCAGCACGAACCCGCCGGGCTCGGCGACCCGCCGGTCGAAGTCCTCGAAGCCCGGGACCACGCGCGAGATCGAGTCGCGGATCCGGGAGTAGTCGGCCGCGAACTCCTCCCACGGCGTCGGGTCCTCCGGGCCGAGCACGCGCCGGGCCAGGTCGCAGAGGATCGCGGTCTCGCTGCGCAGGGCGTCGGAGACCGGCGCCAGCCGGCCGCGCGACGTGTGCACCACGCTCATGGAGTCCTCGACCGTGACGACCTGCTCGCGCCCGCCCGTCATGTCCCGCTCGGTGCGGCCGAGGCACGGCAGCACCAGCGACCGCCTGCCCGGGAGCACGTGCGAGCGGTTCAGCTTGGTCGACACGTGCACCGTGAGCGGCACCTCGCGCAGCGCGGCCTCGGTGACGGCGCTGTCCGGCGTGGCCGCGGCGAAGTTGCCGCCCACCGCCATGAAGACCCGGAGGTGCCCGTCGCGGAGGGCCCGGACGGTGTCGACGACGTCGTACCCGTGGGCGCGCGGCGGCTCGAAGCCGAACTCCGTGGACAGCGCGTCCAGGAACAGCTCGGTGGGGCGCTCCCAGATGCCCATGGTGCGGTCGCCCTGCACGTTGCTGTGCCCGCGGACGGGGCAGGCACCCGCGCCCGGGCGGCCGACGTTGCCCCGCAGCAGCAGGAAGCTCACGACCTCGCGGATGGTCGCCACGGCCTGCTTGTGCTGGGTCAGGCCCATCGCCCAGCAGACGATGATGCGGTCGGCGGCCTTCACGTCGTCGACGAACGCCTCGATCTCCGCCCAGTCCAGGCCCGTGGCCCGCTCGACGTCGGCCCGGTCGACGGCGCGCCAGGCGGCCGCCGCCTCCGGGAAGCCCGAGGTGTGCTCGGCGATGAACTCGTGGTCCAGGACCCGCTCGTGCCCGGTGATCCGCGCCTCGTCGTCGGCCTCGACCAGCAGGCGGTTCACCGCCTGGAACAGGGCGAGGTCGCCGGCGAGGCGGACCTGGAGGAACCGGTCGGCGAGCTTGGTGCCCTGCCCCACGACGCCGCGGACGCGCTGCGGGTTCTTGAACGTCTGCAGCCCTGCCTCGGGCAGCGGGTTGATCGCCACGATCCGGGCGCCCCGGTCCTTGGCCTCCTCCAGCGCGGTGAGCATGCGCGGGTGGTTGGTCCCAGGATTCTGGCCGACGACGACGATCAGGTCGGCGTGGTCGGTGATGTCCTCCAGCGACACGCTGCCCTTGCCGATGCCCAGCGTCTCGACCAGGGCGGTGCCGGAGGACTCGTGGCACATGTTCGAGCAGTCGGGCAGGTTGTTCGTGCCGAGCTTGCGCGCCAGGAGCTGGTAGAGGAACGCCGCCTCGTTGCTGGTGCGGCCCGACGTGTAGAACGCGGCCTGGTCCGGCGTGTCCAGGCCGCGCAGCTCGCCGGCGACCAGGCCGAGGGCCTCGTCCCAGGACACCGGCCGGTAGTGGTCGGCGCCCTCCTCGCGCAGCATGGGCTCGGTGATCCGGCCCGACTTGCCCAGTCGGTGGTCGGTCCAGGTCGCGAGCTCCGAGATCGCGTGCTCGGCGAAGAACGCGGCGTCCGCGCGCTTGCGGGTGGCCTCCTCAGCCACCGCCTTGGCGCCGTTCTCGCAGAACTCGGCGAGGTGCGGCTTGCCCGGCTCCGGCCAGGCGCAGCCCGGGCAGTCGAAGCCGCGCTGCTGGTTGATCAGGGGGAGCGTGCGCAGGCCGCGGCTCACGCCCGCCTCCTCGAACACGTGCGCCAGGCCGTGGACCACCCCCGGCACGCCGGCTGCCGCCGTCTTGGGCGGCCCGATGCGCAGGCTCTTCTCGGGGGCGTCGGTGCGGGCCTCGTCGCTCACGTCGGTCACGATGTCGACCCTACGCCGGTTCGACCCGGGTCGGGAGAGCGCTATCAACACCACCTGCCGACCTCGGTGCGATGGCGCCCGTACCCGAGCGGCGGTTGACTGGAATCAACTCCGGACGGCCTGTCCTGGGCCATCCGGTTGCCCCATTTGTTCCTCGGGAGGCACACCATGGGACAGGCACGTGAGTTGATGAACAGGTTCACCGGAGCCCTGATGAGCGGCGACCTCGACACGCTGCGCGAGCTCTACGCCGCGGACGTCGTGGTGACCACGCCGGACGCCGGGACCCTGCACGGCATCGACGCCTTCATCGGGTGGAACCAAGACTTCGTCAGCGCGTTCTCGGACCGCGCCTATCACTCAGAGCGGGAGCTGGAGACGGACGACTCGGCCATCGACCAGGGCGAGCTCGTCGGGACCCATACGAGTCCGATGAAGCTGCCCGACGGGCAGAGCGTCCCGCCGACCGGCAAGCAGGTCCACATGCGAGGCCTCGACATCGCCACGGTCTCCGGCGGGAAGATCGTGCGGCACGACTTCTACTTCGACCAGCTCGACCTGCTCACCCAGCTCGGGCTGGCTCCGACGGGCTGACGCCGACTGCCTGACTCCGACAGCCTCACGCCGACAACCTGACGACGCGGCCCGGACATATCGGTCGCGGTAGGGCCTGTGGAAGTGGCCGTCCGAGGTGCGAGACTGGCGGTATGGGAGTCGTCACCGACCGACGGCGCGTGGTGCGCGTCCGCGAGGGCGCCCGCGCGTCGCGCCCCGACACGCTCGCGGTCGAGGAACCGCTCATGGTCCGGCTGGTCGGGCCGGGCGATCTCGTCAGCCGGGCGCGCCCGCTCGGCGTGGTCCCGGGCGGCGTCGTGCCCGTAGGCGGTCTCGTCCCCGCGGGGGGTGCGCTGCCGGACGGCGTCCTGCCGGGCGCGCGCCCCGCCGGGACCACCCTCACCATGACGATGCGGACCCCCGGCGACGACTTCGACCTCGTCGCAGGCTGGCTGGTCTCGGAGGGCGCCGTCACGGCGCGCGAGGACATCGCCGGGATGCGGCTGTGCCCCGACGAGGACAACACCGTGGAGGTGGCGCTCGCGCCCGGCGTCGAGCCGCCGCGGCAGCGGGCCTTCGCGACGACGAGCGCGTGCGGGGTGTGCGGGTCGGACACCGTGGTGGAGGTGCGGGCCGCGCTGCGCTGGCCGGTCGCGCGCGACGCCGTCACGGTCGGGACCGACGTGATAGCCGCGCTGCCCGACCTGTTGCGGGAGCGCCAGCGGGCCTTCGACCGGACCGGCGGCCTGCACGCTGCGGGCCTGTTCACCGCCGACGGCGAGCCGCTGTACGTGCGCGAGGACGTGGGCCGGCACAACGCCGTCGACAAGGTGGTGGGGGCCGCCCTGCGCGACGGCGCCCTGCCCGCTGCCGGGACGGTGCTCCAGGTCAGCGGGCGGGCGTCGTTCGAGCTGGTGCAGAAGGCCGCGCGGGCCGGGATCCCGGTGCTGTCCGCGATCTCCGCGCCGTCGACCCTCGCGGTGGACCTGGCCGAGGAGTGCGGCCTGACCCTGCTGGGCTTCGTGCGCGGCGACTCGATGAACGTCTACACGCGGGCGGACCGGCTGCGCTGAGGCGTCGCGGCCGGTGCGACCCGGCGGGCGAGGAAGGCCGCCGCGGTGTCCATGGCGCGGGCCGCCGCCGGCTCGGTGGTGTGGTGGTGCTGGAAGACGTGCGCGCTGCCCGGGTAGACCTCCAGCGTCACCTCGACGTCGGCCTCCGCGGCCCGCGCGGCCAGCCGGGTGCTGTCGTCGAGCAGCACCTCGGCGGAGCCGACCTGGAGCAGCAGCGGCGGCAGGCCGCGCAGGTCGGCGAGCACCGGGCTGGCCAGGGGGTTGCGGGCGTCCGCGGCGTCGGACAGGTAGGTGGCCGCGTACTCCCGGATGTCGGCGGCGTCGAAGATGGGGTCCACGCTCTCCTTGCCGGTGAGGCTCGCGCCGGACAGCGTCAGGTCGAACCAGCCGGAGAAGGTGACGACGGCGGCCGGCAGCGGGAGCCCGGCGTCGCGGGCGGCCAGCACCGTGGCCAGCGCGAGCCCGCCGCCCGCGGAGTCGCCGGCGACCACGACCCGGGCAGGGTCGGTCTCGGCGAGCAGCGCCCGGTAGGCGGCCAGCCCGTCGTCGACCGCCGCGGGGAACGGGTGCTCGGGGGCGAGGCGGTAGTCGGGCGCCACCGCGCGCAGGCCCGCGCGGGCGGCGAGCGCCGCGGCCAGCGGCACGCCTGTGCGGGCGTCGCCGATCACGTAGCCGCCGCCGTGCAGGTAGAGCAGCACGCCGGCGTCGTCGTCGGTCTGCGGCCCGGCGATGTCCAGGGCCGGGACGCCGCCGAGCGTCGTCCCGGTCACGCGGGTGCCGTCCGGCAGCGGGAGCCGGCCGAACGACGAGTAGAAGGTGCGGAGCTCGGCGAGCGAGTTCTGGTCCATGGTTCCCCTCGGTGCGCGAAGATAGATTCCATGGAAGCCAAACAAGATTCCACGGAATCTATTCCTCGGGACGGGGGCGTGCTCGACGGCGCGCGGCTGCTCGACGACCTCGTCCGGGTCGAGGTCCGGCTATACACACTGCTCGACGCGCGCCTGCGGGCCGCGCACGGGCACGGGCTCGGCCGGGTCGACCTGCTGCGCGCCGTCGACGCGGTCCCGCGGTGCCGGGTCTCCGACCTCGTCCGACGCCTCGGGATCACCGTCGGCGCGGCGAGCAAGGGGGTGGACCGGCAGGTCCGGGACGGGCTGGTGCGCCGGCAGGCCAACCCCGAGGACGGCCGGTCCTCGTTCCTGGAGCTCACGCCCGCCGGGCGACAGGTGCTGGACGAGATGCTCCCGACGCTCGACCGCGAGACGGCCGAGGTGCTGCGGGGCACGGGTGTGCCCGACGGCGACCTCGCGCGCCTGGCGCGGATCCTCGCGGCGGTGCGGGGCGGCCTGGAGGCCGGGAGCGCGAGGTGAGGACGTCGCCGTCGGGCAGGAAGGCCTCAGCCCGTGAACAGCGGGATGACGCTCCGGACCGTCTGGAACAGCCCGTAGGCCAGGGGGACGGTCACCACGAGCCAGGTGAGGATCAGCCGCGGGACCTGGTTCGGCGGCTGCTCCGGCGTCCGCTCCTGGGTCTGCTCGACCATGGTCACACCTTCCCTTCGGCGAACTCGTCCGTGCGGCCCGGCCGCTCGTGGAACCGGGCCGCGACCGGCCGGACCAGGGCGTTGGCCACGAAGCCGACGGCGAGGACGGCCACCATGGTGAACAGCGCGGGCCGGTAGTCGGCGGCGACCAGCTCGCCGGGCGTGCCCTGGGCGTCCAGGAACCCGTTGATGATCAGCGGCCCGGCGATGCCCGCGGCCGACCACGCGGTGAGCAGGCGGCCGTGGATGGCGCCCACCTGGAAGGTGCCGAACAGGTCGCGCAGGTAGGCCGGGACGGTGGCGAAGCCGCCGCCGTAGAACGACAGGATCACGGCGGCCACCAGCACGAAGATCACCGTGGACGTGTGGCCGACGGTGGCCAGGAGCACGTACAGGATCATCCCGACGCCCAGGTACATGACGTAGATGGGCTTGCGGCCGATGTAGTCCGACGTGGAGGACCACACGAAGCGGCCGGCCATGTTGAACAGGGACAGGAACGCCACGAACCCGGCCGCCGTCGCCGGCGCGACGGACGAGACGCCGTCCACCCGGAAGAAGTCCTGGATCATCGGCGCGGCCTGCTCCAGGATGCCGATGCCCGCCGTCACGTTGCAGAACAGGACGGTCCACAGGAACCAGAACTGCGGGGTCCTGATCGCGTTCGCCGCGGAGACGTTCCCGGTCGAGACCAGCGGCTTGGCCGCGACGGCGGCGGCGTCGAACCCGGCGGGCGTCCAGCCGGGCGGCGGCACCTTCACCGTGAACACGCCCAGCATCATCACCAGGAAGTACACGATGCCGAGGGTCACGAAGAGCGAGGTGACGGCGCTGCCCGACGCCACCGAGGTGGGGTCGGTGGGGTCGTAGCCGCTGTCGTAGGCGGCCATGAGCTGCCGGGACAGGGGCGAGGCGATGAGCGCGCCGCCGCCGAACCCCATGATCGCCATGCCCGTGGCCAGGCCCGGCCGGTCCGGGAACCACTTGATCAGCGTGGACACCGGCGAGATGTAGCCGATGCCGAGCCCGATGCCCCCGATGAACCCGTACCCGAGGTAGACGAGCCAGAGCTGCGACGTCGCGATGCCGAGCGCCCCGACGAGGAACCCGGAGGCCCAGAAGCAGGCCGAGGCGAACATGGCGGCACGGGGCCCGGCGCGCTCCACCCACGTGCCCAGCACGGCGGCCGAGAGGCCGAGCATGACGATGGCGATGGAGAAGATGACGCCGATCGCGGTGAGGCTGGTCTCGAAGTGGGCGACCAGCGCGCTCTTGTAGACGCTGGTGGCATAGGCCTGGCCGATGCACAGATGGATGGCGAGCGCGGCCGGCGGGATGAGCCACCTGCTGTAGCCGGGCTTTGCCACCGTGTGCTCCCGGTCGAGGAACGACAGTGCCATCAAGCACCTCCTCGTGCTCAGGGGATCAGGTCGCAGTAAGTGCGGTTTCTCCCGTTTGCGTGGGCACGCTACTGGCGCTGGATGCCCGGGTCAATGGTCGACGGCGGCGCGCCTCACCCCGGCGCGCCGCCGTGCCCCCGGCTCAGTGCCGCGGGCTGCGCACCGCGGCCAGGAACAGGGGGAGGTGGGTCTCGGTGTGGGCGATCCGCAACAGGTAGGGCCGGTCCACGGTCATGCGGACGGCAGGCCCGCCCGCCGGAGCCCCGCTCGTCGCGACACCGATCTCGGTGACGGCGGCCGCGACCGTCCCGTCCTCGTCCAGGCGCAGGTAGGCCTGCTGCATCGCCTGGCTCACCCTGAGCTGCTCGGCGGTGCTGATGCCCGTGAGGTCCGGGGCGTCGTACAGCCCGCCCAGGCCCGCCTCGTCCAGGGCCGGGGCCAGGTCCAGCGTCGGCGGTTCGAGCTCCAGCGTGGGCATGGCGAGCTCGACGAGCCGGGGCGCCGCGTCGTCGAGGGCGGTGGTGAGGGCGGTCAGCGTGCCGGGCGCGACGTCCGCCGGGTCGGTGTCCTCCGGCGGCAGCAGCACGTCCGCGTGGAACGCCTCGCCGTAGGGGAGCCGGACGGCGGCCCAGCCGTCCTGCTCGGCGTACCCCCAGGACTCGGTGCCGTGCAGCATCTCGACGGGCCCGGTGCCCTCGGGGCCGGTGAAGTCCTCGTCCCGCGTGGCGTGCTCCTGGAACGGCGTGTCCCAGCGGGCCGCGAGCAGGATCGCGTTCTGCAGCACCAGGCGCAGCATCGGGTCGGGCTCGATCGCCGACTCCTTGATCAGGCCGCCCGTGTGGTGGTTCACCCAGGCGTCCAGCACCTTCTTGCCCGAACCGGTGCCCAGGTCGGTGCGCTGCACCCCGGCGTCGAACGCCGAGGCGAGCGCGTCCAGGTAGTCCGGCTCGACGGCGAGCCGGTCGTCGAGCACGGCCTGGTTCGCCAGGTGCAGCACCGGGCGGTCGGGGAGGTCGTCGTCCTGCGCGACGCCGGGGTCGCCGTCGTGCCTCGCGAGCTCGGCCGTCAGCGCGTTGTAGGCCGCGGTGCGGTCCTCGCCCGAGGCGCCGAGCGCGGCGTCCAGCGCCGTCGCCGTCTCGCCGCGCGCACCCTCGGCGAGCAGGGCCAGCGCGAAGGTCAGGGACGCCGGGGAGACCAGGGCGTTGTCCTTCGTCGTGGCGGTCGCGCGCAGGGCGAGCAGGCCCAGCTCCTCCGTCGCGACGACGGCGTCGGCGCTCGCGGATGCGTCGGCGACCGCGACGGTGACACGTGGCGCGTCCGACCGTTCCAGGCCCTCGTCCGCCGCGGGTCCGCAGGCGGTCAGGACGAGGACGGCGGCGGTGACGACCGCCGTCGAGGTCGTCGCACCGGGCGCGCGACGGTGGGTGGCGGGATGCGCGGACGGATCGCGACGCTGCACGGTTTCCTCCAGGTCGGTGGCCCGCACGGGCGGGTGGGGTCCTGCTCCGGATGTGTCGTGACGCGTCCCGTGCTTGCACCATGCCTCGTCTCAGACGTACAGGTCACCCGGGTGACCTGTACGTCTGACACGCGTGGGCGGATGCGACAGATGTCAGTGGCGGCGGGCACAATCACTCCCGACCATCCCGGTGGGTTCGACCCCCTGAAGTGAGGTAGTGGACGTTGGCAAGCATCAACCAGCGCATCGCCGAGGAGCTGGGCGTTCGGGAGGGGCAGGTGACCGCGGCGGTCGACCTGCTCGACGGCGGCGCGACCGTGCCGTTCATCGCCCGGTACCGCAAGGAGGTGACGGGCACCCTCGACGACGCGCAGCTGCGCACCCTCGAGGAGCGGCTGCGGTACCTGCGCGAGCTCGAGGAGCGGCGCGCGGCGATCCTGGCGTCGGTGCAGGAGCAGGGCAAGCTCACGGACGAGCTACGGGCCCAGATCCTGGCGGCGGAGACCAAGTCGCGTCTGGAGGACATCTACCTCCCGTACAAGCCCAAGCGGCGCACCAAGGCGCAGATCGCGCGCGAGGCCGGGCTGGAGCCGCTCGCCGTGGCGCTGCTCGGCGACCCGTCGCTCGACCCGACGGAGGCCGCCGGCCCGTACGTCGACGCCGACAAGGGTGTGGCCGACACGGCCGCGGCGCTCGACGGCGCCCGGGCGATCCTCGTGGAGCGCATGGGGGAGGACGCCGACCTGATCGGCACCCTGCGCGAGCGGCTGTGGAAGCGCGGGCGCATGCTGTCCGCCGTCCGCGACGGGGCGCAGGACAAGGGCGCGAAGTTCTCGGACTACTTCGAGTTCGCCGAGGCCCTGTCCAGCCTGCCGTCCCACCGCGTGCTCGCCCTCTTCCGGGGCGAGAAGGAGGACGTGCTGGACCTGACGATCGAGCCGGAGGAGGGCATCGAGGCGGGCGTGCCGACGTCGTACGAGGCCACGATCGCCCACCAGTTCGACATCACCAACCAGGGCCGTCCGGCCGACCGCTGGCTGGCCGACACCGTCCGCTGGGCCTGGCGCACCAAGATCCTGGTGCACCTCGGCATCGACGTGCGGCTGCGGCTGCGCTCCGAGGCGGAGGACGAGGCCGTGCGCGTGTTCGCCGCCAACCTGCGCGACCTCCTGCTCGCCGCGCCCGCCGGCACGCGGGCCACGATGGGTCTCGACCCGGGCCTGCGCACCGGCGTCAAGGTCGCCGTCGTGGACGCCACGGGCAAGGTCGTGGAGCACGCGACGATCTACCCGCACCAGCCCGCCAACCGCTGGGACGAGTCGCTGGCCGTGCTGGCCCGGCTGGCCCAGAAGCACAAGGTGGACCTGGTGGCGATCGGCAACGGCACGGCGTCGCGCGAGACCGAGCGGCTGGCCGCCGACCTCATGAAGAAGGTGCCGGAGCTCGGCCTGACCAAGGCCGTCGTGTCCGAGGCGGGCGCGTCCGTGTACTCGGCGTCCGCCTACGCGAGCGCGGAGCTGCCCGACCTCGACGTGTCCATCCGGGGCGCCGTCTCGATCGCGCGCCGCCTGCAGGACCCGCTCGCCGAGCTCGTGAAGATCGACCCGAAGTCGATCGGCGTGGGCCAGTACCAGCACGACATCACCGAGACCAAGCTGTCGCGGTCGCTGGACGCCGTGGTGGAGGACTGCGTGAACGGCGTCGGGGTGGACCTGAACACCGCGTCGGTGCCGCTGCTCTCGCGCGTCTCGGGCATCACCGCGACGCTCGCCGAGAACATCGTGGCCCACCGCGACGCGAACGGCCCGTACGGGTCGCGGGCGGCGCTCAAGAACGTGCCGCGGCTGGGCCCCAAGGCCTTCGAGCAGTGCGCGGGCTTCCTCAAGGTCTCGGGCGGCGCCGAGCCGCTGGACGCGTCGTCGGTGCACCCCGAGGCGTACCCCCTGGCGCGGCGCATCGTGACGGCGTCGGGCGCGGACGTGCAGGCCCTCGTCGGCAATCGCGGCGCCCTGCGCACGCTGAAGCCCACCCAGTTCGTGGACGAGACCTTCGGTCTGCCCACCGTGACCGACATCTTCGCCGAGCTGGAGAAGCCCGGCCGCGACCCGCGTCCGGCGTTCACCACGGCGTCCTTCGCCGACGGCGTCGAGACGCTGGGCGACCTGGTGCCCGGCATGGTGCTGGAGGGCCAGGTCACCAACGTCGCGGCGTTCGGCGCGTTCGTCGACGTCGGCGTGCACCAGGACGGGCTCGTGCACGTCTCGGCCATGTCCAAGAACTTCGTCAGCGACCCGCGCGAGGTCGTGAAGTCGGGCGACATCGTCAAGGTGAAGGTCATGGACGTGGACCTGCAGCGCAAGCGGGTCTCGCTGACCCTGCGCCTGGACGACGAGATCGGGGCGGCCCCCGGCGGCCGCACGTCTGGCGGCTCCCGCTCCGACGGGGCCGGCGGCCAGGGCGACGGCCAGCGCGGCGGCCGTCCGGGCGGCGGCGAGGGCCGCGGCCGCGGTGGACAGGGCCGTGGCCAGGGACAGCGCGGGCAGGGCGGTCAGGGCGGACAGGGTGGCCGCGGCCGCCCGGCCCCGGCCGACACCGCGATGGCGGACGCCCTCCGCCGCGCAGGCCTGGCCTGACACCCTCCGCGAGCTGCGCTCGCGGGCCGCGCTCGCGGCCTGAGGAGGAGCCGAACGTAGGGTTGGTCGCAGCAAGAGGCGTGATGGGGCGACCAACCCTACGTTCGGCTACCAGGTGATGCCTGGAGCGGGCCCGGCATGGGAGACTGGGTGCCGCATCGTCGGCCCCCACCGGAGACCAAGTACGCCCCGTGAGCAGCACCGCAGAGACCACGCCCCGGCGACGTCGACGGCAGGAGCTCCTGAGCAGCTCGATCGTCGTGGCGCGCCGCCTGCTCGCCGACGGCGGGCTCGAGAGCGTGACGATGCTGGCCGTCAGCCGGGAGATCGGGATCGCTGGGCCAGGCCTCTACCGGTACTTCCCGAGCCGCGCCGACCTGCTCCGGGTGACGTACCGGGACGTGCTCGACGAGCTGGTCGCGCACGTCCGCGCGGCGATCGCCCGGCAGCCGGCCGGTGACCGCGCCGCCGCGGTGCAGGCGCTGACGAACGCGATGTTCGCGTGGAGCGTGGCGCACCCCCACGAGTTCGACCTGCTGCTCGGCGCCGGCCTGCGCCTGGTCGAGGACGGCGCGCCGGTCGGCGGGGAGTCCGGTGGCGGCACGTTCTACGAGGTGGCGGCGCTCGCGTTCCCCCCGGTCGTCGCCCAGTGGGCCGACGGCGCGGTCCGGTTCGACGAGCCGGTCGTCCCGGAGCTCGCGGCGGACCTGGGCGCCCGCCGCGACGCGCTCCTGGCCGTGTTCCCGGACGCGCCCCGGGACGTGCCGCTGGGTCTGGTCGTCGCCGTCCGCGTCGCGTGGCAGCGCACCTTCGGACTGTTGTGCATGACGGCGTACGGGCACGTCACCGAGCCCGACGGTCCGGTCCGGCGCGACTACATCACGGCCCTGCTCGACGACCTGAACGCCCGGAACCTCGCGCTCTTCGGCTTGACACCCAGCCCCGCCGCCGTCCTGGAGCCCGTGTTCGAGCCGGGGGCCGGGAGCTCCGGGTCCGGGACGGCGACGCCCGAGAACACCGCACCCGAGCCGTTCCTCGCCGGGGCCTACCCGGCCACCGAGGCGGGCACGACCGCGCGGGGCGGCACGGGCCGCCGGGCCCGGCTGCGCCGCGAGCTGCTGGCGGAGGCGCTGCGCTCGGCGCGCCGCCTGCTGGACGAGCACGGCCCGGACGGCGTCACGATGCAGGCCGTGGCGAAGGACGTCGGGATCGCGGCGCCCGGGCTGTACCGGTACTTCGACGGTCGTCCCGGCCTGTTGCACGCCACCCACCAGGACGTCGTCGACGAGCTCCTGGCGTACGTGGAGACTGCCAGGGCGCGGCAGCCCGCGGACGACCCGAGCGCGCAGTGCCACGCCGTGATCGACGCGCTGTTCCGCTGGTGCCTCGCGCACCGCAACGAGTACGACCTGCTGATGTCGGGGCGGATGCGGATCTCCCTCCCGGGCGAGGACACGCCCGGGGAGCCCCGGCACGCGCCGCTGATGGCCCTGGACCGGGTGGGCGCCGTGTTCGCGCCCATCGCCCTGGCGTGGTGGCGGGCGGGCTGCCGCGTGATCCCCGACGACGAGCTCCTGCCCGCGCTCGTGCCCCACCTGCGGGCCGCCCGCGAGGCGATGCGCGGGATCCCGGGCTTCCCGCCGGACGTGCCGCTCGGGCTGCTGCACGCGATGAACCTGTGCTCCGCGCGGCTCTGGGGCCTGCTCACGCTGACCGTCTACGGCCACATGGGCGACCTGGACGCCCCGGAGGCTGCCGCACACCTGGACGCGCTGGTGCTGGACCTCGCGGCCGACGCCCTCGACGTCTTCGGCCAGAAGCTCTCCGCCGCCGTCGTGCTGGTGCGGGACACGCCGGGGCCGTCCGGACCCGTCCGATAGACCGTGGTGCGGGTTCGGTCCAGGATGACGACATGAACAACGCACCCGAGACACCCGGTGAGCAGGCGGACGAGACCTACGACGTCATCGTGATCGGCGGCGGGCCCGTGGGCGAGAACGCGGCGGACCGCGCCTCCCGCACCGGCCTGTCCGTCGCCCTGGTCGAGTCCGAGCTCGTGGGCGGCGAGTGCTCGTACTGGGCCTGCATGCCGTCCAAGGTGCTGCTGCGCGCGGGCACCGTGCGCGCCCTGGCGCGCGACACACCCGGCCTGGCCGACCCGGGGGCGCCCGACGTCGCCGCCGTGCTGGCCCGGCGCACCGAGATCACCTACGACTGGGACGACTCCGGGCAGGTCTCGTGGGTCGAGGGTGCGGGCATGACGCTCGTGCGCGGGCACGGCCGCCTGGCCGGCGAGAAGCTGGTGGAGGTCACGGTGCCGCGCGCGCCGGCCGGCGGCGGGTCCGGCGACGCGGCCGGCGGCGGCGAGGACGACGACTCCGACGTCGGCGGGGGGCTCGGTGAGGCCGAGACCGGCGAGGCCCCGGTGACGAGGCTCCTGCGGGCCCGGCACGCGGTGATCGCGTCGACCGGCAGCGTGCCCGTGCTGCCCGACACCCCGGGGCTGGCGGCCGCCGCGCCGTGGTCGAGCCGGGAGGCGACGGGAGCCGAGGCGATCCCCGAGTCCCTGGTCGTGATCGGCGGCGGCGTGGTGGGCGTCGAGATGGCGAACGCGTACTCGGACCTCGGCGCACAGGTGACGCTGCTGGCCCGGGGCGGCCTGCTGTCGAACGCCGAACCGTTCGCGGGCGAGATGGTGGGCGAGTCGCTGCGCGCGATCGGCGTCGACGTCCGGACCGGTGTCGGCGTCGCCTCGGTCGAGCGGCCGGGCACCGGCAGCGACAACGAGCCTGCCGGTCCGGTGACGGTCACCCTGTCCGACGGCGCGACGATCACGGCCGCCGAGATCCTGGTCGCGACGGGGCGCGTGCCGCGCACGACCGACCTGAACGTGGAGAGCGTGGGCCTGGACAGGTCGAGCCTGGGCCGCGGCGGGGCGCTGGTGGTCAACGAGTCGCTCGAGGTGGTCGGCGTGCCCGGCGGCTGGCTGTACGCGTGCGGCGACGTGACGGGGCGGGCGCCGACCACGCACCAGGGCAAGTACCAGGGCCGGATCGTCGGCGACGTGGTCGCGGCCCGGTACGGCACGGAGTCCGGCGACCGGTCTCCGACGAGCGGCGACCCGGAGCCCGCCGTCGGACAGGAGGGCAAGCCGTGGTCGCGGTACGCCGCGACCGCCGACCACGGTGCGCGCGTCCAGGTGGTGTTCACCCACCCGCAGGTCGGCTGGGTGGGGCCGACGGAGCGCGAGGCGCGGGCCGCCGGGATCCCGGTCGAGGCCGTGTCGTACGACCTGTCCTGGGTGTCCGGGGCGAGCGTGGACGGCCCGAACTACACGGGCCGGGCCCAGGTGCTGGTCGACACGCAGCGCCGGGTCCTGGTGGGCGCCACGTTCGTGGGGCCGGACGCCGGCGAGATGCTGCACGCCGCGACGATCGCCGTCGTCGGCGAGGTGCCGCTGGACCGTCTGTGGCACGCGGTGCCCGCGTACCCGACGGTCAGCGAGGTGTGGCTCCGCTTCCTGGAGTCCTACGGCCTCTGAGCCGCCTCGGGCTCGGCCCGCTCACCCTCGGCCAACTCACCCTCGGCCAACTCACCCTCTGTCCCACTCACCTTTGAGGCCCGGGTTTCTTCGCTCTGGACGGATCCAGAGCGAAGAAACCCGGGCCTCAAAGGGGAGTCGGTCGGCCCCGCCGCGGCGT